>JAJUGB010000059.1 GCA_029268595.1 Alcaligenaceae bacterium | reverse complement strand
GGCGGCGACATCAGCCGCAAGAAGAAACTGCTCGAGAAACAAAAAGCGGGTAAAAAGCGAATGAAGCAGGTGGGCAACGTCGAAATTCCTCAAGAGGCGTTCCTTGCCATATTGCAGGTCGAAGATAAATAAGCGCTAAACCATAGGCATAGGAAACGGCTGTATGAGCTGGGATTTCGCTCTCATTCTTTTTATCTTGCTGGTTATTACCGGCATTGTGTGGGCGGTTGATTTTTTTTATTTGCGGTCGCGGCGGCAACGGCGTGCGGCCGCCGAAATGGCGGTCTTCGATTCCAACCCTCAGGGAGTCGGCACACTTGAAGCGGCGCAGCGGCGCCAAGAGGCATACGACCGCGCGCACCGCGTGCCTTGGTGGGTAGAGTACTGCGTCAGCTTTTTTCCGGTCATTCTGTTTGTCTTTGTTCTGCGATCGTTTATTGTCGAGCCCTTCCGTATCCCTTCGGGCTCGATGTTACCCACTTTGCAAAACGGCGATCTAATACTCGTCAACAAGTTCGAATACGGTATTCGTTTGCCGGTCATTGATAAAAAGGTGATTGAACTTGGCAGCCCAAAGCGGGGTGATGTCCTGGTGTTTCGGTACCCTGTCGATCCCAAGGTCGACTATATCAAGCGCGTCATTGGCCTGCCCGGCGACGAAGTTCTTTATCAAAACAAGACGCTATATGTAAATGGCCAGCAAGTGCCACATACTCGGGCCGGTGACTTTTACGAGCCGGATCGTTCCTCGTACGTGGGGCGCTATACTGAACAGCTCGGCGACGCCAAGTACAGTATTCTGCTTAATAAGCAAGCTTCGCAGGGTCTTATGCCCATTATCGACTTCCCGTACCGCACTCACTGCCAATACATGCAGAACGGCGTACGCTGCTCCGTCCCGGACGGCCATTACTTCATGATGGGCGACAATCGGGACAATAGCCTCGATAGCCGCTACTGGGGTTTTGTGCCCGAACAAAACATCGTGGGGCGCGCGTTCTTCATATGGATGAACTTCAGCGAGCCCAGCCGTATCGGCGGGTTTCAATAATGGCCGGCCTTAAGTCTTTGGAAGCGGCGCTCGGTTACGAGTTTCGTGATCCTGCCTTGCTCGAACAAGCTGTCACTCACCGCAGCCACAGCTCTCGCCACAACGAACGACTCGAGTTCTTGGGCGATTCCGTGCTTAATTTTGTGGTTGCCGCATTGCTCTACAAGCAGTTTTCGCGAGTCGACGAGGGAGACCTTTCCCGCCTGCGTGCAAACCTTGTCAAGCAGTCTGCTCTAGCCGATATTGCGCAAAAGCTGTCCCTTTCAGATTATCTGCGCCTGGGCGAGGGAGAATTGAAAAGCGGCGGCTTCAGGCGCCCCTCCATATTGGCCGACGCCCTGGAAGCTGTTTTCGGGGCGGTCTTCCTGGATGCCGGCTTTGATGCCGCCGAACGAGTCATAGAGCGTCAGTACGCCCCCATACTGCAGACAGTCGATCCAAAAACCTTGGGCAAAGATCCGAAAACCTTATTGCAAGAGCTTCTACAAGGTCGACGCCTTGATTTGCCGCTTTATACCGTTGTAGCTACACACGGCGCAGCACATAACCAGATGTTCGATGTGGAATGTGCGGTGCCCAAGCTCGATATACGCGTGTGTGCCGCCGCCAGTAGTCGGCGCGCGGCGGAGCAACTGGCTGCGACCCAGGCGATCGCGGCCATACAGGCCATGGATCAGGAAAAGGGCACTGGTCCGGTGCGTCATCGCGCGCGCAAGTCCACGCAGTTGTCCCTGCCCGTTGCCGTGCCTCAGGAGCGCAAATGAACCAAGCTTTTCGTTGTGGCTTCGTAGCCATTGTGGGGCGCCCCAATGTGGGCAAATCCACATTGGCCAACGCACTTATTGGCACCAAAATTTCCATTGTTTCGCGCAAGGCACAGACAACCCGCCATCGTATTCACGGGGTACTGACTCGCGACAACGAGCAATTTGTCTTCGTCGATACACCGGGTTTTCAGACGCGCCACGGCGGCGCCATGAACCGCATGATGAACAGGGTGGTAACTCAAGCGCTGCAAGAGGTGGACGTGGTGCTTCATGTGGTGGAAGCCGGTAAGTGGTCCGAGGGCGATGAACGCATTGTTCCTTTACTGCCCAAGAAAAATGCGTTGCTCGTGATCAGCAAGGTCGATCAACTCAAAGATAAAAATGCCTTGTTCGGGTTTACCGAGACAATCCTGGAACGTCACCCGTACGACGCCGTCATACCGGTCAGCGCTGTTCGAGATATTCAACTAAGCGTCCTGCTCGACGAAATCGCCTCGCGCCTGCCCGAGGCAGAACCTATGTTCGACGCTGACGCGCTCACCGACAGGTCCATGCGATTCATAGCGGCCGAATTGGTGCGCGAGAAAATATTCCGCCTCGTGGGCGACGAACTGCCTTACGGTTGCACGGTCGTTATCGAACAATGGGAAGAAAACGAGGCGGGCGCAAGAATCGCGGCGTGTGTCGTGGTAGAGCGTGAAACACACCGGCCCATATTATTGGGCGCAGGCGGCAATCACATGAAACGGATCGCCACCGAGTCGCGCCAGGACATCGAGAAATTGCTCGAGAAGCCGGTATTCCTTGATGTGTACATCAAGGTGCGCAAAGGTTGGTCAGACCGCGAAGGGGCGCTGCGCGAACTCGGATATGAGTAGCCGAAGGGCGCAGCGAGTCCACGATGCCGCAGGCTATTTATTGCATGCGGGCGCCTGGAAGGAAACTTCCCTCATTATTCAGGTGTTTGCCCGCGACCACGGCGTAGTTGCCCTGGTCGCCAAAGGCGCAAAACGACCGACCTCGGCCTTACGTCCCGTGCTCTCGGCGTTTCAACCCCTGCTGCTGTCATGGAGCGGTGCCGGCGAGGTCAAGACGCTAGTGCGCGCCGACTGCGCGGGCATACATCGGTTGACTGGCCGCGCCATGATGTCGGCATGGTACATGAACGAGTTGCTTATTCGTTTGTTACCGCGCGAAGACGCTCACCCGGGTCTGTATACCGCTTATGACGACGCACTGCGCCGGCTCGCTCAGGGCAATCGGGCAGCAGGAGCTCTTCGTCGATTTGAGTGGCAACTATTGAACGAAACGGGCTATGGCCTGGATCAGGCCGAGCCTGATTTTGAGGATCCGGTGCTTGAACCCGAATTGCGCCATGCGTTGCGCGAACGGCTGGATCAACTACTGGCCGGTAAGCCGTTGCACACGCGTAAAGTACTTATGGAGTTGCAACGATTTTGAGTCGCTGTCCGGAAGCGGTGGTGCTCGACACCTGTGTCTTGCTGTCTAGCGTATTGCGCTGCTTGCTGTTGTCTTTAGCGGACCAGGGCGGTTTCAAGCCGGTTTGGAGCCCCATCATAGGGCAGGAATGGCGACGTAACGCCGGCCGGCTTTGGCAAGTTGAGCAGGCACAAGTCGATCAGCAATGGGATCAGTTGCAGGCGGACTATCCCGCAGCCAACGTTGACGCTGTCGACTCTTATAAACATGGTCTGGTTTATAGCGATCCCAAAGATTGGCATGTAATTGCCGCTGCACGAGCGGTGCTGGCGCGTGAGCCGGGTCTCAAGGTTAGTGTTGTCACCCGCAATGTACGCGATTTCAATCGATCGGAACTGCGTCGGTTCGGCCTGACAGTATTGGATCCCGACCAGTTACTCGTGCTTTATTGGCAAGAGCATCGTCTTGCCACACAGCGCGCGCTCGCCCGGTTGGTGGAGCGGCTTGCACAGGAAGATCGCCCAGTCGTAAACCTGCACGATCTGCTCAAGCGAGAGCGCCTTTTTCGGTTCAATCGCTTGTACGCCGATTGCGCGGCACAATAAAAAAGGCAAGCCAGATGGCTTGCCTGTGCTACGTGACGGTCTGCTAGACCAACTGTACATGCCTTACCTGGGATTACTCTCGGTCGCCGCCGAAAATGCCCAGCAACATAAGCAAGTTGGCAAATATATTGTAGAGATCGAGGTAGACGGCCAGGGTGGCAGAAATGTAATTGGTTTCGCCCCCGCGAATAATACGCTGCAGATCGACCAGCAGGAAGGCCGAGAAAATGCCAATGGCCAAAACAGACACGGTCAGCACGAGCGCGGGAATCTGCAGGAAAATATTGGCAACGGACGCCACAATCAGCAGAATGACGCCGATAAACAAAAACTTCTGCCAATGGCTAAAGTCGCGCTTAGTGGTGCTGGCCACACTGGCCATGGCTCCGAACACGACCGCTGTGCCGCCGAAAGCCAACATAATAAGCTGAGCGCCGTTACTGAAGCCCAGGATATGGCCCACCAGACGGGACAACATAAGCCCCATGAAGAAGGTGAACGCCAGGAGCAGCGCCACGCCCAAAGAATTGTTCTTGTTGCGTTCGACCAAGAACATCAGGCCGAAAGCGCCTACCAGGAACACGACAACGCTCATGCCGGGGCTGGCCGACATGACGGCGTTGATGCCCGTGGTAAGCCCAACCATGGCCCCTAGTACAGTCGGCACCAACGAAAGCGCCAAAAGCCAATAGGTGTTGCGCAATACGCGGTTTTGCGTTGCCTGGCTAGAGGCGATATGGCCGCTGCCTGGCATTGAGGTTTGTCGAAGATCGTTCATTGCTGATCCTTCAATCACAAAAAGAGGGTTGCAGCCACTATAGCACCCGAACGGGGCGACAAGCGGCAGTATGCAGCGTGAAACTCGCTAACACGTTTGCATAAAGAATAGCTGACAACCACCTGAACGATCAAGCGACACTCGCGTCTTGAATGGCGGCGCCGCGGGCACCGTGAGCCCGGGACAACGGGAATTGCAGGCCAAGACGTTGAACAAGCTGGCTGCAGCGCTGCTGAGCATCTTCAATGAACGCGTCGCGATCTACTTGCGTGAAACGGCCCTGTTCGTAGACGATCTGCCCATCCACCATCGTAAGGCTGACCTGATTGCCAGAACCGGCATAGACAAGAGTGGAGACAACATCGAAGCAGGGCGCCATGGAGGGTTTATCCAGGTTTACCACGACGACGTCGGCCAGCTTTCCTTCAGTAAGTTGACCTGCGTCCACATTGGCAAGGCGGGCGCCTTCCCGGGTGGCGAGTTCGAAAGCTTCCAACGCGTTGCCCGCCTGTGGGTCGAGCAAGGCTTGCCGTTGAACATACACCGTTTGCTTCATGATCTGGAATAAATCCATACAGTGGCCGGCAGCTCCATCGGCGCCCAAGCCCATGGATACGCCGGCTTGTCGCAGCTTGCGCAGCGGCATGGGGCCGGAAGCGAGGTACTGGTTGGACATTGGATTGTGTGCGATACCGCATTGGTGCTCGCCCACGATGCTTATCTCTTCTTCGTTGAGCCAGATAGCATGGGCAAAGGTGGCGTCCGCATCAAGCAGGCCCTCGTCGCGCATCCACACAAAGGGGCGAACACCGTAAGCGCTTTCATAGATTTTGGGGTCGGCCGCGGCTTCTGAGCAGTGTGTCTGCCATCGTACGCCAAACTCTTTGGCCAGTTCAACGCAGCCTCTTACCAAAGACTGGTCGTTATAGATGACGTTGATGGGAGACGGCCAGATCGAGACGCGATCACTGGACCATTCTTGCAGGCATTCGCGCATGGAGGCCATTTCGTCGGCAGTATTGTGCTGAAACAGCGCGCAGTCCAAGCCGTTGTCTTGCGCTACTTGGGTGTAAGGCCCGAACATCCCTCGCGCGACGATGCCGCGCAACCCGATTTCCTGCAAAGCACGGGCGACCCCTAAAGTGGTTTCTACGTCGGATGGTGCGTAATGGTTGTCCAGCAGGGTGGTAGTGCCGCAGGACACGGCCTCAAGGGCAGCTACTCGCACTGCCGCCAACGCTTCAGGTGCTTGAATGTTGGCGGCCAAGGGCAACATGTACTCTCCCAACCATTGCCACAAGGCCATGCCATCTCCCAGGCCTCGACCGGCCAACTGGAATAGATGATTATGGCAATCGATGAGGCCTGGTATGACGGCACTGCCGCGGCAGTCGATTCGCCGCGCCGCGTTCCAATCTCGCAGTTCGTCTGCTGAGCCGACCGCTACTATCCGCTGCCCTCTGACTGCGACGGCGCCGTCTGCAATGACTCGCCTTTGGTCGTCCATGGTGACGACAATGCCATTGATGAATAATGTGTCGCAATACGAATCTTGGTTCATGACTATGTCGCTAATCCAGTTCAAGACGTTTGGGAGATGCGCGGGGCAGAGGCCAGGGCGGCTGCGGCTTCGTCGCCAGCGGGTTGTCGCACTGTACTGTCGTCCCCCAGCAGCACGTCGCGAGGGTTGAAGCCGTTGAAGATGACGTTGAGCACCACGGCAGTAAACGCCGTCAGAAGTACGCCGCTATGCAGGAAGGGGGTGAGGTAGTCGGGGAAGGCGGAAAAGAACTTGGATGACATGGTCGGTATGAGGCCGATGCCCAAGCTGATGGCAAGTATGAGGGTGTTGTGGCGATTGTTGCGGAAGTCCACACTTTGCAGGATGCGTACGCCGGACGCGGCCACCATGCCGAACATGGCAATCGCGGCTCCGCCCAATACATAGTGTGGAATGGCGGCGACGGCGTAGGCGATTTTCGGCACGAGCCCCAGCAGAATCAATATCACGCCCGCCGCTGCACAGACATAACGGCTGCGAATTCCAGTAATCCCTACCAGGCCGATGTTTTGCGCGTAGGAGGTGTAAGGAAAGGTGTTGAACAGGCCACCGATGGTTGCGCCCAGGGCGTCGGCACGCAGACCCCGAGTAAACTCGTCACGGGTGATGCGATGCCCGAGAATTTCGCCCAAAGAAAAGAACAGGCCGATGGATTCGATCATCGTGATCAGGACGATCAACGACATGGTCAATATAGCCACTACGTCGAACACCGGCATGCCGAATTGCAGGGGGCGCACCATTTCAATCATAGGAGCCTGGCCAATTCCGCTGAAATCCACCTTGCCGAACACAAAGGCTACCGCGGTGCCCGCAACTATGCCGGCCAAGACGGAAAGGCTACCGAAGAAGCCCTTGGCGAACCGTGCTACCAACAAGGTAACGAGTAGCACCAAAGCAGCGATGGCGATGTAGAAGGGGCTTCCGAAATCCGTTACGGTGTAGCCGCCCCCTGCCCAGGTAATGGCCACACTGAGCAGGCCGGTACCCAGGGACAGAAGGGTTGCTCCGGTGACCAGGGGCGGGAACAGGGGTAGGGCTCGGATAATGACGGGCATGAGCAGTAGACAGACTAGTCCGCCCGCGATGATTGAGCCATATAGACCGGGCAGGCCCAGTTCCGGATTGAGCCCGATCGCAATCATGGGGGCGATGCCGGCATACGACACGCCCATCATCACTGGCAGACGTATCCCTATCCATTTGCCTATGCCTAGTGATTGAAGCAGGGAGATCAAGCCGCAGCACAGCAGGTCGGCGCTGATCAATATGGCAAGTTGTTCTGGGGGTAATTGCAGCGCACCGCCCACAATTAGCGGCACTGTGACAGCACCGGCATACATGACTAGAACGTGCTGCAACCCTAAGGTGGCTGTACGGCCTGCGGGCAGGCGCGCATCGATGCTGTTGCGACCAGACGTTGTCTCCATTGACTTCTCCTCAAAGCGGAATGGAACTGCTTGGGTCTGTCTCTTGTTGTTTTCGTCTTTACTTGTTGCGCATCAGATTTCTGCTGTGCCTGGAACCGCATCAAAGGCATTGCAATGGCAACAGCCTCATTAAACACAGGCTAGAGAAGGTCGACAAATTCTTTTATTTGAATGATTGATAGTCTGCGCTAATGAATCGAACGGGAAGTAGGTGAAAATGCCTATTGAGTGCGGCTGGACACGTCGTGCGCATGCAGGTCGTGTCCAGCGGCTTTATATTCTCGCCAACGTTGTCTGGCTTGCTGTACGTCTTCCGGGTCCTGGGAAACGATCTCAAGAATGCGTTCAAATTGGGCCGCCTCCGGCGGGCAATCGGCATCGAGGTTCAGTAACCAGGCGTCCTTGCCTGTCAAGGCCGGCGGCTTAATGGGGGCCTGCGCCGTGAATAGAACAGCCGTCACGTCGGCCAAGGGGTCGTCGGTCCATACGTGAGGGATAAACGCGGTCGCTTCGAATCCCCATAGCATGTGGTCAAAGCGTTTCAGCAAAGACTTGTCCCGCCCATAGACGACAATCGGCCGCCCGGACAGATACTGCTTATGAACTACATCGCAGGCCATGCGTAGCCGGTCGGCTGCGCCAAAGGCGAAGTCGACTCGGCTCATGATCTAGGGGGAATAATGGCGGTTAAAAATCCCACGCCTTTCATGCCCTCGTCAGGCAAAGTTCTGCAGGAATTGAACCAATAAGGGAACCGGACGGCCCGAGGCGCCTTTGTCTTTTCCGCTGCGCCATGCCGTTCCGGCGATATCCAGATGAGCCCACCGGTATTTGTCTGTGAAACGAGCCAGGAAGCAAGCAGCGGTAATGGAGCCCGCATCGCGGCCGCCAACGTTTGCCATATCTGCAAAGTTCGAGCGCAATTGCTCCTGGTAGGCGTCTTCCAAAGGCAGGCGCCAGGCGGTGTCGTTGGCCTGGCGTCCGGCGTGAAGCAGGATTTCGGCCAGCTCGTCGTCCTTCGTGAATAGCCCCGTGTTGTGATGGCCGAGGGCTATGACGCAGGCGCCTGTCAGTGTGGCAATATCGATGACCACGGCAGGGTTATAGCGCTCGGCATAGGTCAGCGCGTCGCACAATACCAGGCGGCCTTCGGCATCGGTGTTGAGGATTTCGATGGTTTTGCCAGACATACTGGTGACCACATCGCCCGGCTTGTTGGCGCGGCCGCTGGGAAGGTTTTCGCAGGCTGGGATAAGTCCAACGACACGACGGGCCGGCTGAAGCTCGGCCAAAGCACGGAAGGTGCCCAGGACGCTGGCGGCGCCGCACATATCGTATTTCATCTCGTCCATATTGGCCGCAGGCTTGAGTGATATGCCTCCGGCATCGAACGTAATGCCTTTACCGACAAGCACAATGGGTGCGTTCGCGCCGTCCGCCGGCACAGTTGCCGCGGCAGCCGACTTGGCGGCGGCCTTTCCGGCTGTCTTTCCGGCTGCCTTGTTGGCCGTCTTTGCTGTCGACTTGGCGGCCTTGCTTGCAGTCTTGCGGGCGGCTTTGGATGGCGTCGCTGGTGCACTGCCCGATGGCGTGTACTCGAGGATAATGAACGCGGGCGGTTCATATGAGCCACGCGCCACGGACAGGAAGGAACCCATGCCCAGCTCTTCAATCTGCTCGCGCGCCAACACTTGCACTGTGAGGTTTGGAAATTCGTTAGCGAGACTCTTGGCCGTTTCGCCCAGGTAAGTGGGTGTGCATACGTTGGGAGGCAAGTCGCCAAGGAGACGGGTAAGATTGACTCCGTTTGCAATGGCTTGCCCCGTTTTCAGGCCTTGTTGCGCTTCGCTTGCCTGGTTGCGGCTTACCGCGATAGTCCACTTTTCCAATGCCGGCTTGGCATCTTCCTCGGGTTTGCCCAGCGTGGTGTCGTAGCGGTATGCCGCTTGCCCTGCAGCAATGGCCGAGGCCTGGGCTCTCGAAACCAAGGTCGTGTCGGCGCACTCGGTTACTGTCAGCGCCGTCACAGCTTCTGTCAAACCGGCCTGCGTGCAATAGCGTGCAAAGGTTTGCTCGGCCTTGGCGTGTGCGGCGGCGTTGTAGGCATCGCGTTTTCCCAGCCCTACGAGCACCACTCGGGCTGCGCTGACGCCCGGAAGGTCACGCAAGACGAGCTGAGAGCCCGCCTTGCCTTGAAACTCGGAACCGAGCACCTTACGGATGGCTCCGCTGCTTGCTTTATCAATGGCTTCGGCCGAGGGGCTTAAGCTTGAGTCGGTGAAGACGCCGACCGCAAGCGCAGCGGTCTCGATCTGATGCAAGGCAGCGGTGGTCTGTGTGCTAAATTCCATACCGTTTTCCCTAGTAGTGTCTGAAAGGATGCTAACGATTATCCCGCATATTCTCTCATGTCATTATTCAAGCGCTCAGTCGTCTCAGAAATACTCAGCCATGCGGGAGTCGTCTTCTCGACTCTGCTTGTGGTCTGGCTTAGCGTTCTGCTGGTGCGTCTGCTGGGCGAAGCGGCGGCGGGTAGCATCGGCGCGGATGTAGTATTGGGCCTCGCAGCATTTTCCAGCATCACCGCATTGCCGGTGATTTTGTCGGTATCGTTATTCATCGCTGTACTGACCACGGTCACGCGGAATTTCCGTGAGTCCGAAATGGTGGTGTGGTTTGCCAGCGGCCTGTCTTTGCGCGACTGGGTCTCTCCGGTATTGAGGTGTGCCCTACCATTTGCCGGCTTGATTGCATTACTGACTTTGGTTGCCTCACCGTGGTCTTATCAGCAAATAGAAGAATACCGTCAACGCTACGAGCAACGGTCGGATCTTTCTAAAGTCACCGTTGGTCAGTTCATTGAAACGCAGGGCGGGGCACGGGTGTTCTTCGCGGAAGCCCCAACTCGACCAGAAGATGAATTGGGCAGGGTGGTCGCCCGGGTGCTGGATCCAGAATGGCTCAGTGTGGTCACGGCAGAAAGCGCGCGAGTGACGACACAAGAGAATGGCGACAGGTTTCTCGTCCTGAGCGACGGGCACAGATACGACTTGAAGCCCGGTCAGCAAGAGTTCCGTCTTCTGGACTTCGAACGCTACGGCGTGCGTCTAGAAAGTAGTGTCGAGACTTCGCCCGAAGCGCTGCGCGAACTGGCCACCCGGAAGATCAAGGCGCGCCCCACCACTCAGTTGCTCGCCGATGGGACAGATGAAGCGCGTTCTCAGATCATGTGGCGCATTGCGTTGCCTCTAGCTGCGCTTAACCTTGCCTTGTTGGCGATACCTTTGGGCGCTGTCAATCCCCGCCTTGGGCGCTCCGGCGACATCGTTATAGCGGGCCTGGTGGGCTTGTTGTACATGAACTTGATCAACCTTTCGCGAGGTTGGATTGGCAATGGTCAATTGCCCTTCAGCATAGGCCTTTGGCTGGTGCACGCCATATTTGCCGGACTGATGGTGTATATGCTTTGGCGTAAATTGCGTGTGAAGCCCCCTCGACGTCGTTCCGTAGCAGCGGGTGAGGCAGCCGGCCAGGCGTCCCGCAACGAGAGCTAGACGGATACCGAATCCCTGATGCTCATGGCGTACTGCAGTGCACAGGCCGCATTCCATGCAAAAGAAAGGGATGCCTGCCGTGAACGCAGCGCGAAGTAAGAGACGGATATATCCTTATTTCCCAAAATAATTTAAGGGTGTCGACTTATAACCTATAATGACGGCCATAAAGGACCGTCATATGAATCTTCAACAGTTCCGTTTTGTACGCGAGACCATACGCCGCAACTTCAACCTTACCGAGGCGGCCCGGGCGCTGTATACCTCGCAGCCGGGTGTGTCTAAATCCATTATCGAGTTCGAGGACGAACTCGGCATCAAGATTTTCGAGCGACACGGCAAGCGCATCAAGGGGTTGACTAAGCCAGGCGCCGTGGTTGCTCAGGTTATCGACCGCATAATGCGCGAAGTCGACAACCTTAAGAAAGTCAGTGACGAATTCGCCCGACGCGATGAAGGGGGCCTGACCATTGGGTGTACCCATGCGCAAGCCCGTTATATCTTGCCCAAGGTCATCCCCGCCTTTCGCGAACGCTTTCCCAAAGTGCGGGTGTCGCTTGCAGAAGGCAACCCGCCCACTTTGGCTCGGTTAGTGTTGGAAGAACAGGCCGATATCGCCATCGCCACTGAAACACTGGGACACACCCCCGGACTGGCAGCATTGCCCGTCTATAACTGGGAGCACATCATTGTGGTGCGCCCCGATCATCCATTGGCAGGGCTTACCTCAAACGAGGCGCGCAACCTGACCCTGGCCCAATTGGCCGAATTTCCCATTGTCACGTATGACCGCCAGTTTTCAGGGCGGCGCACTATCGACGAGGTCTTTGAAGCGGCCCGAATTCAGCCCGACATCGTGTTGGAGGCTATCGATGCGGACATCATCAAGACGTACGTGGACGTCGGTCTAGGCGTGGGAATCATTGCAGGGATGGCCTACGATCCTCGACGCGACAAAGGTCTCATCGGTTTGCCGGCAGGGCATTTGTTTGGCCGTCATACGACCCGAGTCGCCATAAAGGCAGGTGTGTTTCTACGCGATTACGTCTACGTTCTCCTTGAAATGTTGTCGTCCGAGCTCACTCGGGAAGTGGTTGACGAAGCGCTGGAGAGTACGCCCAAAGCTGTTGACACCGCTCGCTCGGCCGCCTCATAAGGCGATTGACTTTGATAATAGGAATGATTATCGTTTATTCCTTCTACACGGAAGGAGATAAGCATGTCGTCGACAGTCAAAGCTGTGGTTGTAGGCGCGGATCGCCTGGGCAATATTCCTCAATTGCTAAACGCGCACAATATCCTGATAGCCCACCATATTAGCGGGCGCGATCCGGCTCATCAAAAGAAGACCTTGCAGCTGCCATCCGGTACTGATCTTTTAATACTTCTGACGGATTTTCTCGGCCACAACGTCATGAAGACGTTTCGGGCTGCAGCGGCCCGTTCGGGTATTAGAGTATTGGCGTGTCGGCGCTCGGTGTGCTGCATGAAGAAGGCGCTTTCCCAATGCGGCTACTGCGAATCGTGCCCCGACAGAAATTAGCGCCCGCTACTTGAATGCGGCGGGGGCAGCCCGCCCTTATTTCATGGCAGTCAAGTTGCCGGCATCCGGGGAGAGCCGGCGGGCTCCGTTATAGCGCTTTTTCCAGTAGCCGATATCCATGCTTTCGACTCGGACGACAGAGCCGCGGCTAGGAGCATGCACGAATTTGCGGTCGCCCAGGTAGATTCCTACATGGGAGAACCGGTGACCTCGTGTGTTGAAAAACACCAGGTCGCCGCGCTTGAGGTCCTTTTTCTGGACGGCTATACCTTGGCGAGCAATTTGGGCCGACTGTCGTGGCAGCTTCAGCCCCAGTGACTTCTCGGCGGCGTAGATAACCAGGCCGCTGCAGTCGAATCCGGTGTTGGGGGCTCCGCCGCCATATTTATATTTGACACCCAGCTGATCGAGCGCTGCGTTGGCCAGTGCCTTTGTATCGGTGAACCGGGAGAAGTCGGAAGAGGTGGGATATTGGGCGCGCGCGTAACTGCTGTTGAATTCGTTGCTGGCGAGATAGGCGCCGAGAGGATCTGACTTGGTTTGAGAGAGGTAGCTGTCTCGGATGGAGCCACCTCGTTCTGCGTGCTGGTTGCCGGCTTGCTGCGTTGCGCATCCCGTTAAGGTAAGTGCGGCTGCAATTAAAAGGTATCGGGGGAGGCGCCACAGAGCAGTTAAAGATGCAGGTGAAACGGATAGTCGATGTGGCGGCATGACGATGTCTTTTGCGGTAAGTAGGCTGACCAGCGAGATGCACGCGCCACTATTTACCCGCTCGGCCTCTTAAAATGGCCGATTTCACAGGTAAAAGCAGGGAACGCACGCCCAACTCGCGCAAAGGCAGATCAAAAAATTCGTCCAAGTTTAACGAAACAGATACCTGAGGTAAAGCGCTGTTTCACAATACATCGGGTAAACGAGGTATTACGGTAGCCCAGACGCCTTGGGCCTTATGGTCTAACACTCTCGGTCGCTCGGCCTATTGACTGCCGCCGAGTAGGTATTGGTCAAACTGCATATGGCATGATTGCGATGTTTTCGGCGGCTGCGTTGCGGTACGGCCGTCTTCCGTGTATGTGCCACTACCGTCCCTGACCATCCAAAATGACTACTACTGACACTTCCGTCCAGGAACCCGGCAAACTGCGAGACCTGCCGTCTTCCAACATATTGAACACGGGTGTAAAGAGGCGCGAGGTGCTGGCCTGGGCAATGTACGACTTTGCCAATTCGGGCTACACAACAGTAGTCATCACTACGGTATTCAGCACGTACTTTGTCAGTGTGGTGGCACAGAATAAAGATTGGGCCACACTCGCTTTTACGTTCGCTTTGTCCGTCTCCTACTTGGCCGTCATGCTGACCATGCCGGCTCTGGGCGCTCAGGCTGACGCCACGGCGGGTAAACGGCGGCTGCTTTTTACCAGCACATTGGGATGCGTGCTCTCAACCGCCGCTCTTTATTTTGCGGCGCCTGGCGCCGTAGTGCTGGCGCTCGTGCTCCTGGCCGTCTCCAACTATTGCTACTGCGTGGGCGAATCTGTTGTGGCCGCGTTCCTGCCCGAATTGGCTCAACCTCACGCCTTCGGGCGTGTCTCCGGCTGGGGCTGGGGCTTCGGCTATTTTGGCGGCATGCTGGCTTTAGGGCTGTCCCTGGCGCTGGTTAGCTGGGCTTCAGAAATGGGTAGGGAAGCGCCGGATTATGTTCCGTGGATCATGCTGCTTACTGCGGCGATTTTTGCGCTCGCCGCCATACCGTCGTTTTGTTTTTTACAAGAACGATCGAAGCCCACCAGGCGGCCCTCCATTGTCTGGTGGCGTCGTTTACACCATGCCTGGGTAGAAACGGGAGGGCACTTTCGGGATTTTCGGCTGCTATTGATATGCGGCGCGTTCTATCACGCCGGGATATCCGTGGTGGTCACCCTCGCAGCCGTATACGCCAACCAGGCCATGGGTTTTACTCTTGCCCAAACCATGGCCATGGTGTTCACAGTCAATATAGCGGCCGCGGCGGGCGCTTTGTTGTTTGGGTACATGCAAGACCGCATCGGGCATAAGCCGGCTTTAGGCATCACCCTGTTAGGTTGGATGGCCATGGTGTTGGTGGCATGGGCTGCTGTTGAAGTATGGGTTTTCTGGATCGCCGCTGTACTGGCAGGCTTGTGCATGGGGACCAGTCAAAGCGCCGGTCGCGCCATGGTGGGAGCCTTCGCCCCCGCTGGCAGAACCGCCGAGTTCTACTCTCTATGGACCTTTGCGGTGCAACTCGCTGCGGTCGTGGGGCCGCTCTGCTACGGGATCATCACCTGGGTTACGTCCGGTAATCATCGATTGGCCTTGCTCTGCACCGGGCTCTTCTTTGTGGCAGGGCTTCTCGTGCTTACGCGACTGGACTTTGCGCGCGGGCAAACTGTGCGCGATACTGTTAGGTAGTCAACGTCCACAAGTGTTCCAAGCCGGCCGAAGGCAAATCAAATCAAACAAGGAGTACATCATGTCGATTGAGATCGAATCGGTTCTCGTGGAGAAACGCGTCTTCCCACCGCCAGCCGAGCTGGTTCGCCAGGCCAATATTGCCGGAATGGATGCTTACCGAGCCTTGTGCGACGAGGCCAACGCCGCGCCTGAGGAGTTTTGGGCCAGACTGGCGCGCGAGAATCTCAAGTGGATCAAGCCCTTTTCCCAGGTGCTCGACAGTTCAGATGCGCCTTTCTATAAGTGGTTTTCCGACGGCCAATTGAACGTCTCAGCCAATTGCCTCGATAAGCATCTGGAGACTTCCACGGCGGACAAGACCGCCATTATTTTTGAGGCGGACGATGGTCAAGTCACAAAAGTGACCTACCGCGAACTGCATGCGCGCGTATGCCAGTTCGCCAACGGTATCAAGTCCTTGGGGTTCAAGAAGGGCGAGCGAGCCATTATTTACCTGCCCATGTCGATTGAAGCCGTCGTGGCCATG
>JAJUGB010000058.1 GCA_029268595.1 Alcaligenaceae bacterium | reverse complement strand
CGGGCGAGTTTAGCCTGGAATGCTTAAAGTAGACTTCGGGTTGCGACGACCTTGACGTCGGCGCCGCCTTGCCCCAACTCAAGACTGAGGCGGTCACCCCTATTCAAGTCTAACGCATTTTTAACCAGCCGCCCCTGTTCGTCTCGCACGATCGCATAGCCGCGATGCAGGATCTTCCGGGGATTCAAGGCTTCGAGCGTCTGGACGGCAGACAGGACGCGCGCCTGTTGCACGGCCATCTGGCGCGGCGCGCAGCCCACCAGCCTTGCAATCGTTTGCTCCAGCGTTCGGCGACGGGCCTCCACAGCAGGTTCGGCGTGTCCTAGGCGACGCAATAGCAAATCAAGGTGCGGACGGCGTCGATCAAGCGCGGACGACGCACAGCGCATCAATCGCTGATGCAGGCCGTGCAAGCGCTCTCTTTGGTACTGCACTCGCTGCTGCGGCGAGACTAACATCGCCACGGCCCTGTCCAAGCGCAGAGCTGCACGTTCCATGTTTCGATACTGCTGCGCAGTCAATGCCAGGAAAGCAGCCTGAGCCGCATCGAGGCATTCCTGCCGGGAGCGGCAACATAATTCGGCAGCGGCGGTCGGGGTCGGAGCACGCAGGTCGGCGACAAAGTCAGCAATAGTGAAGTCAGTCTCGTGTCCTACGCCACTGATGATGGGGATGTGGCTGGCGGCAACAGCTCTGGCAAGGGCTTCGTCATTGAAGCTCCAGAGATCCTCCAGACTGCCTCCTCCGCGGACGAGCAAAATGACATCGACCTCGTCTCGTTGCAGGGCGACCCTCAGTGCTTCCAGCAAACGGCCGCTTGCATCAGCGCCTTGCACCGGGGCCGGATACAGCACCACCTGTACATGGGGCGCTCGCCGCGCCATTGCGGCCAGCACGTCCCGCAAAGCGGCCGCCGCCAAGGAAGTGATGACGCCCACACGACGAGGCATGGAAGGAATGGAAAGCTTACGCCCGGGGTCAAACAGACCCTCTGCTTCGAGCTTTTGTTTAAGAGCGAGAAAGGCTTCGTGAAGATTTCCCTGCCCGGCTCGACGCAAGGCCTCTACTTGAATCTGAAAGTCGCCACGCGGCTCGTACAAGCCCACGGTGGCGAAGAAATCGAAGCATTCGCCGGCTTTTGGCACAAAGCCCACGGCCGCTGCGCGGCTGCGAAACATGACTGCTCGCGCTGCCGCCCGATCGTCCTTGATAGTGAAGTACCAGTGGCCAGAGGCTGCACGTGTGAAGTTCGACACCTCTCCTCGTACCCAAACTCGCGAGAAATGACCCTCGAGCAGTTTGCTTACCGCGCGGTTCAGTTCATGTATAGGAATGACGCGTTCCGGAGAGGACGTGGACATAGGATAAAAGGCGGAGAGAAGGTGCAAGCAAGCCAGCGCTTGCGAGGTGGTGACAGGCCGCGACTATATCAGACTGGACGACACCTCTAAAAGCCCAGTTCCTGTGGACATCTGGCTGAAAATCGGCGCAAAACCAGCTATCAACGAGCTGCGCTTTCCACAGAAACGGCTTCGGTGTCAAATCTTTGAAATATCAACCAAATCGGCGCTCATCGTGGCGGCACGCTTTAAATAATAAGCGTAACCCACTGAATACAAAGGAGATATTAAATCTTCCAGAAGTGAGCGGAAATTGACCAATGAACCGCTACCCCCGTGAACTTGGGGCTTTGAGCAACCTTGTGCACAGAATTATCCACAGTTTTTGTGGATAGCGCCGGGAAAGCCCCGTCTGGCGCGGCTCTCCACCGTTTTAGGAGCCGCCTCGACCGTTCCAGGCAGTGTAAAACCCGCAAAACGGCCTAGGCCATTTCCCTGAGCATCGGAATGATAAGCACTGACTGCTCGATGGGCAGGTGCGCCGCCACATCGTGGAGACCGGGCATTAGAATATCCGCTTATTCCACCATAAGAAGAGGGAGGCGGACTTGCTCCAACTGATACACGATGCGGGGTGGCCAGTATGGCTATTGATCGCAACGTCCGTGCTGGGCCTTGCCCTTGTCATCGAGCGATTCATTTCCCTGCGTAAAAAGTCGATTCTTCCCGACCAGCTCTTTAGCCACATTTTAGAGCTCATCAGGCGCAAACAGCTTAACGCCGACACCTTGGACCGCCTGGCCTCCGGATCGCCTCTAGGACGGGTGCTTGCCGAAGTGATCGTCGTTCGCGAGCAAAGCGAAAGCCGACGTATTGCGGCCATAGAAGATGTGGGCAAGGATGTGGCGTATCGATTGAACCGATATGTCCCGAGCTTGTCGACCATAGCGGTTGTGGCCCCCTTATTGGGCCTGTTCGGGACTGTCGTGGGCATGATCGAGATTTTTGGCTCGTATACGCCGGCGGGGGGCGACCCGGCACAGCTGGCCAGAGGCATTTCTGTTGCCTTGTACAACACGGGGTTTGGCATTCTGATCGCCATTCCCGCCCTGCTCTTCCATCGTTATTTCCGGTCGCGTGTCGACTACTATCTGCTCCAGCTCGAGCGACAAGCCAGCGCACTGGATAGGGTGCTGGCCCAAGAGGTGCGGACGTGAACTTTAAGCACAACCGAGAATCGGACGAGCCGGATATCAATCTGATCCCACTCATCGACGTGCTGCTCGTCATCCTGATTTTCCTGGCGGCCACCACCTCATTCAACCGGCTCAGTCAATTTGACATCGCCCTGCCCCAGGCTCGCGCAGACGCACCCATTAACGAAGGGCTTACCTTGAACATCAGTCAGGAAGGGCTATACGACCTGAATGGCCAACTGATCGCCGAGGGTCAGGTAGCCGACATCGCCGCCGCTTTGAGCGCCGCGAATGCACAAGAAAAAGACCTACCCCTCATCATCAATGCCGACGCTCAAAGCCATCACGAATCAGTGGTGCGAGCCATGGAGGCGGCGCGTCTGGCAGGATTCCAGCGCATCAGCTTCGCGACCCAAAGCCCTTGAGCATGAAAGGCGTTTCATTAAGCCGCTGGGCGCATCAGGTATGGCAAGGCAGAGGTTGGGTCAGTACAGCCTTATTACCCCTGTCCTGGCTTGCTCACCTATCCTTTCTACTTAAGCGCAGGCGCTATCACCGACTGCATAGCCCTGCGCCCTCAATAGCCGACAAAGACTCCTGCGATGGGGCCTCTACCCGGGGGGCAACAGGCGAAGGTAACGGCAGATTACCCATCATCGTGGTGGGTAATATTGTGGTGGGCGGTACTGGCAAAACCCCCGTCGTCATTGCACTGACGCAAAGCTTGCTTGCCGGGGGCTGGACGCCCGGCATTATCAGCCGCGGCTATGGCGTTCACATAGGGCCGATCCCTCGAGTAGGTCGGGGAGTATTGGAAGCCGGTCTATTCGGGGACGAGCCGGCCCTGATCGCGCGTGAAACCAACGCGCCCATTGCCGTGCACCCCCGCCGGACCGCCGCCATAACGGCGCTACGCAAGCACCATCCTGAGGTCGACATCGTTATTTCGGACGATGGCCTGCAGCATCTTGCGTTGCCCCGCGACATCGAGATTCTGGTTCAGGATTCTCGCGGCATCGGCAATGGACGTATGTTGCCCGCTGGTCCCTTGCGGGAACCGGCAAAGAAACTGCAAGAAGTGGATTATGTGGTGACCAATCTTGCGCCCGGGGAATCGGCGCCGGCCCACCCCGAAACAAGCCAGGCCCGGCATGTCACGATGCAGATGCGCCCAACACGAGTGCAGCACCTTACGTCAGGGGCAGAACTGCCCTGGCCTGACTGGCTGAAGTTGTACAACTCCGGTCGTACGGACGCCATTGCCGGTATTGGTCAGCCGAAACGCTTTTTCTCCATGCTGACGGACCAAGGCGTCAAACTGGACCTTACTTTGGCCTTGCCTGATCACGACGACTACGCTGCATCTCCTTTCCTCAAGTCCAGTGCCGACATTATTTTGATTACCGCCAAGGACGCGGTCAAATGCCAAAAGTTCGCCGATGACCGGGTCTGGGTGGTGCACGCCGAACCCCGGTTTTCGCCGGCAGATTGGATGGACAGCCTGGCTATAGACCTTAAGAAAAAATTTAGCAGCGGCATTACACTCTAAGGCCGTAATCTCTGCTTGCTCAGGAGCCGCTTGTGGAATCGCACCTCCTAGAAATACTTGTTTGCCCTTTATGCAAAGGGTCCCTCCGTTACGTGCGGGACGATCAAGAACTGATCTGCGAAGCAGACAAACTGGCCTATCCAGTGCGCGACGGCATACCCGTCATGCTTGAGTCGGAAGCACGCACCTTGGTCGATACGACGACGCCTCCTGCTTCTGCTGCAAGCTTTTCCGAGACGCACCCTTCTGAAGCAAGCACTCCTGCTACGCCGACTTCGACTGCAGGCCCAACAGAGTGAGTTTCGTCGCCATCATCCCTGCACGGTCTGCGTCCACGCGCTTGCCGGGCAAGCCCTTGCTTGATATTGCAGGCAAGCCTATGGTGGTGCGAACAGCCGAACAAGCGGCCCTATCCGATGCCTCTCGGGTTGTCATTGCCACAGACGACCCCCGAATCCAGGATGTAGTTCGACAGCACGGGTTCGATGCCCTTCTGACGCGCAGCGATCATCCTACCGGTACGGACCGCCTGGCCGAAGCAGCGGAACGTCTCGATTTGCCTCCGGATACTGTAGTGGTCAACGTGCAGGGTGACGAGCCACTGATCGACCCCCGGCTTATTGACCATGTTGCGCAATTGCTGGGCGACCATCCCGCCGCCTCGATAGCAACGTGCGCGACACCCATCCAAACCGGCGATCAGCTGTTCAACCCCAATGTGGTGAAGGTCGTATGCGACCACAACGGACAAGCCCTTTACTTCTCACGTGCCCCCATCCCCTGGGCTCGCGACGAATGGGCCGAGGGCGGGCGCCACCTACCCTCTGATTCTGCCGCATTGCACCATATAGGACTCTATGCCTACCGGACCGATTTTCTATTGGCATACCCAAAGCTGCTTAGCGGCCCGCTCGAGAGGCTAGAGTCGCTCGAGCAGCTGCGCGCCCTCGAGAACGGCTTCAAGATAGCAGTTCTAGTGGTGCCGGACCACCCGGCTGCCGGCGTCGACACCGCGCAGGACCTTCAGCGAGTCCGCGACATCTTCTCAAATCGGTTATAAATCGAACTTTGCTCGCACTGAGCCGCCGTTCAGTTTATGCATCACATTGTTGCAATGCGGTATAGCGGGACACTTAAAACACCTTCAGGAGAAATTAATGCGACTGATACTGCTCGGTCCTCCTGGCGCGGGTAAAGGTACCCAAGCCGCCTTCATTACTCAGAAATTCGGGATTCCTCAAATTTCTACCGGAGATATGCTGCGAGCTGCTGTAAAACAGCAGACTCCGCTGGGTCTTGAAGCGAAGAAAATCATGGACGCGGGTGGCCTCGTATCCGACGACATCATCATCGGACTGGTACGCGACCGCCTGCAGCAACCCGATTGCCAGAAAGGTTACCTGTTTGACGGCTTCCCCCGTACCATCCCCCAGGCCGACGCATTGAAAAATGCCGATATCCCACTGGATTATGTGGTGGAGATAGTGGTACCAGAAGAGAACATCATCGAGCGCATGAGTGGCCGACGTGTCCACCCAGCTAGTGGACGCAGCTACCACGTGCGTTTCAATCCGCCCAAAACCCCGGATGTGGACGACGTCACCGGCGAGCCGCTGGTGCAGCGCGACGACGACCGAGAGGAAACCGTGCGTAATCGCCTCGCCGTGTATCAGGAGCAGACCCGCCCGCTGGTGGACTATTACTCTTCCTGGGCAGAGGCGGGCGACGCCAAGGCGCCGATATTCCGGCAGGTATCAGGCGTGGGTTCAGTCGACGAGATCCGGGATCGAATCGCCCAGGCGCTGGAAAGCTGATTCCCGGGAAGCGGCGTTTTTCACAGCAAAAATAGAGGGACAAGAACGTGGATATCAAAAATAAGGTTTTCGTAGTTACGGGCGCCGCTTCAGGCTTGGGCGCCGGAACAGCCCGCATGCTGGTCAAAGAGGGCGCCACCGTGATTCTGGCCGACGTGCAGGACGAAGCAGGACAAAAGCTGGCCACCGAACTAGGTCAGACCTATGTTCATTGCGATGTCACACAGGAGGCGGACGGACAGGCGGTCATGCAGGCGGCACGCGAGGCGGGTCGACTTTTCGGACTCGTTAACTGCGCCGGCATTGCACCGGCTTCGCGGATCGTCGGACGTAACGGCGCGCACGATCTGGGCTTGTTCCAGAAAGTCATCGCGGTAAACCTCGTCGGCACTTTCAATATGTGCCGTCTGGCGGCGGCCGTGATGGGAGACAACGAGCCAGAATCAACGGGCGAACGAGGCGTCCTCATCAATACGGCTTCGGTCGCGGCCTATGACGGCCAAATTGGTCAGGCCGCTTACGCGGCATCAAAAGCCGGTGTAGCAGGGATGACGCTGCCCATAGCTCGAGACTTGTCCAAAGTAGGTATCCGGTGCGTCACAATTGCACCGGGCATTTTCGGCACTCCCATGGTCTTCGGCATGCCGCAAGAAGTTCAGGACTCGCTTGCGGCCAGCATCCCATTCCCCTCCCGATTGGGACGGCCGGAAGACTACGCCAAGTTGGTACACAGCATCATCACCAATGAAATGCTTAACGGCGAGACCATACGCCTGGACGGCGCAATCCGGATGGCTCCAAAATAAGTAAGACCGCATGGGCTTGTTACGGTCGGCCGCTACCATCAGCGGCCTCACCTTTTTCTCCCGCATTACGGGGCTCATCCGAGATATCCTCATCGCCAGCACCTTTGGCGCAGGCCCTTTGACCGACGCCTTCTGGGTCGCCTTCCGTATTCCCAATCTATTGCGCCGGCTCTTTGGCGAAGGTGCGTTCTCGCAGGCCTTCGTGCCCATACTGGGTGAGGCGCGCAGTAAGGCCGCGCCGCAGGAAGTCCGGCTTTTGCTTGATCGCGTTGCCTTGCTGCTTGGTGTGGCACTTCTTATAGTTACGCTGGTTGGCATTGTGAGCGCGCCGTGGGTCGTGGGCGCCATGGCCAGCGGCCTCTTGTCAGAGTCGCGACAGACCGGCTTCGACGCGGCAGTGTGGATGACCCGCGTGATGTTCCCCTACATCTTGTGCATGTCGCTGGTTGCGTTTGCCTCTGGGGTACTCAACACCTGGAGTCGGTTTGCCATTCCCGCTTTCACTCCGGTGCTGTTGAACCTCAGCATGATAGCGGCCAGCATTTTCCTGACCTCCTATTTCGCCTTGCCTATTTACGCCCTCGCTGTAGGAGTGATGATAGGGGGAATCGCACAGTTGGCCGTTCAGTGGCTGGCTCTTGTGCGCCTGGGCTTGGCCCCGCGGTTTTCCGGAAGCCTTGGCGCCGCCTGGCGCGACTCCACCGTCAGACGCATACTGCGTCAAATGCTGCCAGCCATACTGGGAGTGTCGGTGGCTCAGATTTCTTTGCTGATCAATACCAACATCGCCACCTGGCTCACGCCCGGCAGCGTCACGTGGCTGTCTTTTGCGGACCGGCTCATGGAGTTTCCGACCGCTTTACTCGGTATTGCATTGGGAACCGTGCTATTGCCGAGCTTGTCCTCGGCCCACGCCAAGCAAGACCTTGACCGCTACAGCAGCTTGCTGGACTGGGGCTTGAGACTTGTGTTTTTGCTAGGATTGCCCGCAGCCCTGGGGCTGGCGCTACTGTCGGAAGGATTGGTGGCCACTCTCTTCCATTACGGCGCATTTGCCAGCGCCGATGTCTTTCAAACTCGTCTGGCAGTCATGGCGTATTCCGTAGGCCTGTTGGGCCTGCTTGCCATCAAGATCCTGGCTCCGGGGTTTTATGCAAAGCAAGATATTCGCACTCCGGTCAAGATCGCCATCATTGTCCTGGTGCTCACCCAAGCCATGAACCTTGTCCTGGTTCCTTGGTTACAACATGCCGGCCTCGCCTTATCGATTGGCCTGGGCGCCACAGTAAACGCGGCACTGCTCGGCTGGTTGTTGCGCAATCGCGGAGTATACAGGCCAGTGCGAGGATGGACCTCTTTCTTTGCCCGTGTCTTACCGGCCTTGGCCGCATTGGGCTGCGTGCTGGTACTTGCCAACCGCCATATCGATTGGTTGGCTTTGAACACTGCCCCGGGGACGCGCGCGGCCTGGCTAGGGGGCGTCCTGCTTACTGCAGTCATCGCTTATTTTGGGGTCCTGGTTCTGTGTGGCTTTCGGCTTGGCGACTTTACACGACCACGTAAATAGCTTAGAATAGCTGTCTTTACGCCGATTATCTCGCATTAATTTCGTCTATTACAGAATATGGCCAATACCGCACAAGCACGTAAGCGCGCCCGTCAGTCGGTTGCACGCAACAAGCATAACTCCAGTCTGCGTTCCATGATGCGCACCGCTATCAAGCGCGTGCGTCAGGCTATCGATGCCGGCGACAAAGCCGCAGCCAACGAAGTCTTCCAGAAAGCTACCAGCGTCATCGACCGCGTAGCAGACAAAAACGTCATTCACAAGAACAAGGCTGCTCGTCATAAAAGCCGTCTTGCAGCTGCCATCAAGGCGCTGGCCTAATTCAGTGCGGCGGTAATCGGCACCGCAGGGCACCATACCCCAACAAACAGGACGCTCAGGCGTCCTGTTTTGTTTTGGGCATTTGCTTTCCTCCTACGCTATAGTGCACACAAATCACTCCCCTGATAATAAGTGCACTATATGGCTCTACACCGCCCTACCCTCTTGCAGTTGCTGCCCTTTCCTATACATCCGGATGCACAACCGCGCCTCGAACGCGACTTCAGCGTCGTCCGCCTCTGGGAACAAGACGACCCTAATTCTGTCATGGCCGCATGCCGTGATGAAGTTACGGTGGTGGTTACCAGCGCGTTCATGCCTGTACGCAAGAAGCTCATAGACCAATTGCCGCGGTTACAGGCCATATGCAGCGTCGGTGTGGGATATGACCATATCGACTGGCAAGACGCTCAGCAACGCGGCGTACAGGTCAGCAACACGCCCGATGTGCTCAACGACTGCGTGGCCGATCTTGCCTGGGGGCTGTTATTGGATGTGGCTCGGGACATTAGCCGCGCTGATCGCTACGTACGCGCCAATCAGTGGGAACTGCGCTTGGCCGAGCTGCCTCTGGGGCGGCAGGTCACGGGTAAAAAGCTTGGTATTGTGGGGCTTGGTCGCGTGGGTTCGGCCATCGCTAAACGGGCCTCGGGTTTTTCAATGCAAGTACGGTATCACAACCGGCGCCCACGCAACGATGTGGACTGGCCATACGAGAACTCGTTGCACGCTTTGGCACAATGGGCTGACTTCCTAGTCGTCGCCACAGTAGGTGGTGATGAGACACGGCACCTTATCGATCAAGCCGTGCTTGAGGCCTTAGGGCCGGACGGCGTACTCATCAATATTTCACGGGGTTCCGTCGTGGATGAGACAGCGTTGGTGCAGGCGCTGCAAGACAAGATCATCGCAGGAGCCGGTCTGGATGTATTCGAAAACGAACCGCAGGTACCGGACGAATTGAAGACCATGGACAATGTGGTGCTGCTGCCGCATATCGCCAGCGCCACCATGGAAACGAGGCGAGCCATGGTGGATTTCATGCTCCAGAACGTAGAGGCCTTCGCCCGGACCGGTCAGGTACTTACTCCGGTCAACCCATAGTTAAACGCCCGGTTAGCCCGGGCGTTTACTTGGTGCCACTTCGCGTTCGCTTGTCTGTAATTCGTTCGCCCGAGCGAACTCGTAGACAAAATTCCAGGCGAGCGGCTCGAGCTCGCGCAAGCGATGGTCGACCACTACGCAACGCACGCCGTCAATATACGTGGGCACAACATAAGGGGAATAGGTAAGCGGCCCGCCGGCCGAGCCGGCCGGGCGGAAGCGCGACATGACCCCGCACAGACGCTCGGCCCAGTCGCTTGGTCGGAACCTCTGCCCGCTATTGGTCACACCATGAATAATAAACTGCTGGACAATACCGGACATGACTTCCTGAGATCGACTAGGCACCAACGGAGTACAACGTACTGCTAAGCAAGCAGATTGTATATGATAGCGATTGACACAAAAATCAAGGTTGAAAATGTCTGAAGCCACACCTCACTCGGGCCCGTTGCGGCACTTTTTGCAGTTCCGCGACTTTACAAAAGACGAGATCAATTACGTGATCGCGCGCGCCCGCCTAATAAAAGACAAATTCAAACGCTACGAGCCGCACCGTACCCTGCACGACCTGAACCTGGCCATGGTGTTTGAAAAGGCCAGCACTCGTACTCGAGTGTCTTTCGAGGCTGGTATGTACCAACTTGGCGGGTCGGTCATCCACTTGACCACCGGCGACTCACAGCTGGGCCGGTCTGAACCCATCGAAGATACCGCTCGCGTCATTTCCCGCATGGTAGACCTCGTAATGATTCGCACATTCGAACAGACGCGAATCGAGCGCTTTGCCGCGCACTCCCGGGTTCCGGTCATTAATGGCCTTACCAACGAGTACCACCCCTGCCAGATTTTGGCCGATATCTTCACTTTCATCGAACACCAGGGCTCTATCGAAGGCAAAACCGTCGCCTGGATAGGCGACGCCAATAATATGGCCTACACCTGGCTCCAGGCTGCCGAAATGTTGGGCTTCAAGCTCAACGTGTCTACCCCGCCGGGCTATGGTCTGGAGCCGGCACGTATCGGCCAGCCTGACGCCAGTATTCTGGAACAGTTCGACAACCCCATCGACGCATGTCGAGGCGCACATCTGGTCACGACCGATGTCTGGACCAGCATGGGGTACGAAGACGAAAACGAAGAGCGCCGGCGTGCATTTGCCGACTGGTGTGTCGATGCCGAAATGATGGCTGTAGCCGATCCACACGCCATTTTCATGCATTGCCTCCCCGCTCATCGGGGCGAAGAAGTCAGCGCCGAAGTCATTGACGGCCCGCAAAGTGTTGTTTGGGACGAAGCCGAGAACCGGCTTCACGTACAGAAGGCCCTTATGGAATTTCTGCTTCTGGGCCAGCTGAAGGCTTAACAATCGCTCGGTCGCGGCAGCGCGACGTAGCTACGGAGCGGCATAGCGGACCACCACCCCTACGCCGCCCAACCCCATATTGTTATGCAGATAAAAGCGCCGGTCCCGACCCCGTTTATTTGATTGCGGGCGTTGGAACCGGCGCTGTGACGGTCGGCACGGTTGCGGCCCGACCTCTTTACCGCGACTTACTTGCCAGGAGCGGTATCGTCTTTGAGTTGCGGCAAGGCGGCGCCGCTGGATGGCGCCAGCAAGCCGCTGTTCACATAAGTGATGAGTTTTTCGCGAGTGTCGACGATGTCGAGGTTGCGCATGGTCAGTTGACCGATACGATCCCGCGGCGAGAACAGGGACTCGCCCTTTTCCATGGTCAGCCGGTCGGGATGATATGTCAGGTTGGGTGACTCGGTGTTCAAGATGGAATAGTCGTTACCCCGACGCAATTCAATCGTGACTTCCCCCGTGATGGGCCGCGCCACCCAACGTTGCGCGGCTTCACGCAGCATGATGGCCTGAGGATCGAACCACCGGCCCTGATACAGCAAGCGACCCAGCTTGCGTCCGCTTTCGCGGTACTGTTCGATGGTGTCTTCGTTATGAATGCCGGTTACCAGGCGTTCGTAGGCGATGTACAACAAGGCCAGGCCGGGCGCCTCGTAAATGCCGCGGCTTTTGGCTTCGATGATGCGGTTTTCGATCTGGTCGCTCATGCCCAAACCGTGACGCCCGCCTATCCGGTTCGCCTCGAGAAGCAGTTCGACGCTATCGTTATATTCGACACCGTTCAGGGCCACCGGTCGGCCTTCGTCAAAGCGCACAGACACCTCTTCGGCCTTGACAGCGACGTCGTCGCGCCAGAAGGCGACGCCCATGATTGGCTGCACAATTTTGATACCGGAGTTCAGATGCTCCAGATCTTTGGCTTCGTGTGTCGCGCCGAGCATATTCGAATCGGTGGAATACGCTTTCTCGGCAGACATTTTGTAGTCGAAGCCGGCTTCGCGCATAAAGGCCGACATTTCTGCACGACCGCCCAATTCATCGATAAACAGCTGGTCGAGCCACGGCTTGTAGATTTTGAGATCCGGATTGGTCAAAAGCCCATAGCGATAGAATCGCTCGATGTCGTTGCCTTTATAGGTGCTGCCATCGCCCCAGATGTTTACGCCGTCTTCTTTCATGGCCGCAACCAACATGGTGCCGGTTACAGCACGCCCTAACGGAGTGGTATTGAAATAAGTCTGGCCGGCTGTCGTGACATGGAAAGCGCCGCTTTGCAAAGCCGCTATGCCCTCGGCAACCAGTTGCGGACGACAATCGATCAAGCGCGCCACTTCGGCGCCGTACTCTTTTGCTTTACGCGGAATTTCGTCGTAATCGGGCTCGTCGGGCTGCCCCAGGTTAGCGGTGTAGGCGTAAGGAATGGCGCCTTTTTTCTTCATCCAGAGCAGTGCGGCGCTGGTATCCAGCCCACCAGAAAACGCGATGCCGACTTTCTCGCCGACAGGAACATGCTGCAGTATGGTTGTCATTGTTTAAGCCAAAACAGGGAATATGAAATTCTACTACGTATGCTAGACGCTTCGACTTGCACGGATAGCCGCCAATTGGTCGGGCGTGTCGATGTCTAGCAGGACGCCGCTACTGCTCACTGGTACCGCAAAAACCTGGTTCTCACGTTCTTTCAGCAGGCGTCTTGCACCTTCGTCACCTTCCAGAGTGCTTAGTAAGTCCAGGGACCAGGCAGACCATAAAACGGGGTTGCCGGGCTTGCCCTGAAAGCTGGGCCGATAGGCCATGAGCTGCGGGCGTTCGCGGTAGGCCGACACCAGGGCGGATACGACGTCCGCATTGATTAGAGGCATGTCGCCCAAGCACACAAGAGCCCCGTGCCCGGGCTTCACGGCCGCAATGCCGGTGCGCACTGAGGTGGCCAGCCCTTGCTCGTAACGGGGGTTGTGGACGAACTCAAGGGGCAGCCCGTCAAGCGCCTGGATGATCGTCTCGGACTGATGTCCCAAGACGACAATCACCTGAGCCACAGGCGCAGAAATTACCTGTTCAACCACGCTGCGGACCATCGCTTGCCCGTCGACTTGCTCAAGCAGCTTGTTGGCGCTTCCCATGCGGCGGCTAAGGCCGGCGGCCAGCACGACCGCCGTGACGGGCAAGCCCGTGTTTTGTGCCTCTTCCGAGTTGGCGCCCGGCGCGTCCTGTGCTTCTGTGGAGCCGAGCGACGCAGGCGTATCGTCCGCTCGGCTTGGCCCTTGCCCCATCACTGCGCCCTTTCTCGGGTCATGGTCCGCTGTCATAGCGCTGGCGATTACTTAAAAACCGCTATCAAACTCTAAAATCGACTAGCTCGCAAGCGCCAGAGGGCGGGAATGGGTGTACTCGTCGATACCTTCCTGGTCGTCATCCAGGGTCAGTTGCCTGGACTCGTCCTCGTTCAAACGGAAGATGGCCACAGCGTCAGCAAGTTGACGTACCTGATCTTGCAGTGAGCCGGCGGCGGCGGCCGCTTCTTCCACCAAAGCGGCGTTTTGCTGAGTAACTTGATCCATCTGTGAGACGGCCAGGTTGACTTGGCTGATGCCACTGGACTGCTCTTCGGAAGCCGAGGAAATTTCCTTCATGATGCCCGTGACCCTGTGGACAGAAGCGACAATCTCTTGCATGGTCTGGCCGGCATGCTCCACCTGCTGCGAACCAGCCGTCACCTTCCCGGTCGAGTCATCGATGAGTTCTTTGATTTCCTTGGCAGCATCGGCGCTGCGCAAAGCCAGGCTGCGCACTTCTGAAGCAACAACGGCAAAGCCCTTGCCTTCTTCTCCTGCCCGCGCTGCTTCCACAGCTGCGTTCAAGGCGAGAATATTGGTCTGGAAAGCAATGCTTTCAATGACGCTGACAATGTCGGATATGCGCTGAGAACTATTAGAAATATCGCGCATAGTTTCGACCACTCGGCCGACCACTTCGCCTCCGCGTACCGCGTCCTTGGAAGCCTGTTCGGCCAACTGACTGGCTTGCCGGGAATTGTCCGCGTTTTGCTTGACCGTGGACGCTAACTGCTCCATGCTGGCTGCGGTTTCCTGCAGAGAGGCGGCCTGCTCTTCGGTTCGACTGCTCAGATCGGCGTTGCCAGCGGCAATCTCCCGTGAACCAGTGTTGATTTCTTCCACTCCACGCCGCACCACCCTCACGGTATTGCGCAAATTCCTTTGCATCTGAGCCAGACTGGCGAACAAGGTGTGAACCTCGTTGCGGGAGTTCTCGGGCACCTTAGGCAGTTGAGCTGTGAGGTCGCCCTGGCCGACGCGGGCCATGGCATCGATAATTTGCTTGACTGGCGCCAATGTCTTGCGCGCGAGCCAACCGACCAGACCCGCGATCAATAAAGTACCAATCAGCATGATGGACAGCTGAATCTTCAGATTGTCGTAAGTCGCCGCAAGAAAATCGGACTCGCGGCCCAGGCCGGCAAGCATCCAATCCCAGTTCTCCACTTTCTTCCACGCAATGAATACCTGACCCTCGCGTTCATCCATGTGTTCTTTGGCCACACCGACCGGCTCTGCGAACAGACGCGCAAACACCGCGCGATCTGCGTCGGAAAAGCGGGCGCTCAGCGATTGGCCACTGTCTGCCCCGGTATTGACGAACTCCCAGCCGCCTCCCGTATTTCGCAGCACGCGCAGCCGCCCATAATTCGCGACGGAGGCGTTTTCGACCCACTGCATGAGGCGCTGCACGTCGGCGTCCACGCTAATACGTGCCGTCAACCCGCCATACACTTTTCCGTCGGCATCGATTAGAGGCCGTATGTACATGGAGTACCACTTGCCGTTGCGCTGGACGATGCCGCTGTGCTCTTTGCCACTATCCAGCGTGCGGGCCACGAGGTCGCCGGCTTCGATTCTTGAACCGGTCATGTAATCGCCATTGCTGTTCTTCAGTAATGTTGCGGCGCGGGCCCAGCCATCGCTGGCTCGAACAATAAGGGCAGTATCGGCGCCGGTGTTATCGGACACCATTTCCAATGGACCGGTATTGCCATTGGCAGCGAAGCCGTTGATGGCCAAGGTAGGCACCGTACTGCCGTCCATGCTGTGACTCATGGTGCCATCCAATTGTGGGGTACCCCCCAGGGCGCGCTCGAGCACGGGCATGACGTCTCTAGCTCTTTGCAAGGACGATTGATACACCAGTTGCAACGACTGGTCGGCTGCCTCGACGGCTGCCAACATCTCGCGCTCTACACCGGCCTGAGCGCTACGGGCGCTTTGCCAAGTGAACAGGGCCGCTATACCTCCCATAACCAGCACTGTAATAAGAAATGCGACTAAGCCCAGCCGCGACGCCATCGCCTGTCTGGCCAGCCAACCCTGTCCGTAATTCATTTTGCGCGTCATCCAATTTTCAGTAGATTAAAAGAGGTGCAATAAGCAGATCTTCATTGTCTTAACGACCGACTTTCTTTAAAAAATAGAGGAAAGTGACAACTTGGCCACAATTCACATTCCTGCATGCTTTTGTTAAACTTCTAGCCTTTCGGGGACGTAGCTCAGCTGGGAGAGCGTCGCGTTCGCAATGCGAAGGTCGGGAGTTCGATCCTCCTCGTCTCCACCAGATATGCAAAGGCCAGCCTTTATCGGCTGGCCTTTTTTACTGGCT
>JAJUGB010000057.1 GCA_029268595.1 Alcaligenaceae bacterium | reverse complement strand
CATGCCCAGCATCCTCAAAGATGACACCGTCTACATCTCCACCAACACTGGTCCTCAAGAATACTCAGGTGAGGGCTGTGACAAGAACTTTTTTGTCGTCTCTTGGCAGAACGAAGACATTCCCGGCGCCATGGGCAAATCCGTTAGCGACCAGAAGCACAAAAGCGTCTTCCTGATCGCTCCCAACTACCCGGGGGGACGTGAGTCGATTGGGGGATTCAAGCGCCTTTACAAGGGCGAGATTGCCGACGAAGTGTATGTGAAGCTGGGTCAACTCGACTACTCCGCCGAGCTTGCGCAGGCCCGGGCCTCCGGAGCGGACGCCGTATTCTTCTTCCTGCCGGGCGGAATGGGCATCAGCTTCATGAAGCAGTTCATGGCATCCGGACTCGACAAGCAAATGACCATGTATATGCCGGGCTTTTCAGGGGATCAGGACACCATCAAAGCCGTCGGCGACGCCATGATCAACACCTATAACTCGGCGCAGTGGTCTCCCGACCTGGACAACGAGCAAAATCGCCGATTCGTGGAAGATTTCGAGAAAGAATTCGGTCGCATTCCGAGCATGTACGCCTCTCAAGGCTATGACGCGGCCATGCTATTGGACGGCGCAATCCGAGACGTGAACGGAAAGGTCGAAGACAAACAGGCCTTCCGCCAGGCGCTACGCAAGGCGAATTTCAAGTCCGTGCGCGGCGATTTCAAGTTCAACACCAACCAGTATCCGATTCAGGACTATTACTTGAGGCAAGTGGTTAAAGACGACCAAGGCCGCATTACAAACAAAATCGTCAGCACCATCATGACCGACTATCACGACCCGTTCGCGGCACAGTGCAAGATGGAAGACGCCGCATCGTAATAGCACGGAACGCCGCTCTCAAGCACACCATGCACGACAAGTTGCGGCGTTTCCAAGTAGACCGGCGCCACCGCCCATTGTGATGGCGTCAATAGAAGGAGACATCATGCATTACACCGACCAACAGATCGCCGAGCTGGTACGCGAGGACAGTGTTCATAAATCGGTCTATACCGACCCGGAAATCTTCAAACTGGAAATGGACCGCATCTATGGTCGCGCCTGGATCTACGCGGGCCACGAAAGCCAGGTTCCCAATGTCGGCGACTATCACACCACGCGCATCGGCGACCAGGATGTCATCATGGTGCGCGCAATGGATAATCAGGTATACGTCCTGTATAACCGCTGTCCGCATAAAGGCGCCAAAGTAGTCGCAGAAGGCGACGGCAATGTGGGTAAATTCTTCCGCTGCCCCTACCACGCCTGGACGTTCAAACTCGACGGCACGCATCTGGCCGCCCCGATGCGACGCGGATTTGAAAACACCCGCTTCGATCCCAAGAGCCCGGAGTTTTCCATGCATCAGGTGGCGCGGGTGCAAAGTTACAGGGGTTTTGTTTTTGCCAATCAGTCACCGGAAGGCATTGGACTGGAAGACTTCCTTGGCGGCGTGCGTTCCTCTATCGACAACCTCTGTGACCGGTCGCCGATAGGCGAAGTCGAAGTCGCGGGCGGCGTGTTCAAGGTGCTGCAACCGTCCAACTGGAAAGTCTTCTACGAAAACCTCCACGACACCATGCACGCGCCGGTCACGCACGAATCTTCATACTCGTCAGCCCGCGCGCAGGCCGAAGAGCTTGGTCATATGCCCCTCGAGCTGCACATTATGGACGGCAATGGCGAGCCTTACGAGTTCTGGGAAAAACTTAACCTCCTGGCGTTCGATCACGGACACGGTTACATGGAAGGGATTTTCAATCCCGGAGCTATCGAAACCGACCCCATCACGCGGGCGCACTTTGAGTCGCTCGAAGCCGCTTACGGGCGCGATCGCGCTTTGCAGATACTGGGCGAAAACCGCCACAACACCATTATCTATGGCAGTGGATCGCCCCACACAGTCTTTCAGCAGTTTCGCGTGATCAGGCCTTTGTCGGTGGATCAGACACTGGTCGAAATCCAGACCTTCCGGCTTAAAGGAGCACCCGACGAAGTATTCAAACGGGGCCTCATGTACGCCAACCTCATCAACTCACCGTCGTCCAATGTAATGCCGGACGACATCGAGGTGTACGGACGCTGTCAGGAAGGCAACAAGACCCGCGGTGGCGATTGGGTTAGCCAACACCGTTACGCCGGCACCGATGTTGAGATCCCGGGCGGCATGAAAGCCATCAACGGCACCAGCGAGCTGCCCATGCGCAACCAGTTTCGCGCGTGGAAGCAGTACATGATTGGCGACAGCGCCACTGTATAAGGAGCACCTCATGTTTTTCGATCCCGATTTCGATGTGGCCGTCGATAACCCGCAGTCGGTCAGCATGCCGTTGGAAACTTACCATAGGCTTCAACAGTTCATTTACTTGGAAGCGCGCCTGCTCGATGAGCGGCGTTGGCAAGAGTGGCTGGACCTATGGACGGACGACGGCATGTATTGGATACCGCAGGAGCACGGCCAAACCAGCCCCCACGACCACATTTCTCTTTGCTGGGACAACAAACCACTTAGAGAACTTCGCATCCGCACCCTGCAAAGCCCGCGTAACTGGGCTCAACAGCCCGTCACCCACGCATCACGAGTGGTCAGCAACGTTATGGTGGACGGCGCGGACGACGATGGTTGTTTAATTGTTCGCTCTGCCTTCCATCTAACCGAATGGCGCCGCGGAGTCACTCGCCATATGGCCGGCTCCTACATACACAAACTGGTAAGCAGCGGCGAAAGCTGGTTGATCAAGCTCAAGCAAGTGAACTTGGTCAACTGCAGCGATGCACATACTCCCATCCAGGCGTATATATGACGGCCAGTTCCGAAAACAGAACCGTACTGGTGGCTCTGCACTACCAGAACGATGTGCTGCATCCGGACGGAAAGATCAAGGTGGGGCTCTCGCAAGACAGCCCTGCCCGCCAGCACGTATTGCAGGCGGCGCAAAGCTTGTTGAGCCGCGCCCGGGCGCTACAACTGCCCATCGTGCACGTACGCGTGGCCTACCGAGCCGACTACGCTGATTTGATCACCAACGCGCCCATCCTGCGCAATGTGGTGGCCATCGGCGCCATGATAGATGGCGAGTGGGGCAGCCAGTTTTATTCCTCGCTGGCTCCTCACGTCGATAATCCGCGCGAATTCATCGTCAAACACACGCGCATCAACGCCTTCTATGGTTCGCCCCTTGAAGAAATATTGCGCAAGCTGTCCGCCACCCGATTGCTGGTTGCAGGCATCGCCACGCATTCCGTCGTCGAGAGCACGGTACGGCATGCCGTCGATGTCGGTTATGAGGTCATGGTGGCCGCCGACGCATGCGCCGCGGCCGATCCCGACACGCATGCGGCATCGCTAAAGAGCATGTCTCTTATTGCTCAAATCCTGCATACACCGGACCTGGATCAGCATTTTCCCCTGGTGTGAAGAACTTATCCGCCAGGGCTGCTGTGGCGTTCAGCAAGACGCCTTTAGCAAGCTCTTCGATACATCCTTCAGCAAGCTGTTCCATACATCCTTCAGCAAGCTCTTCCATACATACTAGCCCCACTGGATATGACGACAACTCACACACCAGCTCCTGACCTTTCTCTACGTGGAAAAGCAGCCATCATCACGGGCAGCACACAGGGACTCGGAGCCGACATCGCCCGGGTCCTTTCCACCTGTGGCGCGTCAGTAACCATAGTGGGGCGCAACAGCCAGCAGGGACAAGACCTGGTCAAAGAGCTCACCCAACAGCCCGAGAACCAAGCCATTTATTGCCAGGCCGATATCCAGCAAGATGAGGAAATCGACCACTGCATCCAGGCAACCCTCGATCGCTTCGGCCGCATCGATATCCTCGTCAACAACGCATGCTCTTATGATGACAACGGCCTGGATTCAACACGCGAGCAATGGCATCGGACCCTCGGTGTGAACCTGATCTCTGCCGCCATATTCGCTCAAAAAGTCTTACCCCACCTCAAAAGAGGCGGGGTCATCATCAACATGGGAAGCACCGGCGGCAAATTCGGTGCACAAGGCCGGGCCATATACCCTGCCTCCAAAGCCGCCATCCTCCAGTTCACCCGCAATCTGGCAGTAAGCGCGGCCCCACAGGGCGTACGCGCAGTCACTGTTTCTCCCGCGTGGACATGGTCGCCCGCAGTGCAGTCCCAGACCGGCGGCTCCAGAGCCAAAGCTGACAAAGTCGGCGCCACCTTCCATCCGCTGGGCCGTGTAGGCGACGGAGCCGAAATCGGCAACGCAGTCGCGTTTCTGTGTTCCGACGCAGCCTCCTGGATAACAGGAGTCGACATCCCGGTCGACGGCGGATTCTCAATCCTCGGCCCCGACCAAGGCATTTCCCCCCGGGTCTGGTTCCCAAAATTGTTGGGCGAGCAACCCGATACATAGAAGACTCGCCACGGCACTCAAGTGGTCCCAACAAGGGTCCGCCGACCTGGCCCGAACGGCAGGATGACCTCGACCACGCCCAACCGGCCCAGCACGGTCCTCCCAATATGCCGCAACGCAGCCGTGCGGCGGGTGGGGTGGCCGGCGCCCGACTTTGGCAGGCGCCGTGTTTCCGCAGTTCGACCGGGGGTGGTTGAGGCGCCAGCTGTCCGAGTCCCGAGCGTCAGCGAGGTCGAGTTTTGGCGCCGCCCGGACGGACTGCTGAAACACGGGGACCCGGCTTTAGCCGGGCGCCTGACGCAAGGGCGCCAGCCACTCCGCCCGCCACGCGGCGTCTAAAAGACTCGCATACACTCCCACCCTGAGAAAACGCCAACGAACCGGCCAACCCCGGACCGCATTGTTCCCAACCAGTCCGACTGTTACATTAAGGCCAATCGCCTCATTCACGGCCGAAATACTATCGCGAGACCCGCATTCCTCCCATGACCTCCTTGCATAGCTTCACAGTAAGATCCATACAAGGCGAGCCCGTCAGCTTGACCCGCTACGAAGGCCAGGTCGCGCTCGTCGTCAACGTCGCCTCGCAATGCGGGTTCACTCCTCAGTACGCTGAACTGGAAGCCTTATACCGCCACTATCGCGAACAGGGGTTTGTCGTATTGGGATTCCCTTGTAATCAGTTCGGCAAACAAGAGCCCGGCTCCCCCGACCAAATACTGGACTTTTGTCGAACCACCTTTGACATCACCTTCCCTCTGTTCGACAAAATCGACGTCAACGGAAAGAACACAGCACCCTTGTATGAATGGTTGAAGAATGCGCGCCCCGGCGTTTTGGGCACGCGGCACATCAAATGGAATTTCACCAAGTTCCTGATCGGACGGAAGGGTCAAGCCTTGAAGCGCTATGCACCATCGGTCAAGCCTCAAACATTGCGTAGCGATATAGAATCTGCGTTATCAGAAGGATAAAAACACATGATCGATCTCTATTACTGGACCACGCCCAACGGCCACAAAATCACCCTGTTTTTGGAAGAGGCTGGCCTGGCCTACAACCTCATTCCCGTCAACATCGGAAAAGGCGACCAGTTCAAGCCGGAGTTTCTTCGTATCGCGCCGAATAACCGAATACCCGCCATGGTCGACCACCAACCTGCGGACGGAGGCGAACCGATTTCCATGTTCGAATCCGGCGCCATGTTGCTCTACCTGGCAGAGAAGACGGGCAAGTTCATTCCGTCCACATTGCGGGAACGCTGTGATGTGCTTCAGTGGTTATTCTGGCAAATGGGAGGCCTCGGGCCCATGGCCGGGCAGAACCATCATTTTGCCACTTACGCACCTGAAAAGATCGACTACGCCATCAACCGCTATGTGGGTGAAACCGGGCGCTTGTACGGCGTTTTAAACAAACGCCTGGCCGACCGCGAATTTATAGCGGGCGAGTACTCCATTGCCGATATGGCCTGCTATCCGTGGATCGTACCGCACGAACGGCAAGGCCAGAATCTGGACGATTTCCCGCATTTAAAGCGTTGGTATGAAGCCATCGCACTGCGTCCGGCAACGGTCCGCGCCTACGAGCGAGGCCAGGCTGTAAACAGCGCACCAACCGTGCACGACGAGGAAGCCCGTAAAATTTTATTTGGCCAAAACGCTCAAACGGTGAGGTAGGTTGTATGCAGCCTGTTCGTAAGTTACCGACTCTCGCCCTCTTTTCTGTGGTGGTCGCTCTGGCTGGCTGCGCCAGCGGCCCTTCTGACACCATTTCACTTATTCCTCAACAGGTTTCCGAGGAGACCAGCAAAGACGGTGTATTCACGCAACCTATTAAATGGGAGCGTACCAAGCCCGGTTGCAAAGGAGACTGCCCCACCATTCAGGTGGATTCCTTGGTGTTCCCGGGCAACCCCAAGCTGACCCAGCTGGTGGACCATGCCTTGGCGGTGATGACGGGCGTCAGCGAAGATCGCGTGCAGCCTTACACAACCATCGAGGAATTCGAAGAGTACTTTTGGCAGACAGCGGCCCCTCGCGACCAGACGGTTTTTTCCGCAAAGACGCGCTACCGCAATAAGCACCTTACCGTGCTCGAACTGAACAGCTGGCAGTACTTTACAGGCGCCGCGCACGGTATAGCCGCCACTCAGTTTCTAAATTGGGACAATGACGCTCAAAGATTGCTTGCACTTGACGATGTACTGCAGCCCGGTGCACAAGAGCGATTTATTGCCGCCTTACGGGCGGCACATGCGGCGTGGCTGGAAAAAAACCCGGATGCCCAGAACGACCCGCAGGGCTATAACCGCCTATGGCCCTTCCAGCCCAGCGACAACTATGCGCTGACAGACGCAGGCGTAGTGGTCAAATACAACTCGTACGAGATAGCCCCGTATTCGCATGGCCAGCCAGAATTGACCATACCCTACTCGCAATTGGGCAGCATTCTGCGTCCGCAATATCTGCCGCAATAGGGCTAAGGTAATCAGTCTTTGAAGCGATTTAGGTCAAAGTAGCGGGAAGTGGACGATTCCGCAGGAGCTTCATCCAGTGGCGCTTCACTGACAGGAGACTCCTCGTGGCCCTTCCCGCCTGCTTCGCTGCCGGATCTGAATTGCTCATACCACGGCTTTTCCGCGGCGGCTTCTGCCTTCTGTGAAGTAGCGGAAGACGCCGATGGGTCGGCGCTGACACCTTTCACTGCGCCCTCTTCAGCACCGGCCGTAACAGATGCTTCCTGCTCTGCGCCGCTGGCTGCCCGGCCCACAGGAAAGGACTGCGCGCGCTGAGATTCGGCTTGGGCTCGCTTGGCCTCGCGGTCAGCTTGCACTTTTTCAGACAGATCGGTAATTTTTTGGGCCAGCTTGCTGAAGCCTTTGGACTCAGCCCAGTCGGCCGCATCCAATTTCGATAAATTGCGGGTCGTGACATCGGCCCCAGCCTGCACCAAGGCACGCACTACGGGCTCTTTGCCAGAGAACGCCGCCATCATCAACGGCGTCGTTCCGTCCGGCGCCGGCGCATTTACCAAAGCGCCGTTGGCCAGCAATAGCTGAACCATTTCCAAATGACCTTTTGAGGCGGCATAGTGCAGTGGAGTCCAGCCGAGGCGGTTGACTTCGGCACCTCGTTTGATCAAGGACGCGGCCCTTTGAACGTCGCCCACTATGGCCAGGTACATGAGCGGTGTCTCGCCGTTCTTGTTGGTGATGTTGATATCAATATTGCGATGCGACACCAAAAGATCGTAGGTGTTCCATGCCCCGTCCTGGATGGCTTGCATTAGCGCAGGCTGGCCCTTGTCGTTGACGACGTTGGGGTCTTCACCCTGGGCTAACTCTGACTTTATGTTTTGAACCCTGTCATTGCTTATGTCTATCCACCAATCGACACTGGCGGCATGCGTAGCGGCCCCCATACTCCATATCAATAGCCCGGCGCCCCAGAGCAGACGATAAGTCGGCTTATTGGTTTGACCACGCAGTGGCTTGAAGAGGTTTTTCATGGGTATGCTCGTCTGGAACATTGAAGGCCGAATAGATCGGGCCTAACTAACGGGGTACTTTAGAGAAAAGCGTAAAGAAGTTCTCGGTTGAACGCTGGGCGACCTCCGCGACGGTAATGCCCTTCAGATCGGCGATTTTCTCGGCCACATGCACTACCTTGGATGGGTCGTTGAGTTTACCCCGATGGGGCACGGGCGCCAGAAAGGGAGAATCCGTTTCTATCAAGAGCTTGTCCAGGGGCAACTTTTGTGCAACTTGCTGCAGCTCTTCAGCCTTCTTGAAAGTGACAATGCCGGACAAAGAAATATAAAAGCCCATATCCATCGCGGCCTGCGCCACGTCCCAAGACTCTGTGAAGCAGTGCATGACGCCTCCGCACTCGCTTGCGCCCTCTTCCTTCATGATGCGCAAGGTGTCCTCGCTGGCAGAGCGGGTATGGATGATGAGCGGCAACTGGGCCTGGCGCGCCGCGCGGATATGAGTGCGGAACCTTTCGCGCTGCCACTCCAGGGGCTCTTCCAGGCGGAAATAATCGAGCCCCGTCTCGCCAATAGCGACCACCTTGGGCGATTTGGCCATGTCGATCAGGCCCTGCACCGTGGGTTCAGGCGTGTCCTGGTAATCCGGGTGCACGCCAACAGAAGCGAACAAATTTCCGTGCGGTTCGACCACCTCCATCAAGCGCGGCCAGTCAGGCATATTGACGCTTACCACCAAGGCATGGCTGACCTGGTTCTTTTCCATGCGGTCCAGAATGTCCGGAAGGTTCTCGGACAGTTCGGGGAAATCGAGGTGGCAATGAGAGTCAACGTACATAGAATGCGAAAACGTCCAAAATCAACTGGGGCGATTGCCCGGGTCACCCGCCATTTTACCTGCCTGCAGAGATAGCCAGACCAACCCGCTGCAGCGCGGTGTCGACCAGCAAGCGAGAATTCAAGGGGTGGCCAGCTACAGCTCGCTGTTGAGCCAGCCATCGGGCCGTATCCGCCACAGCGGCCCGCGATACCCGTCGTGATGTGGCTTCAATGTACGGAGCCAGAGCCGGAAAATACCTGATGGGCGCGTCAGCCGCTGCCAGCATGAGATCGACAAAATAGCGCTGTAGCAGATCTATCCACTCGGCATGGCTGCTACCTTCGAGCGCATCTGCCACGGCCGAAATATTAGGCATTCCGCCTTGGGCAGCCGATTCGGCCAGGCGACGAAGCCATTCCGGGCACGCATCCCCACCTGACTCTGCCAAGGCCAAAGCCTGTACCGGTGCACCGCCCGTCGCCGCGAGCCATTCTTCCGGCTGCTGCACGCCTTGCTCGCGCAGCCACTGCAAGGCAAGATCGCTTGGCGGAACAGGTAAAGGCAGACGACGGCAACGCGACACTAGAGTTGGCAATAGACGGTCGGGCGCGTTGGCCGTGAGCAGAAAGATGGTGTTTGCCGGGGGCTCTTCGAGGACCTTGAGCAAGGCGTTGGCGGAAATCACATTAAGCGCTTCCGACGGATATAGGACAGCCACCCGCCAACCGCCTTTATGCGTCGCTGTATTGAACCAGTCCTCGAGCCCCCGCAGCTGATCGACCCGAATATCGCGCGACGGCGTCGAGCTTTTCGAGCTGGCGCTGCTTTCTGTAGCATCGGATTGTGCGTCGCCGCCTTCCTCGACAGCCACCGCGTCGGGCCGGATAAGACGCAAATCGGGATGGCTGCCCGCTCCTACCCATCGGCAGGCCTGGCAAGTGCCGCAAGCTAGCCCGTTATGCGGCGTATCGCACAGCAAACTTGCAGCCGCTGCCCGAACAAACCGTTTTTTTCCAATGCCCCCGAGCCCGTGTATGAGCCACGCGTGCGCAAATCGATCGCGCGCACCAAGCCAACGTCTGGCAATATCCAGTTGCCACGGTAGAAATGTAGCTATATCGCTCATGGCTTGTGTGGAACCGGAGCTTCACGCCAAGCTCGCACCAGCGCACGAACCTGATCGGCGATTCCCTCCTTGACCTCTTGAACCGGTCGAGTGGAATCAACGATATGGAAGCGTTGCGGGTTTTGCTTTACCCGGGCATGGTAGCCATCTCGAGTTCGCTGAAAAAAAGCCTGGCCCTCTTGCTCAAAACGATCGAGTTCTCGGCTGCGGTTCAAACGCTCTCGGGCGACCTCAAGAGGAACGTCAAAGAACCAGGTGCGGTCCGGCTGCAGCTGAGGATGCAGCCATTGCTCCAAGGTGCGGATCCGGTCGGCGCCCAGCTCGCGCCCGCCACCCTGGTAGGCATAGCTGGCATCGGTGAACCGGTCACAAACCACCCACTCGCCCCTTGAAAGCGCCGGCTCGATCACTGTACGAATATGCTCTGAACGCGCGGCGAACATCAATAAAGTCTCGGTCTCGAGATGCATTGGCATCTGGAGGACCATCTGGCGCAACTGCTCGCCCAGAGCAGTTCCACCCGGCTCTCGCGTGGAAAGCACCGACACACCACAGTCCCTCAGGCACTCAACTATCCACTGCACGTGGGTACTTTTACCCGCGCCGTCCACCCCCTCAAGAGTAATAAAACTTCCACGCCGATTATTACTATGACTCATGATTTAGCGCTTGAGAATGTACTTGGCCACTGCACGATTATGCGCGGCCAGATTGGTGGAAAACTGACTGGTGCCATCACCGCGCGAGACAAAATACAAGAAGTCGTGCTCCTCGGGATGAAGAGCCGCGTACAGGGCCGCACGTCCGCTGTTGGCAATGGGAGTGGGCGGCAAGCCGCCGCGGGTATATGTGTTCCAAGGCGTGTCCGCTGTCAGGTCGCGCTTGCGTATCCTACCCTGATAGTCGTCACCCATGCCATAAATAACGGTTGGGTCGGTCTGCAGGGGCATGCCAATACGCAGGCGATTGATAAACACGCCGCTCACCCGCTGTCGGTCCGGGCTATGCCCGGTCTCTTTCTCGACTATGGAGGCGAGGATAAGTGCTTCGTAAGGCGACTTGAGCGGTAGATCTGGGTCGCGCTCCGCCCATAACTCCTCAAGTAGTTGCTGTTGTGCTTGGTAGGCCCGGCGCAATATGTCGAAGTCGCTTGTCCCAGGGGTGAAAACGTACGTGTCCGGATAAAACAAACCTTCCGGGCTGTCATACGGAGCACCGAGTCTTTTCAGCAACTCGGTATCGGACACCCCCTGCAAAGTCTGCTTGACCGCCGGGCTTTCGCGTAGAACTTGCCGTACCCGCTGATAAGTCCACCCCTCGACCAAGGTCAGACGTACTTGTGTCATATCGCCGGTGGCCATACGGTCCAGAAGCTTCCAGGGGCTGTCTCCGCGCACTGCCTCGTAAGCCCCCGCTTTAAGCAAGACGTCGCGGCCGCTGAGCCGGGCAAGCACCACGAACAGATCGGCGTTCAAGTCTATTCCCGCCTCGCGCATTTCGTTTACCACTCGCCTGGGGGAACTACCCGGTTCGACGCGATAGTCGATGCGCTCCGCCTGCATGGGCACAGGATTCGTCACCCAATACCACGCTGATCCCGCCAAGGTGGCGGCCAGCAGCAAGACGACTGCAACAGCATAAAGAAAGTACTTTGAGAGCTTTTTCATGGTGTGTGAGTTTAGCCGAGACGCCCCGGTCGGAGTCGCTGCAAGTCCTGGACAAGGCCGGTATCATAGGTATGAACGCAGGCACCGGCCTGCACTCCATCACGCTGTGTTGAAAACATGACCTCCAAGCAAGATAACGCCATTCCACTCACTGATCTGGCCGTGGTCGCCATCACCGGCGCTGACGCCGTCTCTTTTCTGCAAGGCCAGTTGACCAACGACGTTGCCGCTTTGAACGCAAACACTGCTATTTTGGCCGGATACTGCACGCCCAAGGGACGCCTGTTGGCAACCTTGGTCCTGTGGCGCAGCAGTACTAATCCAGAAAACCTCTTTGCACTCATCAAGGCCGACATCGCCCCAACAGTCGTCAAGCGTCTTAGCATGTATGTACTGCGCGCCAAGGCCCGACTTACCATTACGCCTTTGCAGGTCTACGGCCTCAACGCGTCAACCCAATCCGTTGAGGGCGAAGGCTTACCTGAATCGCCCGAGCCGTACACCGTCGTCCACGCAAGCAACAACAGCTGGATAGCTGCACCGCGCGCAAACGACGCTCCAGCACGTTGGTGGCGCGTGAACGGAACAGGCCAATGGCAGCCTGAGGAAGCGTCCGGCTTGGCGCCGGGCCTTTCTGTACCGGCGGACCCCGCCATTGAGGCTACTGACCCGTCCGCCATCAGCCCTCGCTTATCCGAATGGCAAGCCGCCGACATCGCCGCGGGACTGCCCTGGACGGTGCAAAGCACTCAGGACCTGTTCATACCCCAGACTCTCAATATGGACCTGATCGGGGGCGTAAGCTTTACTAAAGGCTGCTATCCCGGGCAAGAGGTAGTGGCGCGCAGTCACTATCGCGGCACAGTAAAACGACGCATGGCATATGGAACCGCCCAGCATGCTTCAACTGATCCGGTGGCGCCCGCTACAGACATTTTTGATGCGAACAAACCCGGAAGCCCTGTAGGGCGCGTCATTAACGTTGCGCAAACGGACGAGCAGCTCCATCTACTCATGGAGGTACAACTCGCCGATTTACAAACTGCGGATTTCCGGCTTGAGAGTGCCGACGGACCGGCCATCACCCTGCAGTCGCTTCCGTACGAGATCGCTAATCAAGGCCCCAGGTCGGCAAGCGGATGAATTTCTGTTTCCGGCCAGGGTGCCACGAAGAATCGCTGCACCCACTCGTCGCTTGCGCCGGCCACGGTAGCGGGATGCCATTTGGGCTCGCGGTCTTTATCTACCAGTAAAGCCCGCACGCCCTCTTTGAAATCGCCCATAACGGTACATTGCAGCGCCACGGTGTATTCCATTTGGAATACCCGCGCTAATGACAAGCCTTTGGCCCGCTGTTGCAGGGCGAAGCTTAGTCGGGCCGACCCGGGTGAACCGTGCACAAACGTCTGTCCAGCGCGTGCGAGCCACGGGTCGTCACTATCGGCCCATCGGGCCACGCTTGCACAGATGGCATTGAAGTCCGGCCCTTCACACGTGGCGCTGATTTCAAAATGGTGCAACTGAACCGGCCCTGGCGCCAGAGGAGCCGGCTCCAACTGCCGCAGTAGCTGATGCAGACGGATGTCGTTGTCTGCGCGCACGTCGGACCAGGGCTGAGCTTGAATCTCCTGCATGACTTCCTGCCATTCCTTGTGGTGCAGGTAATAGTCGGCCAGCCCCAGATATCGACAATCGGCCGCCGTCAATTGCGCTCCGGTAAAGGCCAGAAAACGCCCCACCCCGCCCGGCAGTCGATCCAACATCCATGTGCCGCCCACATCTGGAAAGATGCCGATGGTTATTTCGGGCATGGCCCAGCGGGTGGTTTCGGTCACGACGCGATGGCTGGCCCCTTGCATGAGACCCACGCCGCCGCCCATGACAAATCCGGTAGCCCAACATAGTATGGGCTTGCTGTACATGTGTATGTAGTAATCCAGGCAGTACTCAACGGCAAAAAACTCGCGGGCGTAACGGTTCTCCCAGGGTCGTCCGCTGACGTTCTCTTCCATGGAGCGATAAAGGCTGTGCAGGTCTCCGCCCGCACAGAATGCCCTTTCGCCTGTGCCATTCAAGACGACCAGAGCGATGGAGTCATCCAGCTCCCATTGGCGCAACTGGGCATCAAGCGAACGGCACATCTCCAGCGTCAGCCCGTTAAGCTTGTCAGGCCGATTCAAGGTAACCACCGCTACAAATTTCTTGCTGGCAGTGGGTAGAACTTCATAAAGAATGGATTGAGTCATGAGGACTGCGCTTGGCGAGATTTGCGGACGGTAACGCCCGCCTTTTTTGCTGCCTCTGTGGCGCGCTTATGTTCGGCCCGACGACGCCGGGACTCCATCGGATCGAAAACCAGTGGGCGATAGATTTCGACTCGGTCTCCCTGCCCCAGCACGTGATCGGGGCTACATGCCTGGCCGAAAATACCCACTGGCGGCATGTTACCCGCAAACTGGGGAAAGTCGTCGTAGAAACCGCTGTAATTCAGAGCATCTTGGGCCGTAGAACCGAGCGGCACTTGCAGACATCTACGCCAAACACCGGTGGGCAGGGCATAAATCACCTGCACCTCAATCGCCATAGCAATCTTGGGCGCGCTGGGTGAACGAGTCAATGAAGCTGGTGGCGATCCGGTTGAACACCGGACCAACCACCATTTCCAAAGCCCGGTTGGAAAACGCGTACTCCATGGTGTAGATCACCTTGCAGGCGTCTTCTGACAAAGCCTGGAAGCGCCAGAGCCCGGTCAGATGCGAGAACGGGCCATCGACCAGCTTTACCGTAATCGCATTGGGGTAATCGTGATCGTTCTGCGTGGTGAACGTCTGCTTGATCCCCGCGATGCTGATGGTGATGGAGGCTTTCATGCCCTCCTCGTCCTGGTGATGGACTTCGGCCCCTCCGCACCACGGAAGAAATTGCGGATATTTCTCTACATCGGCCACCAGGTCGAACATTTGAGCGCAATTGTAGGGAACGAGGACAGATCGTTGGACAGTATGCATCGAATGTCGTTAATAGATAGAATGTAATGATTTTACCTTCTATGGCCCTACCCCATTCATGAGCATTGTCGACAACCGTAAGGCGACCCACGATTACTTCATAGAGGACCGCTTCGAAGCCGGTCTGGTTCTAGAGGGATGGGAAGTCAAAGCAATACGGGCTGGCCATGTTCAAATCAAGGAAAGCTACGTCATCGTGCGCGATGGCGAAATCTTTGTGGTTGGCATGCATATCAGCCCCTTGGCCACCGTTTCCACCCACGTCACACCCATGAACACGCGCACGCGTAAACTTTTGCTCAAGCGCGAGGAAATCAATAAACTCATTGGTCGAGTTGAGCAGCGTGGCTATACCCTGGTGCCCTTGAACCTTCATTACAAGAATGGCCGCATCAAGATGGATATTGGCTTAGGGCGCGGCAAGAAGCTGCACGATAAGCGCGACGTTGCACGCGACAAAGACTGGCAACGCGAAAAAGAACGCCTTTTGAAGCACGACACCCGAAACCGCTAACCCGCTGCACAGGCCACGCCTTCAAGCTGCAGCAAAGCCAGTTTTCGGTGTAGCCCCCCGCTATAACCATTAAGCAGCGCGCCGCTGGCCACAATACGATGGCAAGGCACAATAATGGTAAGGGGGTTGCGCCCCACAGCCGAGCCAATTGCCCTGCCATGGCCGGCGGGGAGACCGGCCTGTCGGCCGAGCTCTCCGTACGTCAGGACCTTGCCGTAAGGCACTTTCAAAAGGGCCTGCCATATCGTCCGCTGGAACGGAGTGCCTCGCGCAGCCAGATCCAGCTCCAGGTCGAAGTTCTGCCTTCGACCCGAAAAGTACTCGTCCAGCTGGTTACGAGCTTCTTCGATCCGGCCTTGTACGTCTGGTGGAATTTCGGTTTGCTGCCAGACAAGCGGCCCACATTGCGCCCCACTTCGCCGCTGGTCAAGACGCGGCTGCAATACTGGGGGCTCCTCTGTTACAGAAACCGCGTCGTCTTCTCCCTGGAAACTTGAACCAAGGCCCGAAGCTACTGGCCGGGACACGGATGAGCTGGAAACCTCTGGACGACTGTCGGTGAACAGATCTGGGCTCTCGGCTTGAATGGGCGCTTTGTGCGCGGCCTGCAGCAGGACTTTGAATCGGGAAATAGGGGCGCCGTCCTTGAGGCCGGCTCTAGGGTCGGTGAACCTTGCTTTAGGAGGCTGGACACCGGCCATGATAGGAGCGTCTTTCTGATCGACGAAATACAACCCCGCTAAGCCGGTGGTCGTCGCCTGGAGAAGCATGTCGCCTAATGGCGAGGCCATCTGTGCGTAATAGTTCATGGTGCTCTCCTTGCTTACTTTGCCT
>JAJUGB010000056.1 GCA_029268595.1 Alcaligenaceae bacterium | reverse complement strand
GGAGGACGTGGAGGGCGAGGCGCTCGCCACTCTCGTGGTGAACAAGCTGCGCGGCACGCTCAAGGTCACCGCCGTCAAGGCGCCTGGCTTCGGCGATCGCCGCAAGGCCATGCTGGAAGACATCGCCATCCTTACCGGCGGTATCGTTATCTCCGAGGAAACCGGCGGTTCGCTCGAGAAAGCCACTCTGGAAGATCTGGGCCAGGCCAAGCGCGTGGAAGTCGGTAAAGAAAACACCATCATCATCGACGGTGCTGGTGACAGCGCTTCCATCGAAGCACGTGTCAAGCAGATTCGCGTACAGATCGAAGAAGCCACTTCCGACTACGATCGCGAAAAACTGCAAGAGCGCGTGGCCAAGCTGGCTGGCGGTGTTGCCGTCATCCGCGTTGGTGCTGCCACCGAAGTCGAAATGAAGGAAAAGAAAGCTCGCGTCGAAGATGCTCTGCATGCTACCCGTGCAGCCGTCGAAGAGGGCATTGTTCCTGGCGGCGGTGTGGCTCTTATTCGCGCCAAGAACGCCATTGCCAACGTCAAGGGCGACAACCTCGACCAGGAAGCTGGCATCAAGCTTATCTTGCGTGCAATTGAAGCCCCTCTGCGCACCATTGTGGCCAACGCTGGCGACGAGCCCAGCGTAGTCGTCAACAATGTTGCCAGCGGCACCGGCAACTACGGCTACAACGCCGCTACCGGCGAGTACGGCGACCTGGTTGAGCAAGGTGTTCTCGACCCCACCAAGGTCACACGTACTGCGCTTCAAAACGCTGCTTCCGTAGCGGCTCTGCTCCTGACGACCGAGGCCGCTGTAGCCGAAATCGTCGAGGACAAGCCTGCTGCAGCCATGCCTGATATGGGTGGCATGGGCGGTATGGGCGGCATGGGCGGTTTCTAAGCTCAAGCGTCCACATACGGCGGCCGGTCTTCCTGGAAAGGCTGCCGTACCGACCTCAAGGGCCTCCGAGCAATCGGAGGCCTTTTGTTTGTCCGTTTGCTGATGTGGGTGTCCGAGGTTGTCATTACAATGGCGGCTCTGTCTATAAACGAACACAATTACATGAACCAGTCCTCGCCCTTCAAAAGTAAGGGCGGATTCCACCGTTTGCTTAACGCCCTGCGCTACTCTGCGCAAGGGTTGTACGCGGCGTGCCGCCACGAGGCCGCATTTCGCCAGGAGCTGCTGGCGCTGGCGGTAGTGACGCCATTGGCTCTGTGGGTGGGCCGCACGCCTCTCGAGTCGCTATTATTAGTGGCGTGCTGGGTCTTGGTGCTTATCGTTGAACTGGTCAATTCGGCCATCGAAGCACTGGCAGACAGCGTCACGCTGGAACACCACCCTTTAATCGGTCGGGCCAAAGACTTGTGCAGCGCTGCAGTGCTGTTGACCATAGGGCTGGCTTCCCTCGTATGGCTTGTTGTCCTGGCCGATATTTTCTGGACTTAGGTCTCTTCTACTCCATTACTTGTCATGACGTTTACAGAAAAACTAGAACGGGCCTGGGATCACGCCAACTCCTTGCTCATGGTGGGACTCGATCCCGATCCGGCGCGCTTTCCTGCAGAACTGCAGGGTCGTCCAGACGCCATCTATGAGTTTTGTCGGGCCATCGTTGACGCCACCGCGCCCCATATATGCGGGATCAAGCCCCAGATTGCCTATTTTGCCGCGCAAAAAGCGGAGGACCAGCTCGAGGCCTTGTGCAAATACGTTCGTCAACAGTATCCCCAGCTGCCGCTGGTGCTCGACGCCAAACGGGGCGACATCGGCTCAACGGCCGAGCAATACGCGCGGGAAGCTTTCGAGCGTTATCAAGCCGACGCGGTCACTGTAAACCCTTATATGGGTTTTGATTCCCTGGAGCCGTATCTGGCCTGGCGCGAGAAGGGCGTCATCATCCTCTGTCGTACATCCAACAAGGGCGGCTCGGACCTGCAGTTTCTGGAGTTGAAATCGGGCCAGCCTCTATACCTGCACGTGGCCGACATGGTGGCCAATAGGTGGAACCAACATGGCCAGTGCGGTCTGGTGGTAGGAGCCACCTTCCCGGACGAAATCGCAAAAGTGCGAAACGTGGTGGGCGACATGCCCCTGCTCATTCCCGGAATCGGCGCTCAAGGTGGAGACATACCTTCCACGGTCAAGGCTGGTCGCAGCAGCACGAACCGAGGCATGATGATCAATTCGTCGCGGGCCATTTTGTACGCAAGCAGAGACGATGACTGGCGTGAAGCGGCCGCCGCTGCAGCATTAACCACGCGGGATGCAATTAATTCGGCTCGATAAGTTCGACGGACATGCGCAACGCAAAAGCCACTGCGGCCGCCCTGACTTCTTGACGATCGCCTTCAAAAATCCGAGTGATGGCCCGCGTTGTCAGGCCGTCGCCCACTCGATGCGCAAAACCAAAACACACCATCCCCACCGGCTTGCCGGGCGTCCCGCCGTCCGGACCGGCTATACCCGTGGTGGAAATTGCAAAATTCGCTTCCTCTGTCACCGCCAGCACGCCTGAAGCCATTTCCATGGCGGTTTCCTCGCTGACCGCGCCAAACCGTTCCAAGGTATCTACACCCACCTGTAATTGCTCGATCTTGGCTGCATTGCTGTAGGTGACGAAGCCACGCTCGAACCACTGGCTGGAGCCGGGGATATCGGTCAGTGCGGCGCTAAGCAGGCCGCCAGTACACGATTCAGCACAAGCAACCATCCATCCCCTATCGAGCAGCAGCCGACCTAAGGCCGTGGCGTCAGGGAATGCAGAGGAACGGTTCATATAAAAAGCTCCTTGAGACGGTACAACATGGCCAACACCAGCAAGGTGTAGCCGGCGGCGAGCAGATCGTCCCACATGACGCCAAAGCCGTTCTTCCAGCGCGCGTCAAAATAACGAATTGGTGGCGGCTTGATAATGTCGAAAACCCGGAACAACACGAACGCTACGGCTTGCATTCCTAATGTGGGCGGCGTAAGCCACAGAACCAGCCAAAAGGCCACGATCTCGTCCCACACCATGGCTCCGTCATCTGGACGCCCCAACTGGTTCCCCACCTTCTGGCACGCCCAGCATCCCACGGCAAATGCAAGCAGCAGAACCAGCGCTATGACCGGATCAGGCAACCGACCGACGACTGCTATCCATAGCAGCCATGCAAGCGCTGTACCCCAGGTGCCGGGAGCCGGCCGCATCAAGCCGCTGCCTAAGCCGAACACGAGCCATCGGACTGGCGATCGAGCCATCCAGCCAAACCCCGGAGAGGGTGTCGGAGAATCACTGTGAGGCGATTTCGCTGCCATCTCTATACCGTCCTGAAGTGATCAAATCCTCTAACCGTGGGACTGATTGGGCGTCCTTGGCCGTCCAGCACGGTAAGTGTTTCCTGGGGGATGATTCGGCCAATGCGGCTTAGCTGTATGCCGACGCCCTCTGCTAGCTCTGTGACAGTGTCACGGTCTTTCGACGCAGCAGTAAAACAGAGTTGATATACATCGCCGCCTCCCAAAACGGCTTCCTGCAAAAGGTCTTCAGGCAAGCCGCTTAAAGCAGGGTGCACAGGCAAAGCGTCGTACCACAGCAGGGCCCCGCAGTGGCTCGCACTCAAAATATGACCCAGATCCTGCAGCAGTCCGTCAGAAACGTCCAGGGCCGCATGAGCGACACCCGCCAGCAAGGGGGCGAAAGCCATAGGGGGATCTGGACGCTCGAGCGTCGCCCGAGTTGCATCGAGCAAGGTCGCTTGCATGGGCAGAGCACCGGTCAGCAGACGAAGGGCTATGTCGGGCGCGCCCAAGGTGCCGGTCAGCCAGATATCATCATCAGGGCGGGCGGCGTTTCGCCGCAAAGCATGCTGGGCGGCCACTTGGCCGAACACGGTGACACTCAGTGTGATGCCACTCAGACTGCGGGTGGTATCGCCGCCAAGCAAGGGGCAGGCTGCCGACTGGGCGAGTTCCCGAAATCCCCTGGCGAACTGGCTTAACCAGGCATCGTCCAGCGAAGGCAAGGCCAAGCCCAGTAGGCACCCCAGAGGGCGCGCCCCCATGGCGGCCAGATCGGACAAGTTCACTGCCAGAGCCTTGTGCCCCAAGGCGTATGGGTCGGTACCCGGTAGAAAATGGCGGCCTTCAATGAGCAGATCGGTGCTCGTGGCCACCTGCATTCCCGCTTGGATGGGCATCAAAGCGCAATCGTCGCCCACCCCCAAGAAAGAATCAGGGGCGGGATGCGCAAAATGACGCGCGATGAGGTCGAACTCCCCCGCCACCTTGGCCACTGCTAACGCCGGGCGGCCGCCTGAACTTCGGCTGTTCGCACCTGGGCCGCCATCTTGTCGAGCACCCCATTCACAAACTTGAAGCCGTCGGTGCCGCCGAATGACTTGGCTAATTCGACCGCCTCGTTGATGGCCACTTTGTAGGGGACCTCGAGGTGGTTCATGAGTTCGTAGCTGCCGATAAGCAAGATGCCGTGCTCGATGGGCGACAGCTCTTCAAGCGGCCGATCAATATAGGGCACAAAATTCTCGCGCAGCCGCGGCGCCTCGCGCAAGACACCGTGCAATAAGGTTTTGAACCACGCCGCATCCGCCTCGGCAAACTCTTCGTCACTACGTATGTGCGCATCAATGGCGCCGGCTTCCTGCAAGCCTTCGTCACCCCGCAACAACCAGGCATAAACGCCTTGCAGGGCAAATTCCCGAGCGCGACGGCGCGCGCTGCGGGCATTGGGCCGGCTGACCGGCCCGGGAAGTTTACTCTTCGTCAAGATCGTCGTCCTCGTCCTCGTCGTCTTCGTATTCGTCGTCCTCGTCGTCATCATCGTCATCGTCCGACTCGGGCTCTAGTGCAGCGACAAGGTTAGCCATCTCGACCGCGGTACGGGCGCAATCGCGGCCCTTTTCCTCGGCGCGAGCTTCGGCCTGCTCTTCGTCTTCGGTTGTGAGCACCCCATTAGCCACCGGTATGCCGGTTTCCAGGGCGACACGCGTGATCGCCGCAGCGCTTTCGTTGCTCACAATTTCAAAATGATAGGTTTCGCCGCGAATGACGGCGCCCAGCGCAATCAGGGCATCGAACTCGTAGGTCTCTGCCATTTGTGCCAGGGCGAGTCCCAATTCGAGCGCCCCGGGCACCGTCACCACCATGATGTCACGTTCGTCTACGCCCAGCTGAGCCAGCTCGTCCAGGCAGGCCTGCAACTCGGCCTGCCCAATTTCTTCGTTGAAACGCGCACGAACGATGCCCAGGTGCAGGCCTTCTCCGTTCAGATCGGGCGAGAGGGTGTATGGGTTCATAGTCGGTGGTTCCTTATTAGGCGTGAGGGGAAGAAGGTTCGCTATCGTAGCCGGTAATGGTGAGCGAGAAGCCCGCCATGCTGGGCATTTTTCTTGGGCGCGCCAGTAGCCGCGCTTTGCCTACGCCGAGATCTCGCAAAATCTGCGCGCCAATACCGTATGTGCGCAAATCGAAGCGATTACTGGCTGGCCCCGAGGACCTCTCGGCAGGTCGGCTCCATGCTGCAAACTGGTCGAATAGGAGATCGCCTGACGCATGGCAATTAAGCATGACAAGCGCACCCGACTCTGCCTGGGAAATGGCCTTGAGCGCCGCGGGCACGGTCCAGCTATGCCCGGTGGAGTCGGCAGAGAGGATGTCCAGCACAGTGGTGGGCTCGTGTACTCGAACCAGAGCCTCGATGTCGCGCGTGATGTGTCCCTTGACCAAGGCCAGGTGCGGTGCACCAGAGGCCAAGTCGCGATAAGCGACTGCCTGGAACTCGCCCCAGGCAGTGGACAAGGAGCGCTCGCCCACTCGCTCTACCATGGATTCGTGTTCGCTGCGGTACTGGATAAGGTCGGTGATGGTGCCGATTTTCAGACCGTGCTCTTGGGCGAACACTTGAAGGTCAGGCAGGCGCGCCATGGTGCCGTCCGGTTTAAGTATCTCGCAGATGACAGCGGCAGGAGTGAGACCGGCCATGGCAGTCAGATCGCAGCCTGCTTCGGTGTGCCCGGCCCGCACGAGCACCCCACCCTTCACCGCCTGCACAGGAAAGATATGTCCGGGCTGCACGAGGTCTTCAGGTTTGGCGTCCTTTGCAACGGCTACCTGAATGGTGCGCGCCCGATCGGCAGCCGAAATACCGGTTTCTACGCCCTCGGCAGCCTCAATAGACTGAGTAAAGTTGGTGCCAAAACGCGCCCCATTACGGCTGGCCATGAGCGGCAACTGCAGTTGCTCGCAGCGCTCCTGGGTAAGTGTCAGGCACACCAGACCCCGTCCATGCGTGACCATGAAATTAATGGCTTCTGGCGTGACGTAATCGGCCGCGAGGACCAGATCGCCTTCGTTCTCGCGGTCTTCTTCATCCACCAGAATGACCATGCGGCCCGCGCGGAGCTCTGCAATGATTTCGGGGATGGGAGAAATGCCGTAGCTCTGGGTAGCGTCAAGCTCGACCGACGGAATGTGACTCATGACTATAGACTCAAAAAAAGTTCACTCATTTTAGCGCCTGGCGCCAGGTGATTCCGGTATTGTCGCCCGAACCCGCCCGAATTGCAGGAAGTTGGCAAAAAAGCACGATTGCTACAAGTCGTCTACTCGTCGCCTTCTGCGCTGCGCTACTATGAGCGCAAGAGTAGTACGGGAAGTGGTATGGAAAGGGAACTGAAGCTGCACGTGCCCACGGTGGTCGCAAAATCGCTCAAAAAAGCGCTGCTCAAAATGGGGGCGCAACCGCTGGAATTACGCGCCCGCTATTACGATACGCCGCATCGAGACCTGACTCGGCATCGCATGGCCATACGCGTACGTCAGGAAGGCGCGCGCTGGGTGCAGACCCTGAAGGCGGCAGGTAGCGACAGCCTCTCCAAAATCGAGATCAACCATGACCGACCTGATGGCAATCTGGATTTGTCGCTTTACAAAGACACGTCCGTACACGAAGCAATAGCAGCGTTGAGCAGCCCCGTGCAACTTCGTTACGAGACCGAGGTGACTCGTTGGCGTACAGAGGTTCACACGGGCGACGCCAGCATTGAAATTGCGTTCGATCAAGGTATAGTGCGCGCGGGTGAGCGCAGCTTGCCCATTAGCGAAATCGAATTCGAACTTGTGTCGGGAGACGTCCAGGCTTTATTTTCGACCGGTCTGGAATGGCTGGAAAAGTACGATCTGGTTATAGACCTACGCAGCAAATCCGAGCGCGGCGATGTCCTCGCGCGGTCGCTCGAGCGCGATTCCGCCCAGCAGTCCTCGGCAGCCGGCCGACTGTTCAAACCCAGGTCTTCGCGGCCAGCACAGCTACAACCCGGATGCACGATTCATCAAGCTTATGTGGCTTGCAGCACAGAATGCCTGGAGCAGGTGATTCGAAATGCGGCCTTCGTCGCCGGCGTAGACACGGAGGAGCTCAGCACCGAGACGCGCCGGGCCTACATCCATCAACTAAGGGTCGGACTCAGGCGCCTTCGTTCGTGCTGGAAGCTGTTTCACGAATGGGTGCCCGAAGCCGACTTTGCAACGACCCGGGCGCTACGCAAGGCATTTTCATTGCTGGGCAAGGTCCGCGACTCGGACGTGCTGCACGAGATGATATTGCCGCCTTTGCAGCAGGCAGGGATGCCCGCCTTGCCCTGGCCAAGCGGACGCGACGGTCGGTACGAGAAAGCGCAGGAACTGGCCGCGAGCCGCGAGTTTCAGGCCGCCCTTCTGACCCTTTTGGCGCGGACCATCCGCTGGGGCGACGAGCACTGCGGATCGAGCGGTAAAGAATTTGCCCCCCGCGCGTCGAGTCGCCTCACCACTTGGTATCACGACATCATCGTCATTGGCGGCCGGTTTGATGAACTGTCCGTCAAACGGCAACACGGTCTGCGCAATCAGATAAAAACCCTGCGGTACGCGACGGAACTTTGCGCCGACGCCTTGCAAGACACCAACGTGCTGGACAGTCGGGAAATTTTCGCTAAAGCCCAGGACGTGCTGGGGGATCTTAACGACTTCTATGTGGCCGAAGAGGAGTTCCTGCACAGGGTCAAAAGTCAGCCGCCGGCCTGGTTCGCCGTTGGCTGGCTGCGCGCCATGCAAGACAAAAAGCGGCAAGAAGCCCGAGCGCTTTTTCTTGCCATGGAGCAGAATTACTCGCCGACTACTGCGGCTGCGAATTCGCGGGCCACGAAGGGCTGCAAATCTTCCAGGCCCTCTCCCACACCGATCCAGTAGACAGGCACCGGCCGCACACCCTGGCTTCCAGCCGCCACAGCCGCCAGGGTGCCGCCCTTCGCCGTGCCGTCCAACTTGGTCACGACAAGACCAGTCAGGTTAATGGCGGCGTCAAAAGCGCGGATTTGGGCGATGGCATTTTGCCCTGTGTTGCCATCCACGACCAGCAACACCTCGTGGGGCGCATCTCCGTCTGCCTTGCCGATCACCCGCTTGATTTTCTTGAGCTCTTCCATCAAGTGCAGCTGGGTCGGCAAGCGTCCCGCGGTATCGACCATGACAACGTCTGCGCGCCGAGCGCGACCCGCATTGACCGCATCGAAGGCGACTGCCGCCGGATCGCCGCCATCCTGTGCGATGACCGAGACGTTATTGCGTGCGCCCCATTCCACCAGTTGCTCCCGGGCTGCTGCGCGGAAGGTATCGCCCGCCGCCAGTAGCACCGATTTACCCTGGCGCTGAAACGTGTTGGCAAGCTTGCCTATGGATGTCGTTTTACCCGCACCGTTGACCCCCGCAATCATCACGATCAGAGGCGCCGCGCGATTCAAGGGAAACTCCTTTTCGAGCGGCTTCAAGTGCTCGGCCAGGATATCCCGTAAAGCAGTTTTAACTTGACCAGCGTCGGTAATGCGTTCTTTACGGACCCGGGTGCGCAAAGCGGCAAGCAATCGTTCTGTCGCCTCGACTCCGGCATCCGCCATGATTAGTGCGGTTTCGAGCTCTTCGAAAAGGTTCTCGTCGACTTTTACGCCGACAAACAAGCTGCTGATGCTCTGTCCGGTGCGTGAGAGACCGCTGGTCAGCCGCTTGAGCCAGGATGACTTGGGCGGGGCGGGCTCTTCCTGTGGGACGCCCGCCGAAGACGCGGTGGCGTCGGCGTCAGAGCGCCACTGCGAAGGCTCTGATACAAGTGGCGCTTGAGGGGGTTGTGTAACGTCCGCGGCCGGCGGGACAGACGCCGCCACGCCGGTCGGCCCTTCCTGCTGCGGCGTGGGCAGTGGTTCGTCTCCGGCCGCCCAGGCTTGCTCTGCCAATTGGTCCAGATCGGACGGTGAGGCGGCCTCGCCATGAACTTCCTCCTGGCGAGCTTTGGCCGAGGCATCTCGAGCGAACGGTTCTTCGAGCTCCTGAGGGAGGTCACCCGCCGTCCCCCCGTAGTTTTCACCTGAACGCCCGCTCGGTACTGTCCCCGCGTCGTTTTCACTAGGTTGCCCGCCCGGCGCTGCAGGTGCACTTGAAGGCAGAGGGTCGGCTTCCGCCTGGGAGGTTTGGGACGCCTGGCCTTTTGCGCCCTCGTCCGCCTCTGGAACGCGCTCGGGCTCGACAGGCCCTTTCTTACGTTTAAAAAACTTGAACATAGGCTTTACACTACTGAAGAATTTGAATCGATGGACCGCACGCCCGACCTGTCCCACCATGAAAAAGCATATGCTGCGTATTGTAGGCGGTGAATACCGGCGCACTCCAATTCCGGTCATCGACGCACCGGGATTACGTCCCACTCCCGACAGGGTCCGAGAGACACTCTTCAACTGGTTGCACCACCTGTGGGACGGTCAGTTTCAAAACAAATCTGTGCTCGATCTGTTCGCAGGAACCGGAGCCCTGGGTTTTGAAGCGGCATCACGCGGCGTGGCGCACGTGCAAATGGTGGAGAACAATCCGGAGGCCGTGGCGCGCCTACGCGCGCTGCGCACTAAACTTGATGCCAAGGCAGTGCGGATTCATCAGGGCAACGCCACTGTGGTCTTACGCCGACTGGAAGCGGCGCGGTTCGACCTTGTCTTGCTGGACCCGCCCTTTGGGCAAGGGTGGCTCGAAAAGCTCTGGCCTTCGGTACCGTCTTTGCTGACGGCGCAGGGCTTGGCCTATGTAGAATCTGAAGCACCGGTGGTACTGCCGCCTCAATATGAAGTCGTGCGGCATAGCCGCGCGGGACATGTATTTTTCCATTTGATCCGATTTGCCGCTGCCCCCGAAAACGACAATAATGCCCCCTTCCTGCAACCCCTGAACCCGGAATCTTCTGCATGATCACTGTCGTCTACCCCGGAACGTTCGACCCCCTTACCCGCGGCCACGAAGATTTAGTCCGGCGTGCCGCCAGTCTGTTCGACCATGTGGTTGTCGGCGTCGCTCACAGCCAAGCCAAAAGACCGTTCTTCACTGTCGAAGAGCGCGTGGAAATAGCGCAAGAAGTGCTCGGTCATTACCCTAATGTCGAGGTCAAGAGTTTTGCCGGCTTGCTCAAGGACTTTGTGCGCGAACAGGACGCCCGGGTCATTGTGCGGGGTTTACGCGCCGTCTCGGATTTCGAGTACGAGTTCCAGATGGCCGGCATGAACCGGCACCTGCTGCCCGAGGTAGAAACGCTGTTCATGACGCCTTCAGACCAATACCAGTTTATTTCCGGCACGATAGTGCGCGAGATTGCACTGCTGGGTGGCGACGTCAGTAAATTCGTGTTCCCGTCGGTCGAGCGCTGGCTACATACCAAGGCCAAGACCTTGCGCGAAGCGCAACAAGCAACGCAATCCTGATTGGCCAGGGGCCGGGCTAAGGGTTTAAACTAGTAGTCATACTAATTGACTCTGGTGGGCACTTTTATGGCGTTGCACATTACCGACGAATGCATCAATTGCGATGTATGCGAGCCGCAATGCCCCAACAACGCAATTTCCATGGGGCCGGACTACTACGTCATCGACCCCTATCGCTGTACTGAGTGCGTCGGGCACCACGACGAGCCGCAGTGCGTTGTCGTGTGCCCAGTGGAATGCATAGAGGTCAACCCTGATCACAAAGAAGATCAACAACAGCTGTTGGCCAAATACTTCAAACTGACGGCCCAGCCGGCCTGATTCCGCCCTTGCGCCGCCGCAACATTAACGGCACCAAGGACTCCGGCAGCGGTTGCAAAGCACCTATGGGCGGTTTCTGGAACTGACCGCACTTGCCGAATACACAAAGCGCCTATCCGAAACCGGACCTCGCCTGCCGAACACCCGTTGGTGCTTGCTCGAAGTCCGATTGCGCTTGCCGCCCTACCTTTTTAGCAGTCCCTTCAGTAGCGCATCACCCAAGCTCTTAAGAGAATCCGGCTCCTCGGCGGGAGGCTCTGCGGGGGTCACCTGCAGCTCCGGTACGGCCTCTTCAGGTAGGGGGCGCGCAAGGAAGTCGAGCAGGCCACGCTCTACCGCACCCTTGATCAGCTTGCTGCTGATCTCATTCCATTGGACCTGGTAATCCGGTGCATCTATGGAGCCAGTGAGATGCACGGGCACCGTCACCCCTCTCAGGGCCGCCAGTTCTTTGCCGCTGCCGCGGGAGGCCTTCGCGAGTCGTACCTGCGCGACAAGATCTATGGTGCGGCCGACAAGATCAAGGCGAGCCGGCGATCCTTGTGTGATTCGTAGCATGGGCGCTTGAATATTAAGCTTCTTCACGTCGGCCACCCCGCCGTTGATGCCCAGATTCGCATCCAGGGATGCAAATTCGGTCTGACGCCCGAGGTCGAATTGCGTTGCCAGCGCCGGCCCTTCGCCATCCAATACCGTATTCAACAAGGTGTCGATTTCGCGCAAGGTCTGAAGAAAGTCGATACCGCGCACGGCCCCGTCGCGCACCTTCGCTTCAACCGTTCCATTCAGGCCTGACGCCAAGGCCTCGGGCGTCGCGCCTTGGGATTGCAAATTCAACTTTATAGAGCCCTGGCCGGTAATCCGAGGCTCTTGACCGGTCCAGGCTCGCCCCAGCGGTCCCATAGCCACTTTGTCTAGCGCCAACGTGGTTTCAAACGTGTTATCGGAGGATGCCGCCGCCTGCCCCGTCAGGACGCCGTCGTACAAGTCCGCGGTGAGATTTGCGAGTTGCAAGCTGCCTTGAGCCGCCCGGGTGGCCACACTGAAGTTTTTAAAGTTCAGGTTGCGCACCGTTAGATCTCCCACCGCTACGGTTCCAGTGACGTCGATGTCGTTCAATACACGAAGGTCGATCGGCGTGGGCGGTGGGGCGTCCGTCGGTGCGTCCTGCTGTGGAGCCGGCGGCTGTTCGGCCGGAGCGGGTGAAGCTTGCGCGGGTTGAGGAGCAGGAGCTACAGGAACAGGCGCAGGAGACGGAAACATCGTATCCAGATTAAGCGTGTCCGCTTGCAACCTGAAGGTGACTTTCGGGTCTGCGAGGCCGACGGCCTTCCAGTTGAAGTTGATGGGCGAGCCGTTCAACACTGCGTTGACATCACTGCTTAGCTGGTCTTTAAGCAGGTCGGCCTGCAAACTTCCAATGAGTGGAAATTCAAAGCTGCCCGCGGGAATGGCGGCGTCTTCCACGCGCACATCGCCTTTAATCGCGGACAAGGACCCCTGCTCTTGATAGATGGCCCACTGGGCAGGAGAGGACAGATTCACTTGAAGAAGCCGATCGCCGGTTCGGTAGCTGCTTTCAAGGGTCAGCTCTTTAAGGGTGACGTTCTGGGCATTGCCTCCGAGACCGCTCAGACGCATGGCCAGACCCAGCGCCGTTTTCCCGTCAAGCTTGAAGGTGCCAACGACTGGCTCGCCCTCAGCCTCTTCCGGAGAAATGGAAAAGCGGGGCGCATCCACAGCCACGTCGAAAGCATGCGACGGCAGATTGCCTCGGGCGCGCAAGGCCAGGCGATCGACCCGGTACTCGGAGCGACTGCGGTCGAGCTTGAGCTGCGGCACGATGAGGCTGCCTTGAAGATCGCGGATCTGCGGATCTTGTCGGGTGGCTCCCTGGACCAAGAGCTCGATATTACTGGCGTCCAACATGCGCGAGTAGCCGTTATAAGCCAGGTTGCCTCGTAGTGTGGCGCTCTTGGCGTCGATAATTCCGGCCTGCCCTGCAAGCTGAAGATTGAGTTTCTGCGCAGAATAGGCCTTCTGTAAAGGATCGACCTTAACCAGCGCCTGCCCCTCGAGGCCCGCATCCAGCTCGGGATACTCTCCCAACAAGTGTCCCCGTAGCGACACATCAAAAGGCTGATCGAACGTCATGCGGCCAGTGTGCAGCTGCAGTTGGACCAAGCGCATGACATAGCTGGTGACCTCGTCGTAGAAATGAACCTCTCCGTCTCTAAGGTCCAGCCCGGCAATATCGATTTGCAGCGCGGCTTCATCGCGCTCTGCCACGCCCTGGGTATCGACCCAGTCGACGGTTTGCGCGCTTGCAGTGGGAAGCAAGCCCGCAGCAGGGCCGAGAGCGATGGCATCGTCCGGGCTGCTTGCGACGCGCATCAGGTCTTGAAAATTGAAGCGGCCGTCTTCGTCGCGTGTGACCGAGGCCTTCAGGCCAGCGATGGAAACATGGTCCACCACAAACCGGTTGAATAATAAAGGCCAGATGGCGACGGCGAAGCGCGCACTGTCGATTGAAGCGAAGGTGTCTGAGCTATTGCGTTCGGACAACGATATGTCCTGGACGGCAATACCGATACGGGGAAACAGAGAGAGTTGGAGATCGCCGTCAATCGACAAGGTGCGCTGGTAACGCTCGAAGACAAAGGCCTCGAATCGGTCCTTGTACGCATTGGGGTCGAAAGTCGCCAAAAAAAGGGCCAACGCAGCAAGGGCCAGAACAATCACGGCCAGCAAACTGAGCAGCACCCTTTTAAACCAGACTTTCATGTTCGCCCTCGAAAACCAGGGGCTTCCCCCTTACAATGACACGAAGTTCGCAATGGTAGACGCCGACTGAACGACTATCAAATCGGCTCGCCCCGGCTTCCCTGCATCATTGTACAAACGGCGCCGGCCGCCACGCTGCGAAAGTGTATAGCTAAACGCCGGTCAGCCATATGAAGCCCTTTGGCGGGCAGAGTTCCCCAGCTTCCCGATACCAACTACATGAAGACAAACATGAAACTAGAAACTCTTGCCGTTCATGCCGGCTTCAAGCCGGACCCTACTACTAAAGCGGTTGCCGTACCCATTTATCAGACCACCTCGTACGCGTTTGACAACACCCAGCATGGGGCCGATTTATTCGATCTCAAGGTGGCGGGCAACATCTATACGCGCATCATGAACCCGACTAACGCGGTTCTGGAGGAACGGGTTGCGGCCATGGAAGGCGGCGTTGCGGCGCTGGCGGTGGCTTCCGGCATGGCAGCGGTCACCTATGCTATTCAAGCTATTGCGCAGGCAGGAGACAATATTGTTTCGATAAGCAAGCTGTATGGCGGCACCTACAACTTGTTTGCTCATACTTTCCCGCGCTTCGGCATTGAAGTCAAATTTGCCCCACATGACGACATCCAGGCTCTGGAAGCACTTATCGACGACAAAACCAAAGCGGTATTTTGCGAAACCATTGGCAATCCCGCCGGGAACATCGTCGACATTCAAGCATTGGCCGAGGCGGCACACCGTCACGGTGTCCCTCTTATAGTAGATAACACCGTGGCGTCCCCGGCCTTGTGCCGGCCCTTCGAGCATGGCGCGGATATTGTGGTACATGCTCTTACCAAATACATGGGCGGCCATGGCACCACTATCGCGGGCGCCATTGTCGATTCAGGCAAGTTTCCCTGGGCCGAGCACAAAGAACGCTTCCCCATGCTGAACGAACCCGACCCGTCATACCATGGTGTGGTGTACACGGAAGCGTTTGGGGCGGCCGCATTCATTGGCCGCTGCCGTGTCGTGCCCTTGCGCAATACCGGCGCGGCCCTGTCGCCCTTTAACGCCTTTCTCGTGCTGCAAGGCATCGAAACCCTGGCGTTGCGCATGGAGCGCCACTGCGACAATGCGCAGAAGGTGGCGGAATTCCTCAAGCAACATCCGCAGGTGTCCTGGGTCCAGTATGCCGGCCTGGCCGACCATCCCGAACACGCGCTGGCGCAAAAGTACATGAACGGCAAGCCCGCCGCCATTTTGTCCTTTGGGATCAAAGGCGGTTATGCCGCCGGGGCGCGCTTTATTGACGCCCTCGAAATGATTCTGCGCCTGGTCAATATCGGGGACGCCAAATCGTTGGCATGCCACCCTGCTTCCACCACTCACCGCCAGCTTAGTCCGGCCGAACTGGCCGCAGCGGGGGTTAGCGAAGACATGGTGCGCTTATCCATTGGCATAGAACATATCGACGACATCCTCGCCGATATCAGCCAAGCCCTCGAGGCCAGCAAAAAATAAAGCGCGCAATTATCTTCAAGGCCGCATGCTCAGTCCATCAAGAGCGCGCGGCCTTTCCGATTCTATCTCCAGCCGCGCGGCGCCTTTTTTCCCGGACAACATCCAGCCGTGGGGCGCTTTTCTTCCTGCGGAATGTGCAGTTGCAGCATTTTCTTCGGGTATAGTATTTCCCTCAAAAACAATCAACAGGAGAACCCCATGAAAATAGGGATTCCCAAAGAGACCGTTGCAGGGGAGGCGAGGGTCTCTGCTACACCGGAGACAGTCAAGAAATTCATTGCCGCAGGCCATAGCGTTGTCGTCGAACGTGATGCTGGCGCCCGCGCTCATTACCCGGATGACGCGTATGCAGCGGCCGGGGCCCAACTCGTCGGCGCTGAAGACGCATTATCGGCCGATCTGGTGTTGAAAGTTCGCGCGCCCGCCCAACCCGAGCTGCACCATATGAAACGGGGGGCGGTTCTGGTCGGTATGTTAGACCCCTTTAATCACGAGGGCCTGCGCGCGCTGGCCGACGCAGGACTTACCACATTTGCACTGGAAGCCGCTCCGCGCACCACCCGCGCGCAAAGCATGGACGTCTTGTCCTCTCAGGCTAACGTGGCCGGATACAAGGCGGTATTGCTCGCCGCAAATCAGTACGGGCGGCTGTTCCCAATGATGATGACGGCGGCGGGCACACTCAAAGCGGCCCGCGTCGTCGTGCTGGGTGCCGGCGTAGCCGGCTTGCAAGCCATCGCCACCGCTCGTCGATTGGGGGCCGTGGTCGAAGCATCGGACGTCAGACCAGCGGCTAAAGAGCAGGTCGAATCGCTCGGCGCCAAGTTTATTGACGTGCCCTTCGAGACGGACGAAGAACGGGAAATCGCCGAAGGCGTGGGCGGTTACGCTCGTCCCATGCCGGCAGCATGGATGGCGCGGCAGGCCGCCTTGGTGGCCGAGCGCTGCAAGCAGGC
>JAJUGB010000055.1 GCA_029268595.1 Alcaligenaceae bacterium | reverse complement strand
GGGTCCCATTGCGCGGCCGACTTGCTGAGGTTGCGGGTCTCGAACCATTGCACGAACTGCTCACGGCTGAACAGCTCGTCGTTACCGTGACTCCAACCCAAACGGGCCAGGTAATTCACCATGGCTTCGGGCAAGTAACCTTGTTTGTCGTAATCCATGACGCTTACCGCCCCGTGCCGCTTTGACAGCTTCTCGCCGTCAGGGCCCAATATCATGGGAACGTGGCCGTACTGAGGCAGATCGGCCCCCAGAGCGCGCAGAATGTTGATCTGGCGTGGGGTATTGTTTACGTGATCGTCGCCGCGTATGACGTGGGTGATCTTCATATCCCAGTCGTCGACGACCACACAGAAGTTATACGTTGGCGTGCCGTCGGCGCGTGCAATGATGAGGTCATCCAGCTCGGTATTGTCGATGCTGATGGGGCCTTTGATCATGTCGTCCCAGGCCGTTACCCCATCTTTAGGGTTCCTGAAGCGAACCACCGGCTGCCTACCTTCGGGCACAGGCGGCAAGGTTTTACCCGGCTCAGGCCGCCAGGTTCCGTCGTATCGCGGTTTAAGGCCAGCGGCGCGAGCCGACTCGCGCATGGCCTCCACTTCTTCGGGTGTGCAGTAGCAATAGTAGGCGCTGCCTTGCTCGAGCATTTGAGCGATGACTTCCCGGTAGCGGTCCATGCGCTGCATTTGATAGAAGGGCCCCTCGTCCGGCTGCATGCCCAGCCAATCCATGCCATCGAGAATGGCTTGGACCGCTTCGGGAGTAGACCGCTGGACGTCGGTATCTTCAATGCGCAGTACAAACACACCACCGTGGTGGCGCGCAAAGGCCCAAGAGAACAAGGCAGTGCGGGCGCCGCCCAAATGTAGATAGCCGGTAGGAGAAGGTGCAAAGCGGGTGCGCACGACCGCCGCGGATGTGGACGAGGACATAGATTCTGTTTAGGCTGTGCAGGACACGGGCAAAAGCCCGTGAGCAGTCCATTGTGTGTGGTGGAATTGCGGTATTTTAGGATACAGCTCCACTACGTTGAAATTCAGCGGGTACTTATGCTGCGTCACCGTCTTGCTGCGTTATTCGAACCGCGTTCTTTGCTGGTGCTCAGTTACCGGCCCTTGCCCGTCGTGCTCGAGCCTCCCGCAGCGCTCGCGCCCACCAGTACCTTTGTTCATATCGACGAAGTAGGGCCGGTGCAGGTGCCCGAGGAATTGAACGGGGTAAACCCTGGCGACCGGCTCGATCTCGCTCTGTTGTGCGTTGATTCGGCGCGCCTGCCACAGGCACTTGACGCCCTGCGTCAGCACCGGCCTCGCGCGCTCATATTGCTTTCCACCGACAAGGCGCCAGAGAACGCGCTTGAAGACATGGTGTATTGCCGCAGTTGGGCCTTGCTTAACGGCTGCTGTCTTTTGGGACCGAGGTCGTTCGGCACCCAACGCCCGGGCAGGCAACTGAATTTCAGCCATATGCCACACATTGCACGCACGGGGCGGGTGGCGCTTGTGGCGCAGTCGCGCTCGCTGGTGGCGGCTGTACTCGATTGGGCTGTGGACGTAAAACTTGGCTTTTCGGCCGTTATTTCCCTGGGTGACGAGGCCGGCATAAGCGTCGCCGAGGTCTTGGACTACCTGGCGACCGACGCGGCAACCGACAGCATAGCCCTTTACCTGGAAGACACCGCTTCGTCTCGCGAACTGACAAGCGCCTTGCGGTCTGCCGCCGGGGTGAAGCCAGTCGTGGTACTGAAAGCGGGTCATGCCAGTGCCGACCCCGAAACGTCTAACGCGGTCTTTGACGCCATGTTGCGGCGGGCCGGGGCCGTACGCGTGCCTTATTTCTTGCAGCTGTTCTCTGCCATCAAGGTACTGCGTTACCGTCACCGCCCCCAAGGTCGGCGCATTGCCTTATTTTCCAATGGCGCCGGCGCCGCGCAACTTGCGCTGAACATCATGGGGCCCTCGGCAGCCGTCGAGGCTGCGCAATTATCTTCCGGCTGTACTGAACAGCTCGCCTCCATCCTGGAGCCCGGCGCACAGGTTGCCAATCCGGTGGTGACCTCCATTCCTCTCACCCCCACCATGGTGCGCAAAGTGGTCGAGACCTTGGTGGCCGACCCCGGAGTAGACGGCGTTCTGGTGCTAGTGGCGCCCGACCCCTTGGCCGAAATGCCTGCAGTGGCGCGACAACTGGCTGTGCTTGCGCCAGACGCCAAGAAACCTGTCATCAACTGCTTCATGGGTGAGTCCAATATGCGAGCCCTGCGCCAATACCTGGACGATGTCGGCACCCCTGCCTTTCGGACTCCTGAATCGGCTGCGGCGGCCCTGGGTGTACTGGCCTCCTATCATTACAACCAGGCGCTCGCCCTTCAAACCTTGCCGCCCGAGCCCCTGGCCCGGCCCCCTCGCACTGACGCAGCTCGCGACCTGGTCAATAAGATAAGGAGCGAACGGCGCAGCGAGCTTGATCCGGGTGAATGCAGGCAATTGCTCGACTACTTCTATGTGCCCATACTCGGACCCATGCCGGTGGCGGGCACATCCGGTACAGCGCCAGGCGAAGAGCCGCTCATGGCGGTAAGAGTTGATCGCGACCCCCGATTTGGGCCCTATATTCATTTTGGCGCGGGCGGTATGGTGCCTGAATCTGTACGGGGTAGAGCAGTTGAGTTACCGCCCTTGAACGCCTACCTGGCTCGGCAGTTGGTCGAGCGTAGTGCCATATGGAAGCGGGTGCTGTCCCGCGAGATGAGCCCGGCTGCGTTTGAGTGCCTGCTGGAGTCGCTAGAGCGTATTTCCGACTTGGTCTCTGAATTGCCAGAAATCGAAAGCGTGGTCATCGACCCTTTAGTGGCCGATTCGTCCAACCTCACGGCGTATTCAATACGCGTGCAATTGTCTCGCAAGCCCATACTGACGCTGCCCGAAACATCGGGTTATCGACATATGGCAATCCACCCTTATCCTCGCCAGCTGGTTCGTGCGAAGGCTTTCGCCAACGGCGATCCTTGGGTGTTGCGACCTATACGGCCTGAAGACGCACAGTTATTGCAAGAGTTTATCCGCGGTTTATCGCAGGAATCGCGTTATATGCGTTTCGTGTCCATGCTTCGAGAACTGACCCCTCGCATGCTGGCCCGGTATACGCGCATCGATTACGACCGAGAACTGGCTTTGGTTGCAACGGTGCAAGTTCCGCAACCCGAACACCGCGGCCATTTACGCGAACAAATCATTGGTTTCGCGCATTACTTACGTAACCCCGATGGGCGAGGCGCCGAGTACGCGCTGGTGGTGGGCGACGACTGGCAAAGACTGGGCTTGGGCACCCAGCTCATGGGCGGCCTTATAGAGGCAGCGCAAATGCAAGGCCTTACATATATAGACGGGTATGTGCTGACCACCAACCGCGCCATGCTTCGATTAATGGAAAGCCTTGGCTTTGCCGACGACGCGGTGGAGGATGATCCCACCACGCGGCGCGTCTGGCTCGATCTGGGCGAGACGCGGGCCATGCATTAAGCTTTGTCTTAATGAAACAGTCGCCGCAGGAACGCCGCTATATCTTGCACTTCCTCCAAGCATACAGAGTGGGGCATGGGGTAGGTCTTCCAGGTAACGTCGTAGCCAAGGCGCTTTAGCTCGGCGCACGACGCTTCTGCGCGCTCGAAAGGCACCACCGGGTCTTGTGTTCCGTGAGCAAGAAAAATGGGTGTGGCGTGATTGGCTTCATGCCGTTCCTGCTCCAGCAAGGTAGCCAAAGGCAAATACCCCGATAAGCCAACCAGGCCGGCCAGGCGGCCATGGAACCGCAGCCCCGTGTGCAAGGTCATTGCACAGCCTTGCGAGAAACCGGCCAGTACGATGTGGTCTGCCGGAATGCCGCGATCGATTTCCCGTTGGATTAGGGCGTGTACCGCCCGCTCCGAAAGCCGAATGCCGCGTTCATCTTCGCGTCTTCCCAAATCGGCGTTAACAATGTCGTACCACGACCGCATGGCCATGCCGCCATTAATAGTGACCGGTTGTACTGGTGCGTGCGGAAACACAAAGCGGACAGCCGGGGAACTGCTCAGGCCAAGCTCCGGGACGATGGGCGCGAAGTCATTGCCGTCCGCACCCAGACCATGAAGCCAGATGACGGAGTAAGTGGGCTCGGGGCCGGTTTCGATCTCTATGCTTTCTAGCAAATCGGTGGTGTTCATTGCTCAGTCCGTGTCCAATAGTGTTTTAAGAGCCTGGAATAGGGCTCGGTAATGCTTGCGTTGCGGTTCTTGCCCGGGTAAGAGCGCCGCATTGTTGGAGGCCTCTTTTCGGGCAGCACGTATAAGCGCGCGCAGGTGCTGGATATCGGCATCAGGGTGATCCTGAAGCAGGCGTGTCAAGGCATTGTCGTCGCCAATCAGCTCATCGCGTAGCCGCTCGATGCGGTGTAGCGCCTGCGTCTGGGCTTGCGAGCCCGACTCCCAGATTTTCAGCTGGGCGCGGATGGCCTCCGCATCAGCGTCACGCATGAGCTTGCCGACATAATGAATCTGCCGGCGCCGGCCTTCGCGGCTGGTGGTGCGTTGGGCGAGTCGTATTGCCTCGTATAACTTCTCGGACAGCGGCAGTTGCTTTAAATGTGAGTCGGGATGTTCGACCAGTTCTTTGCCCAGGTCCAATAGCGCGTGCATTTCACGCTTCACCTGTGTTTTACTGGGCCGCTCGTCGCGGTCTGAGAAGTCTTCTTGGTCGTGGGACATGGCCGGAAATGGAATCCTATGATTAGCGATATGATAACTGTCTGGTCACCAGCCCCATGGCATCAATGAGCGTATCCAACACATCCAACTTGCCCATTCAAGAAAACCAGGCGCGCTTTCGCGAGCTTGTCCAACAGACCCTCGACTATGCCCGATCTATTGGAGCAAGCGATGCGGCCGCCGAAATTTCCGAAAGCCGCGGCCTGTCGGTATCAGTGCGTAAGCAAGATATCGAGACCGTAGAGCAGACCCAGGACCGCTCTTTAGATGTGACGGTCTACTCCGGAAATAAAAGGGGATCGGCATCCACGTCCGATTTTTCAGAGCAGGCGCTGCGCGAGACGGTGGATGCAGCTTGGCACATCGCCCGCTATACCGCTGAGGATCCGGCGGCCGGCTTGCCCGAACAAGAGTTATTGGCCACGGAGTTTCCCGATCTGCAGTTGCATTACCCCTGGCTCATCAGCACGGATGAGGCGGCCGCACTTGCCATCGAAGCCGAAAGTGCCGCCCGTCGGGTGGACAAGCGCATCACCAATACTGACGGGGCGTCGGTAGGCACTTTTGAGGGCCATTTCGTCCTGGGCAATAGTCGCGGCTTTCTGGCCGGCTATCCTTATTCTCGTCATAGCTTGTCTGTTGCGCCCATTGCGGGGCGCGGTTCGTCGATGCAACGCGACTACTGGTACACATCAGATCGCGATCCGGCGAAACTTTCCAGCGCCACGGAAGTAGGTCGTTATGCGGCCGAGCGGACGCTATCTCGCCTATCGGCCCGGCGTATCAAGACGGGCCGCTTTCCTGTCCTGTTCGAGGCGCCCGTGGCGGTGGGCCTGTTGGGGGCTTTCGTGCAAGCCACCAGTGGCGGCGCCTTGTATCGCAAGGCGTCTTTCCTGCTGGATTCGCTTGGAAAATCGGTCATGGCCGACCATATCGACCTGACCGAGAACCCTTACATCCCCGGCGGAATGGGCAGCTCTCCCTTTGATGACGAAGGAGTGCGCACGCAGGCCCGCAAAGTATTGGACGGTGGGGTGCTACGAGGATATTTTCTTTCCAGTTACACCGCCCGGAAGCTGAACATGACCACCACAGGCAATGCGGGCGGATCGCACAATCTTGTCCTGTCCTCGCGTCAGACCCAGCCCGATCACGATTTTGCGGCCATGTTGCGCACCATGGGGACAGGCTTTCTGGTAACCGAGCTTATCGGCCAGGGAGTCAACTACGTTACCGGCGATTATTCACGAGGCGCGTTCGGGTACTGGGTGCAGGACGGCGTCATACAGCACGCCGTCGAAGAGGTCACCATTGCCGGCAATCTGGCCGAGATGTTCCAACAGATTGTGGCCATCGGCGCAGACCGTATCACCCGGGGTTCCAAGACGACCGGCTCCATCCTGATAGAGCAGATGTCCATTGCCGGATTATAATCGATAGCCGCCCGCCCAGTGCAGCGCGCTTAGCAAGACAGACACAAGACAGCCGGCTGATCCGGCAGATAAAGGCATGTGGCTCCATACAGGCCGTACCTCTAACCCTTTATCAACAGAACCTGAGCCACTTGTGTATGGGACGCTGTATTATTCGGCGGAGTAGTTCGGTGAGTGCAGGCGCCCAACGCCTGCCTCACGTGTCCTCGGGAGACCCTCAAAGATGCAGCGTCGTTCATTCTTGAAAAAGGCCGGCCTTGGCGCCCTCGCGTCCACATCCATCGCGGCCGCGCCGGCCGTCGCTCAAAGCAATCCCAAATTGCATTGGCGCATGGCATCCACCTACGGCCCTTCGTTGGTGTCGCTGTATGGGTCGGCCAAAGCCTTTTGCTCAATGGTCGAGGAAGCCACTGAGGGTCAATTCACCATACGCCTTTATGGCGGAGGCGAGCTGGTACCCGGCTACAACGTGCTGGAAGCCGTGGGTAACGGGTCGGTAGAGTGCGGCCAATCCGCTTCGTATTACTACTATGGCAAAGACCCCACCTTATGTTTTGACACGGCTGTGCCCTTTGGCATGAACGCCCGCCAAATGAATGCATGGATGCACGAAGGTGATGGCCTGGCGCTGCTGCGTGAAGTCTTCGCCAAGTACAACATCGTCAATTTCCCCATGGGAAATACGGGCACTCAGATGGGTGGCTGGTATCGCAAAGAGATCAATGCGGTGGCAGACCTGAAAGGTCTGAAAATGCGCACGGCTGGTTTTGCGGGTGAGGTGCTCTCGCGCATGGGCGTGGTGCCCCAGCAAGTGCCGCCGGGAGACATCTATCCTGCCCTTGAAAAGGGGGCGCTGGACGCTGTGGAATTTGTCGGCCCCCTGGATGACGAGCGGCTGAACCTGCAGAAAGTGGCCAAGTACTACTATTACCCGGGCTGGTGGGAAGGCTCGGCGCAAGTGTCGCTATACGTGAATACGGCGGCCTTTGAACAACTGCCCAAGCACTATCAAGCCATTATTCGCGCCGCCAGCCGGTACGCCGGCGTGCAGTTGCTGTCCTCGTACGATGCCGGCAACGCGGCGGCCCTGCGGCGCCTGATTGCTGCGGGCGCCGTATTGAAGCCATTTCCCCGAGACGTCATGGATGCGGCTTTCAAGGCGTCCAACGAGGTCTATAGCGATTTCAGCGCCAAAGATCCCCAATTCAAGAAGGTGTACGAAAACTATATGTCGTTTCGCGACACCACCTTGCCGTGGTTAAGGGTGGCCGAAGCCGCGTATGACAACTATCTGGGCATAGCTTTGGCCAAATAGCTATATCTTTTGGCCGGGCTGTGATAGAATCACAAGCTTACCTTTGGTTTTGCAAGCAACACGGGCGGCTCACAACGCTTAGGTTGCACGCTATACGCCTTGAGACTTAGGGGCGTAATAACCATTGCATAGTCAGTGGCAAGCCAACAGGTAAGTCGTTATTTTCTTTCGCGCAAAAACGGTCCACTGCCTTAGGCACTGGCCGACACTCTTTTCGCGCACCTTTAAGGAACCATCATGAAGACCTTTGTGGCCAAGCCGCATGAAGTCAAACGTGACTGGTACGTGATCGATGCAAAAGGCAAAGTCCTTGGTCGTGTGGCCAGCGAAGTCGCACGCCGTTTGCGGGGCAAGCATAAGCCCGAGTTCACGCCTCACGTAGACACCGGCGATTACATCGTCATTATCAACGCTGCCGACATCGTCGTTACCGGTAATAAGGCGCAAGACAAGCGCTACTATCGTCACTCGGGCTACCCCGGTGGTATTACCGAGACCACCTTCGAGAAAATGCAGCAGCGTTTCCCCGGTCGTGCGCTTCAAAAGGCCGTCAAGGGTATGTTGCCCAAGGGCCCCTTGGGTTACGCCATGGCCAAGAAACTCAAGGTTTATGCTGGCGCCGAGCATCCACACTCCGCTCAGCAGCCCAAACCTCTGGAAATCTAAGGATAGGTCATGATCGGTAATTGGAATTACGGAACCGGCCGCCGCAAGACTTCGGTGGCTCGCGTGTTCTTGAAAAAAGGGTCGGGCAACATAGTTGTCAACGGCAAGTCGGTGGACGAGTACTTTGCTCGTGAAACCTGCCGCATGATCTAACGTCAGCCACTAGCGATTACTGGCCATCTGGAATCGTTTGATTTTCACATCAACGTCCACGGTGGTGGTGAAAGCGGCCAGGCCGGTGCAGTGCGTCACGGTATCACCCGCGCGCTCATCGACTACGACGAAACGCTCAAGAGCCAGCTGAAGCAAGCCGGTCTCGTGCGCCGCGACGCTCGCGAAGTCGAACGTAAAAAGGTCGGCTTCCACAAGGCACGTCGTCGCAAGCAGTTCAGCAAGCGCTAATTTTCGCCTGCGTGCGGGGCTTGTCCCCGCCAAAGGCAAAAGGCCCGGGCAGCTCCCGGGCCTTTTGCCGTGGTGCGACCGTTTTAGCCGCTTGTTACCCTCGACGCGTGACACCTATTGCATAATTAAAGCTTGTTTTACTTGGAATTTTGGACATGGCAGCGGCTTCTCCCATAAAAGTTGGTATCGTCGGCGGCACCGGTTACACGGGTGTGGAACTCTTGCGACTGCTCGCGCAGCACCCGCAAGTCCAGCTTACCGCCATTACCTCGCGCAAAGAAGACGGCATGCCCGTTGCGCAAATGTTTCCCAACTTGCGCGGCCGTGTCGACCTTAGCTTTAAAACACCGGAAGCCGCACCGCTCGATCAGTGCGATGTCGTGTTTTTTGCCACGCCGCACGGCGTGGCCATGAGCCAGGCGCAGGCGCTTCTTGATGCGGGGGTCCGCATCATCGACTTGGCGGCAGATTTTCGTCTTCAGGACACGGCCAAGTTCGAGCAATGGTACAAAATGCCTCATGCCTGTCCCCAAATACTTAAAGACTCGGTATATGGTTTGGTCGAGCTCAACGGCGACCGAGTTCGCAACGCACGCGTTGTAGGCAACCCCGGGTGTTATCCCACCACGGTCATTTTGGGCTTGCTGCCACTGCTAGAGGGCGGTCGCAAGCTTATAGATACCGCCCACATTATTGCGGACTGCAAATCAGGTGTGTCCGGCGCCGGGCGCAAGGCTGAAGTCGGCACCTTGTTTTCAGAAGCCAGCGACAACTTCAAGGCTTATGGGGTCGCCGGCCACAGGCATCACCCCGAGATCTCCGAGCAGTTGGACCGAATCGCGGGCGAACGAGTCGGCCTTATCTTTGTGCCCCATCTGGTGCCCATGATACGAGGCATGTTTTCAACGCTGTACGCTCGGATCTTGCCCGAGGCGATGGATACCGATTTCCAGGCCTTGTTCGAAAAGCGTTACGCCGACGAGCCGTTTGTCGATGTCATGCCTTCGGGTAGCATGCCCGAAACGCGGTCTGTAAGGGCATCCAATTACTTGCGCATAGCTGTGCACCGGCCCGAGGGTGGCGACCAACTGGTCATCCTGGTGGTTCAAGATAATCTGGTCAAGGGTGCTTCGGGCCAGGCCATACAAAACATGAACCTCATGTTTGGGCTGCCCGCCAGTACCGGCTTGGAACACATAGCCGTGCTGCCTTAAAGTGTGCAGGCATAAGGCATCTCAATTGAACTTGTACCGTCGTTTGCGGTCCGAGTCCTAATGAGCAAGAAGAACGCGCCCACGCAAGAGGCGAAGCCTGCAACTCCCCGGCGAAGCTCGGGCTTACTTTGGCTAGTATTGGGTTTGTTGCTGGGCGTTTTGGGCGGGTATTTTGCTGCCCGCCATGTTGGCCTTAACGAAGCTGTTCGGCATTACCGCCAACTGCAGTCCCAGCTGGATCTTACCGTGGCACAAAGCTATCGGGACATCAACGCTTTGCAAACTCAGCTTGACGCTCTTGAGGGTCAACTGGCCGTCGAACAAAGCACCCGTAAAAGCCTCGAGGTATCGCTCGAAACGGCGCAGTCCGAATTGGCCTCCACGCGCGAGCGACTGGCGTTCTTCGACCGCTTGTTGCCCCCGGGGCCCAATGGTGCAGTTAGCGTTCGCGCCCTTGATATTGAACCGCACGGCCCCAATTTGGCGTATAAGGTGTTGTTAACCCGCAATGCGCCCAATGGCGGCATGTTTGAAGGTCGGCTGCAGTTCACTGCACAAGGCAAGCAGGACGGCAAAGCGGTCAAAGTAAGCCTTGAGCCTGCAAAGGCGCAAACCGGCGAAGCCGTCTCAGTGTCCAGCGCAGTCATCGACCCTCTGGCGGTGGGCTTCGAACAGTTTCAGCGTAGCGAAGGCTTGCTTAGCTTGCCACCCGATTTCAAGCCCGAGGCCATCACATTAAACGTCCTGGAAGGCGATACCGTTCGAGTATCGCGGCGCATAAATTTACCGGCTGCTGATTAAGCCGTACAATTTACCTTGTAGTTCCTGTTTTTAACGCAATCTAGATGGTTGCTCTGGAGTACACATGAATACCCTCACCCAATCTGTCGACCTGCAAACGCCTCCGCCAGCACTCATCTTTACCGATGCCGCTGCGGCCAAAGTTAAAGATCTGCTGGCCGAAGAGGGTAACCCCGATTTGAAACTGCGTGTCTTCGTGCAGGGCGGCGGCTGTTCCGGCTTCCAGTACGGGTTCACCTTCGATGAAACCATTAACGAAGACGACACGGCCATCGATAAGGACGGCGTTCAGCTGCTTATCGACCCAATGAGCTTTCAATACTTGTTTGGCGCCGAAATCGACTACAAAGAAGATATCGAGGGCGCTCAGTTCGTCATTCGCAACCCCAACGCAACATCCACTTGCGGTTGCGGGTCCTCGTTTAGCGCTTAATAGCCAGGGGTCAAGGCCCGATGGGGCCTTTCTTTAATGCGCTTCCGGACCCTTCCCGGAAGCGGCATTCCCACCAGCGGCTAGGCAGGATAACGGCAGCCTAATATACGAGGCGCGCGTGCGCCGGTTACGCTCGGTACCCCTGCCGCGCGGCCATTAACGTGCTCGCGAGCCAGCCACGCAAAAGCCATGGCCTCTACCAGGTGCACTGGCACGTCCAGATGGCTGGTAGGTATAACCAAGCGGCCTGACTGCGACTCTAATTCGGCCATCAACCCTACATTTAATGCACCCCCGCCGCACACAAGCACCTCATTTACATGAGGGGCATGGCGCTCTAGCGCTTCTGCGACCGTGACCGCCGTAAGGCTTTGCAGGGTGGCTTGAACGTCTTGGTCCGAGCGCTTCGGATTGGGCACGCTGTCCAAGCCGCGCTGCAACCACTGGCGGTTGAACAGGTCTCGGCCCGATGATTTTGGGGGAGGCAGGCCGAACCATGGCTCGCCCTCTATAAAAGCGTTAAGCAGCTCAAGATCGCAACGTCCGGACGCGGCCCATTGGCCTTCGTCGTCGTAGGGCTGGCCGGTTTTTTCCTGGCACCACATATCCAGCAACACGTTGCCTGGCCCCGTGTCAAAGCCGGTGAGGTCGCGTGGTGCGTCCAGAATGGTGAGGTTGGCGATGCCGCCCAGGTTCAGCACAGCTCGAGGATAATCGACCTGGAACAAGGCGCGGTGAAAAGCCGGCACCAAGGGGGCGCCCTGGCCCCCGGCGGCAATATCCCGAGAACGAAAATCGGCAATGACATCGATGCCCGTCATTTCAGCCAGCGCCGCGGGAGCGTTCACTTGTATGGTATAGCCCTGGGCAGGGTTATGGCGCACGGTCTGTCCGTGCGCGCCTATGGCGGTGATGTCCCCGGGTGTCAAATCGACGTGTTGCAATAGTCGCATGCACGCCTTGGCATAGAGCGTCGCCAGCTGGACGCCCGCCAACGAGGCCTGCTCAAGCTCGTTGGGGCCCGGTTGATTCAACGCCAGAAACGTGCGGCGCAGTTCGGCCGGCATGGTCAACGAGGCATCCGCCCAAATGGTGGGCGTGTCGTTGTGAGGAAAGCTGACAAGGACGGCGTCAATGCCGTCCATGCTGGTACCCGACATCAGCCCAATGAACAGCGGCTCTTTGTCAGGAGCAACCATGGCGCCACAGCCTAGCGACTAGCCAGTTGAACGTCGGCGGGCCCTGGACGCAGCACCTGCAGCTGCTGCTGATAGCCCGCCATGGCGGTCATGAATGCCTGCTTATCTTTACCTTCCAGGGCTCGGGCAACCGGCAGGTCGACCGATAGCGGGTCGATGGGCTTGTTGGCTACCCGGAACTCGTAATGCAGATGCGGGCCGGTGGCCCATCCTGTGGCGCCGACGTACCCAATGACCTGACCCTGCTGCACCTTGTCTCCCTTCTTCAGGCCGGCGGCGAACCGGCTTTGATGGGCGTAAAGCGTGGTGAACTTGCCGTGGTGCTTGAGGACGATGGTCTTGCCGTAGCCGCGCTGATTGCCGATGAAATCGACCGTGCCGTCCGCTGTTGCGTGTATGGGAGTACCCGTTCGCGCCGCGTAGTCCACGCCCTTGTGGCCCATCCAGCGGTTATGAATGGGATGCTTACGCACGCCAAAAGTTGAACTGATGCGTGAGAACTTCAAAGCGTTGCGTAGGAAGGCGCCTCGCAGGCTTTTACCTTCGAAATCGTAGTAGCCCGCCGGACCGTCTTCGGGAGCGAACCAAACAGCTTGGTGTTCTTTACCGTTATTATGAAACTCCAGTGCAAGAATGCGTCCTGCACCGACTGACTTGCCGTTGTGAGACTGGGTTTCGTAAACGATGCGGAACTCGTCGCCCTTGCGCAGATCGCGCAGAAAGTCGATCTTGCTGGCAAGGATGTCCGCCATCTGCAAGGTGATGTTGTCCGGGATGCCGGCGGCGTCGGTAGCCCCAAAAAGCGAACTGGTAATGCGTCCTTCAGCCACACGGATGCCCGTCTCGGTGGCTTGTGTTTCTTCGGTGGCGACAAACTCGCCATCTTCGGATGGCTTTACCTCCAGCCACTTTGCGACGTAGTCGCCGCCATCTGCCGCGCCCGGGGTGTGGTAGTACCGTAGCCAGACCAGACGACCGTCTTGATCGAGTGCAGCGCGCACCGTACGACCGGGGTAAAGCTTGTAGATGGAGCGCGCTTCGGGATCGTGTGTGAGAAACGCCTGCAGGCCCTCTTCGTCGATGCCCAGTCGTTGCAATATGGCGGAAAGGGTATCGCCGGGCCGGATTTGGGTTTCGTCAATGAAGGGCTGGGAGAAGCGGGTGGGTTCTGTGGGTAGGTCGTCGGGCAAGGAAATTGCAAGGCTGGTGGGCTCAAGCGAAGGAGGCGCTTGGTAGCCGGGCTGCACCACTGCAAGAGCGGCGGCGGCTGCAAACAGCCCTAAAGCAAGGGCGGTAAGACCGCCCGTGACGTAATGATGACGACCGCGTCGGGCATGCTCCGTTTGTAACGGTGAGGGAGGTACGGGATTCCCTTTTTTGAGCATATGCTAAAGCCTGAGTATGGGGTCTATAGAAGGACTCGTCCGAAAAGTGGGCACTTCTGGGCGACAATGGAAAACGGATTCGGTCTTGCAGAGCACTCTGATAATATGTGCTGCACCGACTAGTCGTTACGGCCAAAAAACGCGCTCTGCCAGAGGCGTACGGCCGCGGATCCGCGTTAGCGCATAATGCTAGCCGATTCAAATTGAATTTTCGACCCTTTTTCCAAATTTTTTCCAATTTTTCGCCCGGTTTATCTATGTCCTCCCCTGAAGCACCCATTACCCCAGAAGTCGAAGCCGACCTGCGCACAGTCTTACGAGGGGTGGACGAGCTTTTGGTTGAATCGGAATTTGTACGAAAGTTGGCGCGCAGCCGCGCCACTGGACAACCATTGCGAGTGAAGTTGGGCCTCGATCCCACCGCCCCAGATATCCACCTGGGCCATACAGTGGTGCTCAACAAACTGCGTCAGCTTCAAGACATGGGCCACACGGTCATCTTTCTTATAGGTGACTTTACTTCCATGATTGGCGACCCCAGCGGCCGCAACGCCACGCGCCCGCCCCTGACCGCCGAGCAAATCCAGGAAAACGCGCGCACCTACTATGCTCAAGCCAGCCTGGTGCTCGATCCTGAGCGAACCGAGATCCGTTATAACTCTGAATGGTGCGACCCATTGGGCGCCCGTGGCATGATCCAGCTTGCATCGCGGTACACCGTAGCCCGCATGATGGAGCGTGAGGATTTCACCAAGCGCTTCAAGTCCGGCATTCCAATTTCGGTGCACGAGTTTCTTTACCCACTCATGCAAGGGTACGACTCCGTTGCGCTTAAGGCCGACCTCGAATTGGGCGGCACGGACCAAAAATTCAATCTGCTGGTGGGCCGGGAGCTTCAAAAAGAGTACGGACAAGAACCTCAGTGTATTTTGACGATGCCACTGCTTGAGGGCACGGACGGTGTCGAGAAAATGTCGAAGTCCAAGGGCAACTATATCGGCATCACCGAGGCGCCGGATTCCATGTTCGGCAAGCTCATGTCCATCTCCGACACGCTCATGTGGCGTTATTTCGAACTTCTGTCGTTCCGCAGCCTCGATGAAATCGCCTCCTTCAAACAGCAGGTTGAAGAAGGGGCCAACCCGCGCGATATTAAAGTGGCGCTGGCGCAAGAAATCGTGGCCCGGTTCCATTCAAAGCAAGCCGCTGAAGAAGCCCTGGCTCAGTTCAATGCCCGCTTTCGTGATGGCGCTATTCCCGACCAGATGCCCGAGGTGCAAATGGCCGGGGCACCGATGGGCATACTGAAGGTGCTGCGTGAAGCGGGTCTGGCCAGCTCCGGTTCCGAGGCGCAACGCAACGTAGAGCAAGGCGGGGTGAGAGTCAATGGCGATCGGGTAGAGGATAAATCCCTCCAATTGTCGGCCGGCACCTATGTGGTACAAGTGGGCAAGCGCAAGTTCGCACGAGTAACGCTTAACGGTTAGCTAAGGAGCCACCATGCAGCTTATTAGTACTTCTTTTGCCGATCAGCAATTCATCCCCGAGCACAACGCCTTTTGCAAAGTCGACGGCGCCACTCATGTGGCGCTCGCCGGCAACGCCAACCCGCACCTGGCATGGTCAGATGCGCCCAAGGGGGTGCAATCGTACGCAATCATTTGCCATGATCCCGACGTGCCAAGCAAACCCGATGACGTGAACCAGGAAGGGCGCGAAGTGCCGGCGGATCTCCCGCGCGTCGACTTTTACCACTGGGTGCTTGTCGACATAGACGCATCGGTTAACGAGATCGCAGAGGGCGCGTACTCTAACGGCATCACGCCACGAGGCAAGGGTGGTCCGCGCGGCCCCAACGAGACTCGTCAGGGCCTGAACGATTACACGGGCTGGTTTGCCGCTGATAGAGACATGAACGGAGACTACTTTGGCTACGACGGCCCATGTCCGCCATGGAACGACGCAATTGTTCACCGTTATGTTTTTACGGTTTACGCGCTCGACATTGCCCAAGTGCCGGTTGAAGGCAAGTTCACCGGCCCCGATGTATTAAAGGCCATACAAGGCCATATTCTCGATCAGGCTTCCATTACCGGTTTGTACACGCTCAACCCCAGGTTGCGAGACCGCTAACACCATCAAAGCCGCGTCTACATGAGACTGGCTCAAGTCCATTTGAGTACGGCCCTGTTTCGGGGCCGTTTTCATGTGGTTTAGCTGCTTTTGACCGGTGTTTCGCCGCGTTATGGGGCGGTCGCTTTCGCTTTCAAGCTAAAATGGCGCGTTGCACCAGATTCTTGTCCTTAACCCTAGGATCCCTCATGTTTGACCGCTCTCGCACGCTTGATCACGTAGACCCCGATGTTTGGGAAGCCATTCAAAAGGAAAACGTCCGTCAAGAACAGCATATCGAATTGATCGCTTCGGAAAACTACGCCAGTCCTGCCGTGATGCAGGCCCAAGGCACTCAGCTTACTAATAAGTATGCAGAAGGCTATCCCGGCAAGCGATACTACGGCGGCTGCGAGTATGTCGATATTGTCGAGCAATTGGCCATCGACCGGCTCAAACAATTGTTCGGTGCTGAGGCAGCCAACGTGCAGCCCAACTCGGGCTCCCAGGCTAACCAGGGTGTCTACATGGCGGTGCTGAAGCCGGGCGACACGGTGCTGGGCATGAGCTTGGCCGAGGGTGGCCACCTTACGCACGGTTCATCTGTCAACTCGTCGGGCAAGCTGTACAACTTTGTGTCCTACGGCCTGAACGAGAAAGAAGAGATCGATTACGACCGGCTCGAGCAATTGGCCAAAGATCACAAGCCCAAGCTCGTGGTGGGTGGCGCCTCGGCTTACGCCCTGCGTATCGATTTTGAACGTATGGCCCGCATCGCGCACGACAATGGCGCTTTGTTCATGGTAGATATCGCCCACTACGCCGGCCTGGTAGCTGGCGG
>JAJUGB010000054.1 GCA_029268595.1 Alcaligenaceae bacterium | reverse complement strand
GGATTCTTGAATCCGGCTCACCCCAAGAGACTGGTTCCGCGCATGCAGCATTTGTTCAGCCGCGTCGCCATGACCAAGGATGAGACCGACATGATGCGCGGCGTATGTACTGCCGTGTTGCGCAGCCTGCACCGGCCCCGAAAACACGATTAACCCGCTGGGCGTATCCCTGCTGCGCCCAAGCGCTGCAGAGCCTGCTCGTACAGAGCGGTGCGCAAGGTGCCATAGTCCTCTTCCCGGGTCCAAGCTCGAACCACCACAATGACGGACACGTCGCGATATTCATTCACGAAAACTTTGGGTGGCGGATCCTTCAGGGTCCACGGGTTCGCTTGCACCAGCTGCGTCAGTTCGAGTAGCGCCCGATGAAGATCATCGTCGTAGCGTATGGCTACCGAAAAATCCAGCCGCCGTACGCCATTGCGGCTGTAGTTGATAATGGGGTTGCCCCAGACAAGGCTATTCGGTAAAGACAAGTACGTGCCATCGTCCTGTTGAAAGCGGGTTAGAAATAAACCCACCTCTTCAACTTTTCCCTGGGCCTTGCCTACTACCGATATATTTTCGCCCGCTCGTAGAGGTCGAAGGGCCAAAAGCATGATGCCCGCTGCTATGTTTTGCAATGTGCCTTGCAAAGCCAGCCCGATGGCCACGCCGGCCGCGCCTAATACAGCAATAATACTGGCGGTCTGAATGCCCAGCCGGGCCAGGACAGCAATTACCACAATCAGCCTGATGGACCAAACGGTAATCGTGTGAACCATCGGCACAACAGTGCGATCAACATGTGGTGATCGGTTTGCCACTCGCAGCACTGCGCGGCCCGCCACCGCGGCGATGCTCCACCCGATAATCAGCGTGAGCGCCGCGAGTCCCAAACTCATTGCGGCTGCCTTGACAGTGGGCATGAGAAGATCGATCTGAGTGAAAGCGCCTTCCATATAGGTCATTATCCGTGCAACGACGAGCTCAGTAGGACAGGAATAATAGCGCCCCGTGCCCGGCGACCGGAACGCATTCCTGGCTCAAATCAGAAAAGCTTATCCACGGAAATTGTGGATAAGCAGAGGGAAAACCCTGGGATTAGGGAGGATTATGTAATATTCTCAATGGCTTACTTGACCCGGCCCTGGACTGCCCATTAAAGATTTCATTCCATGGCTAAATTACACCGTTACATTGCCGTAACGACTGGGTAGGCTGCTGAACGACAATGTGGGTGGCCCTAAGGGGTATAAGGGAGTACAGCCAATGCCGCTACGAGCCCGGCCTTTCAAAAGCCTATATACGCGAATGTTTCTGGTGATCTGCGCGGCCGCCATACCGACTTTCGTGGGGCTGTATTACTACGTGCAGCAACAGCGCAGCTATCTGGTGCAGTTCAGTACCGATAATGCCCAGCGCTTTGTTCAGCTGGCGGCGCACGACGAAACCTGGCTCTTTGCAAGCACCCGCGCGACCCTCACTGCCATAGCCGCCTCACCGATGGTCAAAAATGGCCAGTGGATGGCCTGTCACGAATATCTGGCGAGTCTTCTACAGTACCAGACCGCCTACCGGGACTTCGGGGTAATGTCTGTCGAGGGCCACGGCTTGTGCTCCGGCTTGCAGCACCCGGATGTAATGCGCACCAAAAACTTTGCCGACCGCAGTTATTTTCAACGTGCGCTTCAGCAGGACGGTTTGGTTGTTAGCGAATTCCATTTGGGGCGAGTCTCCAATCGTCCCATCCTGCTCGTAGCCATGGCCTTGCGCGATGAAGACGAGAACCCGGAAGCGGTGCTATACGCCTCGCTGGATATATCGTCCATGGTGCGGGAACGTCAAAAGAGCCAGCTTGGACCGGACTCCCGCATCTTGCTGCTGGACCGCAATAATGTGGTCCTGAATGCCTTCCCTGCCCTGCCTGGGGAAGTCGGCCAACCAGTTGTCGACGCAAACCTGCTAGAAGCACTGCGCACCGAGCATAGCGGCTCCCGCATTATCCGGGAAAAAGACGATTCCGAATGGCTTATCAGCCACACGCGGACAGGAACCGCCGAAGACCCTCAAGCACTGACCGTGGTGTACAAACATCCCACAGGTGTGGCTTTGGCCGGCGTCAATAACCATTTCTGGATCAGCACGGCCATCACCGCCCTTCTGGCGCTGCTGGCGCTCGTCCTCGGGTGGGTCACGCTGCAAGCCTTCGTGGGCCGGAACATCAAGAGCCTTAACGCCGCCGCCCGAAGACTGGGCAAACGCCAATTCCACACGCGGGCCAGCAAATCGGTGACTGGCCTGGAGTTCAAGCAAATAGCTCTGCAATTCGACAAAATGGCGCGCGAGCTGGGCCGGCAGGAACGTCAATGGAAACTATCTTTACAGCGCCAGCAGGACCAGAACCGGATACTGAAGCTCATCGCGCGCAATAGCCCACTTGAAGACACTTTGCGGGCGCTGACCTTGCTGGTGGAAGAACAGATTCCCAATACCGTGGCCGCCGTCTTATTGCTTGACCCCCACGGCACTCATGTCGAAGCCTGTATAGGGCCGAGCTTGCCGGCCGGCTATCCTGCGCTCGTCCTGGGCAATGCCATCGGCCAGGAGGCCGGCAGCTCAGGCGCAGCCATGTATCGTCGACAAGAGGTTATTTCGTCCGATATTGAACAAGATGCCTATTGGGGCCAATGGCGTCAGCCCATGCTGGAGCTGGGCTTACGCTCCTGCTGGGCTTTACCGATCCTGGCCCCCGACGACAAGGTTTTGGGTTCGTTCACAGTGTATGGATATGCGCCGCATCGGCCCAGCGCCGACGAGCTGCAACTGGCGCGCACTGCGGCTGAACTGGCGGCGTTGGCACTGGAGCATTCACGCCAGAGCCAGGCACTGTGGCACCAATCGCGGCACGATAGCCTCACGGGCCTGTACAACCGGAACGTACTTCTGGCCCAGCTCGAACGGGCAATACTCGAAGCAAAACAATCCGACAGCCGCTTCTACCTCATGATCATCGATCTGGATGGCTTCAAGGAAATCAACGACACCCTGGGCCACGCCCTGGCCGACGACTTGCTCAAGCAGGTCAGCAGCCGCTTAAGCGCTGGATTCGATCGGTTTGGTCACTTGGCCCGGTCAGGCAGCAACGATTTTGCCTGCGTTTTTCATGCGGGCGATCTGCCTTGCTCCATTGAAGAGCTGGCGCAATTGGTGCTGGACGAAATTAAAAAGCCCTTTGTGGTGGAAGGCATCCATATCCAGATCAGCGCAAGCATTGGCATTACCCGTTATCCAGAGGGCGGCAGCGACGTGAACGAGTTGCTTCGCAACTGCAACTGGGCCATGTATCAGGCCAAGCGGGAGGGCACCGGCCATGCTCTCTACGATCCTGGCGCGGACAAACGGAGCTCCAGCAAACTCATGCTGTTGTCCGATTTGCGTCGGGCGCTGCACGAGCGCGAATTTGTATTGCATTACCAGCCCAAGCTGCACCTCAAGAGTGGGCGCCTGGTTGGCTTTGAGACATTGATACGATGGCAGCACCCTCACCTCGGGCTGGTTTACCCGGGAGAGTTCATCTCGGCTGTCGAATTCAGCGACTTGATCCACCCCTTGACTCTCTGGGCCCTCGAGGCCGCCATCGAGCAATGCAAAAACTGGCAAGAACGAGGGTACCAAGTCAGTGTGGCGGTGAATATTTCGGCCAGAAACCTGCTTAGCGTGGATTTTCCGGCAAGCATCCGGCGAATTCTGGAGCGGCACGCGCTTGCACCGGATCAGCTCGAACTGGAGATCACAGAAAGCGCCATCATGCTCGACACCACGCGGGCCATGCAGGTCTTGCAGTCCATACACGACATCGGTGTGAGAATCGCCATTGACGACTTCGGCACCGGGCACTCGTCTTTGGCTTATTTACAGAAGTTGCCCGTGGATAATCTGAAGATTGACCGCTCCTTCATTATGGACATGAATGCGGACGAGACCCCAGCCATCGTAAATTCCATTATTCGTCTTGCCCATCACTTGAAGGTCACCGTGACCGCCGAAGGGGTGGAAAGCGAGATTACGCTACGGCAGTTGGGACGATTGCGCTGCGACTTTGCGCAAGGATTCCACATCGCTCGACCCATGCACGCAGACGCTGCTTTCGAGTGGATGAAAAATCACGCTTGAGTCTCTGTTGTGCACGCAACACCCATAATACTTGCGTAGGAAAAAACGCCCCAAAGGTTGGAACAGTGTCCAACTTTTGAGGCGTATCCGAACTAAGCCGGGCGACGAGAACTTAAGCTACGGCGACGAGGCGATTCAACTTGTCGTTATCGTCCAGAAGTTCCTGGCTGGGCGAATCGTGCACGATCCGGCCGCGATCCAGCACAATGGCGCGCTCGGTCAGGCCGAGGGCCATACGTGCGTGTTGCTCCACGATAATGACCGCCAGGCCACTATCGCGAACCAAGCCGCCCACCACGCTAAGCAATTCCTGCACTATGATGGGCGCCAGCCCTTCCATGGGCTCGTCAAGCAACAGCAAACGCGGGTTCACCATAAGCGCCCGGGCAATGGCCAGCATTTGCTGCTCGCCGCCGGACAACTGGTTGCCCATATTGTTGCGGCGCTCTTCCAGACGAGGAAAGAGCTTGTACACGCGTTTCAGATCCCACTCGCCAGGGCGTTCGACGACCGTCAAGTGCTCTTCCACGGACAAAGAGGGGTACATGTGGCGCTCTTGCGGCACCCATCCCAAGCCCATGTGGGCGCGCTTGTAGGTGGAGACGGACGTGATGTCGTCACCCTTCCAGCGAATGCGCCCACTGTGCATTTGGGTCAGGCCCATCATGGTCAGCAGCAAAGTAGTCTTGCCCATGCCATTACGACCCAGCAAAGCCAGGCTGTCGCCCTCGTTCAGGACCAAGTCCACATCTTCCAGAACCACCGCTTCGCCGTAGCCTGCGCGCACCTTATCCAGTGCAATCAATTCTTTTTTACTCATGCTCAGCCTCACCCAAGTAGACTTCCTTGACGCGCTGGTCGGCCGCAATTTCGGTCGGCGTGCCTTCGGTCAGCACCTTCCCACCCACCAATACCGTAATGCGTTCGGCGAAGCGAAACACCAATCCCATATCGTGCTCGATGAACACGACGGTGACATCGCGAGGGAGTTGAGCAATGACTTCAAAAAGCTCGGCGCTATCGGCAGCGGGTATACCGGCTGCCGGCTCGTCCAGTAGCAAGATGCGAGGCTTGGTGGCCAAGGCAAGCGCAATTTCGACCAGGCGCTGTTTGCCATAGGGCAAGTTGCGCGTGACCACGTTGGCGTCTTTCTCCAGTCGCAAAGTGACCAACAGTTTGGCCGCCTCTTCGATGGCCGCGCTCTGCTTTTCGGTCGTTTTGTACCATTCCCGGTACAGGCCCTCGCGCTCGCTGATGGCCAATATGACGGACTCAAGGACGGTCAGACCATTGAAAAGCGTATTGATCTGAAAGGTGCGCGTCATTCCGCGTTTGACGCGCTGGTTCTGTGTCAGCTGGGTGATGTCTTCGTCACCCAGGTAGACCTTGCCCGCCGTGGGTGGCAAAGCGCCGGTCAGCAAATTGATGAACGTCGTTTTGCCGGCGCCGTTAGGGCCAATAATGGCGTGACGTCCACCGGGTTCGAATGTCAGGGAAATATCGCTATTGGCCTTGAAGGCGCCCCATTGTTTGGACAGGCCAACGGTACGTAGAGTCGTGTTCATGCGCGCCCTCCGGCGGTACTACGGCTGGCGCGCTCGCGCCGGCGCTCCAAAAATGTATCGACGGCGCCCAGGATGCCACCACGGCCGACCATCACGATAATGACCAGGAACAAGCCAATCCAGAACTGCCAGTAAACCGGGTTGATGTTGGCGATCTGGTCTTGCGCCACCATGAAAACCAAGGCCCCGATCAGCGCCCCATATAGACGGCCAGTGCCGCCCAATACCAGCACAATCATCAAGTCGGCAGACCGCAGGAAGCCCAAGGAGTCGAGGCCGACAAACTGTGTCGTCTGTGCAAGAAGGGCTCCGGCGACGCCGGCGATGGCCGCACCCACGGTGTACGCGACGATAAGACGACGCGTAATGTTGGTGCCAATGGCAGGCATGCGCTTGGTGCCTTCACGAATACCGATCAAACTGAGTCCGAAAGTTGACGAAACAAGTCGCCGCACAAGCAGGAACATCAGGAATAGGACCGCAAAGCTATAGAAGAAGCCCGTCTTGCCCTGAAGGTCGAATTCAAACAGACCAAACAGAGGCCAGGTTTCGATTCCCCAAAGACCGTCGACACCCCCCGTGATGAAGGCGGCTTTGTTGGCGACTTCGTACAGCATTAAACAAATGCCCAGTGTCACCATCAGCTGCGTGAGCTCGTGACCTCTGACCACAAGAAAGCTGGTTAAGAAACCGACAACGGCCGCGACGGCAGCAGCTGCGAACAGGCCGCTTATGGGCTCTCCCCAGCCGTGGACTGACAACAGGCCGGCCGTGTAGGCGCCCAAGCCGAAAAACGCAGCGTGGCCGAGCGACAAAATACCGGCATAACCCAGAATCAAGTCCAATGACAGGGCGAACAGACCCAGGATCATGACCTGGCTGGCCAGAACGAGGTAGCCCTGAAAAGCGAAAAACACCACAAAGGGCAGCAGCCAGAAAATAATCTCCAGCTTGTGCCATCTGTCGTTAGGCAGCTTGGGCGGAGGTAGTTTATCCGTGATGGATAAGGAAGATAGATTGAGATTCTTCATGAGCGCTTCCCAATGAGACCCGTGGGGAAGAGAATAAGCAGGATGACCATGAGGCCGTAGATAACGAACGCGCCGATGACCGGTACGTAGTACTTGCCGGCGACGTCAAAGACACCCAGCACAATGGCAGCCAATAAGGGTCCACGTATGGTGCCTGCGCCGCCCACCGCCACAACGATCAGGAAGTACACCATGTACTTGAGCGGGAAGGTCGGATCGAGACCCAATACATCAATACCCAGTCCGCCGCCCAAGCCGCCCAGCGCTGATCCAAGCGCAAAAGTCAGGCTGAACACGCGGCTGACGTTGATGCCCATGCCGGCTGCCGCCTGCTGGTTGTCTACCGACGCGCGAATTTTCGCGCCGAACCGGGTGCGCTCGATGAGCAGGTACAAAGCCAAGGTCACGAGCACAACAATGGCGATCAGGAACAGGCGATAGATGCCCAGTCCCACACCCATGACGCGGATCTGGCCTTTCAGAAACTCTGGCAGCATGACGGGTTGCTGCGTGGGCCCCCAGAAATACGTGAACGCCGCAACGGCCATGAACGTCAGCCCGATGGAAAACAGCACCTGATCGAGCGGGTCGGCTTTATATAAGCGGCGATACAAGGTGCGCTCGAGCACAAAGCCGACCAAGCCACTAAGCAGGAACGCCAGGGGTAAGGTCCACAAGAACGGAACGCCCCACTGACGCATCAGCTCTACGCACAAAAAGCCGCCAATCATGGCGAACACACCGTGCGCCAGATTCACAAAGTTCATGAGGCCCATCGTTACTGAAAGCCCCACGCTGATCAGAAAAAGCAGGCTGCCGTAGGCTACGCCATCGAACAGCACGCCAAGAAGATTCCCTAGCATGGCGGCCACTCCCCGCGTGAGCGCAACGCATGAGGCGCGCTTTCGGCAATAGTGTGCAGCATGGTGTGATACTCCCGTAAAGGTGAAAAACAAGAATGAAAAACTGCTGGAGTACGACTGAACCCCTGAGTTAATTCCACGCGGGTCCGCCAAAGAGTGCGGCGTGCCCTAAGCTGTGAAATGCATACCCAGGCGAGGTCGGATCATAGATGGGAAGAATGGCGGACATTCCCAAATTCAGTGCTGATAAATGGACGCTTGCGACGGTTTTGCTGCCAAGAAGGAAATGCACAACATGTCGCTGGTCCGGCCCTGGGGCTAGCCGACTCCATGAGGGGCGGAACCCTGCAAGGACCGCCGTGACCCGCGACGCAGGGCGGGCTTTTCATGGCCGCAATAGTTTATCTGCATTTGCATGTGGTTTGCTATTTTTCAGAACGTAACAATTAATCGAACGATCAGGATCAAGGGACCTCTGCAGCCAATCTGGGGGGCGCCTGCCTAAAAACACCGAGTGCGTCGGGGCGGCACTAAACGGACAACGTGTAGTGCTGGACTGCGAGGAATTCGGTGGAATTTTTTGGAAGACAGCCGGGTGGCGGGTCTGAAGCCGACCGCCACCCGTTACGCGAAGGCAGATGAAATAATCAGATATCCAATACCAGCATAGGGCTCTTTGAGCGCGAACAACAAGGAGTGAACTGGTCGTTGGCCTCGTGCTCGGCGTCGGTGAGGTAGAGGTCGCGGTGCTCGGGCGTACCTTCCAGCACCCGGGTAAGGCAGGTGCCGCACACGCCTTCCTCGCAAGACACGGGGATAAACACGCCAGCCTCGTCGAGAACTTGGGTGATGGGCTTATCGGGCGGGATAGTAAATACTTGTCCGGTACTAGCTATTTTCACCTCGAACGACGTGTCGCCGCTGGTATCGACCTCGGCCGCCGCAAAGTACTCAAGATGCAGCTGGCTGGCCGGCCAACCTGCCTCTTTGGCGGCATTGATAACGTAGTCGATATAGCCTGTAGGGCCACACACGTACAAATGCGTACCAGGGTCGGGGTTGGCAACGAGCGACTTGATATCCATCTTTTGGGCATCGTCGCCGTTATCGAAATGGAAGTGCACCCTGTCGGCAAACTTGGATGCCTTGATGGCGTCGAAGAAAGCCGTGCGTTCACGCGACCGCGTGCAGTAGTGCATCTCGAAGTCGGCATCAATGGTACTAAGCCGGCGGGCCATGCAAAGTAAAGGCGTGACCCCGATTCCGCCCGCGAACAATAGTGTCCGTTTGGCCTGAACCAGTTCAAAGTGGTTCTTGGGTGCACTGATTTCCAGGGTATCACCCACGTTGATGTCGTCGTGAACGGCGACAGATCCGCCCCGGGACTCGGGATCGCGCAGCACGCCAATAATGTAGCGATGTTGCTCGGAGGAATCGTTCAGCAAGGAGTACTGGCGAGTAAGGCCGTCTCGAATCAGAACGTCGATGTGGGCGCCGGCGCTGAAAGAAGGCAAAGGACGGCCGTCGACGCTGGCCAATTCCAGGCTAACGATCTCCTCGGCTTCCTTCACCTTGTTGACTACTTTAACGGTGAGTTGGCTCATCAAAATCTTCTAGAAATAGTGGTTCACCCACATTGCTGCGGGCCGGAATACCGGTCCGCCAGCATGAATGCACTACGCGGACTCGGTCGCGGGAGCTTGCTCGGCCTTGATCAGGCGATCGAGGATGCGACGTGATTGTACGCCGCCGGTATCGATATTGAGCATAAGCAAGCGGCGATCGGGGTGAGCTTCAAGATTACGCTGCTGCGCCTCGAGCACGGCCAGATCTTCGGCGAATATTTTACCCTGCCCTTCGCGTATGGCTTTAGTGAGCTCCTCGTCGTGAGGCTTGAAATTGCGCGCCATTCCCCAAAAGTACCAATGCGAGGACTCGGTTTCAGGCGTGATGAAGTCAACCACGATGGCAGCCGCCTTATGTTCGGCCGGAGCATTGAACCCGCCCTTGCCGGCATGAGCCACACCGACGTCGATAAGCACATGGCTGGGCGGAGTGAACCGCGAAATTTGCCAGCGATCCACAGGCACATCAGCCGCGAGATCGTTGAACTTGAGCGCCTTCTGCCAGAACGGCGGCGCGATGATGTTTTCCATGAAGCGGCTGGTAATGACAGTGTCGCCTTCCACCCGCGTATGTACGGGAGACTCGTCGATCTCGTCCTGACCGATGCTGTCGGTATGGACATACGCTTCGTGCGTAAGGTCCATGAGGTTGTCAATCATGAGCCGATAATCGCAATTGATGTGATACAAGCCGCCGCCATACGCCCACTCGTCGCTTACTGCCCAGTGCAAGTGGGGAATAAGGCTGGCGTCGGCCAGAGCCGCGTCGCCCGGCCAGACCCAGATAAAGCCATACCGCTCCTCGACCGCATAGCTTTTTATGCAGGGAAAACCGCCAACCCGTTGCATGGGCATGGATACGGTCTTGCCATCGCAACCCATGACCAATCCGTGATAGCCGCAAACCAGATTCCCATTTTCTACGTAGCCCAAAGACAGCGCCGCGCCACGGTGCGGGCAGAAGTCTTCGACCGCACACACCTTACCCTCGGCGCCACGGTAAAACGCAATGCGTTCGCCACAAATCTGCCGGCCCAGCGGTTTGGTTTCGATCTCGTCTGGGGTACAGGCCACGTACCAAGTGTTCTTAGGGAACATATGCGCCTCGTGAAAAGAGTGACTACGAGTGGGATTCGGTTCGAGCAACTGGACAGCCCTGACTCGGTCAGAAAACTGGGGCAAGAAACGTGCTGAAACCCGACCTCAGGCGAAGCTTCAGTGTACTGAACCTGAAGGAAAGATTTTACATCCCGAGCGCCGGCCCGAAACCAGGGTTTTCCCCTAATTACCCTACTCGGAGGCGTCGGGAGAGGCGGCTACCGCAGCGGTCGACGCTCGGCGCGCCGCTAAAGGCGCTCGGCTTTTGGAATTGTTCAAGTGCACCAGCTTCTTCAGCAATTGCATGAATTGCTCTTCTTCCTCGGGTGTGAAGCCCTCGAAAAGTCGCTCGTGTAACCGAGCCACGCCCGGAACCGTTTTTCGTAGCAGCGCCTGGCCTTCTTCGGTGAGATAAAGCTGGCGCTGCCGACGGTTGTTAGGATCTAAATAGCGAACAAGCAGCTTCTTTTCTTCCAGCCGAATTGCCACGCTGGCAGCAGTAGAGGTATCCATGGCGACAAGCCCGGCCAGCGACACCTGATCGATGCCCGGATGCTCTACCAGAATACGCAGTATGGCGTACTGAATGGGCGTGACAAACTCGCCCATTTCGTCATGGAAAATAGAGGCAGCTATTTGTTGGGCACGACGTAATAGATGGCCCGGCTGAGTATAGAGGTCGGTAAGCGGAGGATCGAACGCTTTTTTTGTCATTGCCTGGCCCCATGATCACAGGGGGTTCATTCTATCAATCTTTGCGGCGAAACCAGACCGGCAAGGCGGTGGCGGCCCACGCCGCCTTGCACCAACCGGACCGTTAGGGTGTGGCTACCGATGCAACGCCCAAGCTTTCTTGCACGCAAAGCCCGGCCTGCAATATCTGGCCTTCGTGGAATCGCCGGCCGACAATCTGTATGCCATTGCTCAGCGCCAGGCTGGGCAGGCTAAGCAGATTGACCCAGGTGATGTTGCGCATGTGATCGAACAAATCGATGGTGGCCTCGCGATCCAGCATGTGGTCGAAGTCCAGCGATGGCGTGGGCATGCCGGCCACCGGGCAAAGTACCAAAGGATGCTCTTCCATGAAACCGGCAACCTCACGCTGAATCTTGCGCCGCTCGACCAAGGCGCCAATATATCGCTTGGCCTCGCTGCCCAGGTTGTAAATGCTGAACATCGCCTCGATATGCTGGCGGTTGGACTCCCCCAAAAGGTGGCCGAATTCGGGCATGCCCACCTCCATGAGCTCGGTGCCTATAATTTCCGCCCAAACCTCGGGAGCCCTTTTTGCGTTGGGGATCTGTGCATCGACCACTTCGTACCCCGCGTCTTGCAGCAAGGCGGCCGTATCGTTAAGCCTTTTTCGGATTTCCTCGGTGACCTTGGCGCCGGTTGCATCGACCATCAGAGCCACACGTGGCCGCTTGCCATCAGTGTTGCCATGCAGCGCCGGAACGGGCACCGTGGCAGGGTCGGCATGGTGCCGCCCGCTAATAACCTCGTATGTGGTCTGGAGGTCTTCGATGCAGCGCGCCAAAGGACCTTTGCTGGCCATGAAGTCCAGACTGGGGGGCCCGTCCAGCGGAGAAATGGTAGGTGCAGAAGGCACCCGACCCGCCGAAGGGCGCAGCCCGTAAATGCCACAAAACGAGGCCGGCACACGAATGGAGCCCCCATAGTCTTGCCCCATGGCAATAGCCGCCATGCCGGCCGTCACGGCGGCCGCGTCTCCTCCAGAGGAGCCGCCCGCAGTCTTGGACAGGTCGCGAGGGTTTCGGGTGGCGCCAAATAAGTGGCTGATGGTGTTCCAACGAATCTGGAGATCGGGTTGATTGGCTTTGCCCACAATGATGGCGCCTGCCTCTCGTAACCGCCTCACGACCGGTTCGTCCTCCGGCGAGCGCTCTTCAGCGCGAGCCGGCAAACCTTCCGTGTGCTTCATCCCCTTTACGTCGTAATGGTCCTTGATGCTGAAGGGTATGCCGTCCAGCGGCAGTTGCGTACGGATCTCATGCTGTGCATCCGCCTGCCGCGCCTGATCCAGCGCCTCATCGGCACATGTTTCGATAAGCGCGTTGACTTGAGGGTTGGTCTGTTCTATGCGCGTCAGATGGGCTTGCACCAGCTCGACGCGGCTGACCTCCTTCTTACGGATGAGTTCTCGCATTTGCTGAGCCGTCAGATTCCACAAAGAGTCTGCCATAGTCTCCCTTTATAGTTGTGATGAAGATGAATGGGGCTGAGCCGCCACTTCCAGCCCGACGAATTCGTCGACAGTCTGGGGATTGCGTAGTTGGTCCGGGTGAAGCTCGCGGACTATTTGCCCCTTTTGCAGCCATAGCACTCGGTGGGCGATCGCTCCGATGAATCCCATGTCTTGCTCTACCACCAAAACCGCCATGCCGTTTCGCTCTGCCTCGCGCCGGAGGTATTCTTCCATTTGATCGACAATGGACGGTTGGATCCCCTCGGTGGGCTCGTCCAGCAGCAACACTCGCGGCTCGCCCGTCAGCGCTCTTGCCAGCGCCAATATTTGCTGCTCGCCCCCGCTTAGTGCTCCCCCTTTTCGATCTAGTAGGTTCTCTAGTACCGGAAAGCTTGCAATTGCCTTCTTTATGGCGGCCTCGCGATTACGGTGGGCAGCAGAGGCTCCGAAGGCGAGGTTTTCGCGCACGGTGAGCGCAGGAAAGATATCGCGCCCCTGCGGTACGTAACCGATGCCGGCCCGCGCCCGACCGTGTGCGGCGCGCCGGGTGATCTCAGTACCGCACACGCGGACCTGCCCGGCCGAAATGGGGAGCAGCCCCATGAGGGCTTTCATGAGCGTGGTTTTGCCCATGCCGTTGTGTCCCAGTATGCCGACCACTTCGCCCGCCGCCACCTCAAGATCGATGTCGCGCAATATGGGTATGCTGCCGTATCCGGCACTCAAGCGGCGCGCCTCCAACAGAGCTTCGGTCACCTCGCCTCCCCTCCTCGCCGGCCCAGATATGCTTCGCGGACTTTTGAATTACGAAGCACCGCGTCGATATCGTCTTCGACCAGTACCTGCCCGCGATGAAACACCGTGACCTTCTGCGCGATGCGCCGTATGAAGTGCATGTCGTGCTCCACAATGATGAAGCTGCGCTTGCCCCGCAATCGGTTCAAAAGCGCTACGGTTCGTTCGACTTCTCCGACAGTCATGCCGGCGGCCGGTTCGTCCAGCAATACGAGTTTGGGTTCGGTAATGAGAATGACGCCTAGCTCCAGCCACTGGCGATGGCCGTGAGCCAACCGACCCGCCACGGTAGTCGCATACGAAGACAACTGGATTTCCTCGAGCATGTCGCCTGCGGCCTCAGTCGCTTGCCGTTCAGGCAAATGGCGCCGGGCGGCAATATAGAGGTTCTCGTGAGCGGTGAGCTGGTTGAACAGATTGGGCACTTGCGTCTTGACGCCGACCCCCAGCCGCGCAATGGTATGCGGAGAGGCGCCCGTGACATCTTGGCCGAAAAGCATGATGGTTCCCGAGGTGGGTTTCAACTGCCCGGTAAGCATCTTGAAGAACGTGCTTTTGCCCGCCCCGTTAGCGCCAATCAGACAACGCAGCTCTCCGTCCTCGAGCGAGAAATCAACGCCCGCCACTGCCGCCACACCGCCGAATTTGCACCACAGGTCTTGCGTTTGCAAAATCATGGCGTCGCCCTATCGCGCGGAAAAATGCGTGAGAACAAGCGGTCGCGCAGCGCAGGAATGACGCCGCTGGGTATGAGCAATACCGCTGCAATAAAGAACACACCGAGGGCGATCTCGGGACTGACCTGGCTTACGCTACCCAGCCATGTGGACAGTGCCTGAACAATAAAGCTTCCCACAATAGGCCCCAGCAAGGTGCCCAGGCCACCGAATAAGACCCAAATGACCGTCTGTGCCGCAAAGGAGAGGGAAAAGACGGTCGGTCCCACTGAAGAGCCCCATGCTCCGTAGAACGCGCCGGCTATGCCCGCGATTCCGGCACCCAGACAAAACACCCCCAGTTTGAAGTAGCGAGTGTCGTATCCAAGAAGTTCGGCCCGCAACTCATTCTCGCGCACCGCAACAAGCACGCGTCCAAACCGACTGGCCGCCAATAGACGCAGGCCTCCGTACACAAGCAGCAAAAGAGCCGCGGACGCATAGAACATGCCTTCGAACGACAACTGATGTCCCGCATTAAAGGGGATGTTCAATGGAGGGACGCCCGGGATGCCGTTGTAGCCGCCTATGTGTACTTTTCCGAACTGATAAGCCGGGCCGGAAGCGCTATTGATGAGACTGAAAAGGATGAGCGGAATTGTGAGGGAGATGACCGCAAAGTAGACATCGCTTATACGGCCAAAAAACGTAAAGTAGCCAACGAGCGCCGCCAGAACCATGGGCGCAACGATGGCCGCCAATACCGCCCATGTGCTGTCACCCATATTGACGGCCAGCACGGCATAGACGTACGCCCCTATGCCAAAAAAGGCCGATTGACCCAAAGCCAGTATGCCTCCAAAGCCCCACACCAGCCCCAGGCTTAGAGCCAGCACAGCCAGCACGGCAAACACCGTGAAGTTATACAAGGTGTACACCTCGACAACCCATGGCACACCCACTATAAGCACAACCCCCACCGCGATGGCCAGCCAGAAAGTCGGGTTTTTAAGCTCGCGCATTACATACCCCGCCTGAAGAACCGGCCAGTGATGCCGGAAGGCAGCACGCGCAGCAGAACAATGGCGGTGACCAGAAGCATGACCTCGCCGAGCACTGATGTAGCGAGCAGGGTGGTGACCTGGCTTACCGTGCCCAATATGGCAGACGAAGTCGCGGCGCCTGTCAACGGCAAGGCGCCGCCGAGTATGACTGTAATGAATGCCTTGGCAATATAGGTGAGTCCCGTAACCGGCAGGACGCCCGTGATGGGTGCAAACACCGCCCCGGCCAGCCCCGACACGGCGGCCCCCAAGCCAAAGGTGACTGAGTACATGAGCTTTACGTTGACCCCCAGGGCCGCCGCCATGGCGGCATTTTGCATAGTGCCGCGGGCGAGCAACCCGAACGGGGTATATCGCAAGAGCAGGTATAGCCCCAGCCCTACAACGACTGCGACGCCCATGACGAAAAAGGTGTATAGACCCTCGGAGTAGTCGCCGATCCGTACCGTGCCCGTTGGTGGGCTGACTCCCATTTGGTAATACCCGAACAGAACAGAAGCCAGCCCCATGAGCAGCAGGCTAAGGCCCCAGGTAGCCAGGATAGTTTCAACGATCCGTCCGTAAAGCGGACGTATGATTAGCCGTTCCACCACCATGCCCACGATGGCGACAGACAGGGGCGCCACAATGAACATGGCCACCCAGAAATTGACGCCGGCCTGGACAGCTTTAACGAAAGCAAAACCGCCCAGCATGAGAAACTCGCCATGAGCGAAATTAATGACCCCCATCATGCCGAACACAATGGCCAGTCCGATACTGATAAGAAACAAGCTGGCCACTGCGTAAAGAATCTGAATACCGGTCAATACGGCTAAATCCATCGATTTTCCTTACAACAAGTCGGGTACCGCCGCCCTTTCGAGCACCCTTCAAGCCGTCCGTGCGGCTTTGCCCGTGACAGGCAAAGCCGACTTCGGCCAGCGAAAGCAGAAACACGCCCCTATATAGTTACGGCTGCAACAAGACGGTTAGAGAGGATCGTCGAGCACATTGCAGCTATTGTCACCGGGGTCCACGGGTGGAACTTGCTTCCAGCTTTCCATCACTTCAAAGCGGCCATTGCGCACTTCTGCCAAATACATATCGAGCACGCAGTAATGGGTTTGAGGATGCGACGCCACCACCCCGCTGGGCCCTTCTATTTGTATGCCGGACTCGAACGCCTCAATAACTTTCTTGCGGTCGACGGAATCGGCTTTGCGCACCGCCTCGGCCCATAGATACATTCCCTGATAATCGGCCATGGCGAGCGACCCCACATAGGTATAGTCGGGAAACCGCTTCTTGAACCGTTCTACAAAGGCTTTGCTGGCGGGCGTGTCCATTTCGTCGTAATAGTTCTTGACAGTCACCAACCCCTCGCTGACGTCGTGAGGCATTCGCATCTGTTCGCCGGCATCGCCAATCGTATGGGACGCCATGGGAATTTGCTTGTTCATACCTGCGGACGCCCATTGCCCATAGAACGCCGCGTGGGCCGGCCCGACAAAAATATTGAAGACGTAATCCGGCTTGGCAGACTGGATCTTGCTGATAGTCGGCCCAAATTTATCGACATCAAGCGGGAATAGCTCCATGCCCACGACCTCGCCCCCGTTTTCTTTGGCAATGCGTTCCGCCGCCTTGGCGGACAGCTGACCAAAGATGTAATCGGCGCCCACGATATACACCTTCTTCCCATGCTTCTTCATCATGTAGGGGAT
>JAJUGB010000053.1 GCA_029268595.1 Alcaligenaceae bacterium | reverse complement strand
TCGTTCTTGCACCGATTCTTCCAGGACGAAGATCCCTCCGAAAGCTACGGCAAACAGTTCCGCAGCACATCCAGCGGGTCCGAGACGCCCATCACGAAGGTGCTGCGCGAGTACGATCGGCCGACCATCAACGTCAACATGACGGATTACGGCATGCGGCTCACAACGCTGCGCGAGCTGGACGAAAACCACACCCATGTGCGCGTCACCAATATGGTGTTCCCGCAAGCCATCGTGATTCCGATGAGCACCCACATGACTATTTCGCAATGGCATGTCCCCATCGACGACACGCACTGCTATTGGTACGCCATCTTCACCAGCTTTACCGATCCGGTCGATAAAGAGCAGATGCGTCAACAGCGGCTCGAGTTGTACGAGTTGCCCAACTACACCTCGCGCAAGAACAAAAGCAACAACTACGGCTTCAACCCCGAGGAGCAGGCCAGCGAAACCTACACCGGCATGGGCTATGACATCAACGTGCACGACCAGTGGGCTGTTGAATCGCAGGGCCCTATTCAAGATCGTACGCGCGAGCACCTTGCCGCAAGCGACAAGTGCATCTACGCCTACCGCCGTATGTTGGTCAAAGCGATCGAAAGCACCCTCGCGGGTGAAGGCAAGGCGCCCATGATTATTACTCCCGAAGAGGCGCCCCAGTTCACCGGCCCCGCTTCTGTGGACGGCATTGCCACTGCCAGCGAGGCCGGTAATTACCTCGAGCAAGCTGACCGGAAGCGCCGTCAGGAATCCGATTGGGCCTCTCAACGCTTGGAAGCAAAGGTTGGTTCATGACAGCTTTCGTAGAGCGGTTCGACGTCTGGACAGCCGCGCAGGCCAGCGCGGCTGACGAACTGGCCCGACGCCTGGATATGGGCGAGGTCGATGTGGTGCGCTTTGCATTCCCCGATCTGCATGGCGTGCTGCGAGGCAAAACCCTCGTCACCAAGGCGGCCATTTCGGCCTTGCGAAGCGGGGTCAATCTCACAACCACCTTGCTTGCCAAAGACACGTCGCATATGACGGTCTTCCCGGTCTTTTCTGCGGGGGGCGGTTTTGATTTTGACGGAATGCAGGGCGCGGCCGATTTTGTCATAGTGGCCGACCCGAGCACCTTCCGCGTGTTGCCGTGGGCCCCGCGTACTGGCTGGGTATTATGCGACGCCTACATGACTGACGGCAGGCCAGCGCCTTTGGCGACACGCAGCATATTGCGCCGGGCGTTGGGCGAACTCGACGGCATGGGGCTCGAGCTTATTGCGGGGCTCGAGGTGGAGTTCCATGTGTTCCGGATGAAGGACCCCCACATGGGCCTGCATCAGGGCGCGGCCCCCGGACAACCAGGAGAGCCCCCGGACGTAGAGCTTCTGTCGCACGGCTACCAGTACCTCACAGAGCAACGATATGACAGCGTCGACGAAGTCATGGAGCTCCTGCGCACGACGGTACAAGGCTTGAACCTTCCCCTGCATTCGCTAGAGATCGAGTTTGGGCCAAGTCAGTTTGAGCTCACCTTCGGCCCCATGAACGGCTTGGTGGCGGCAGACGCCATGGTGCTGTTGCGCAGTGCTGTCAAACAGGTGTGCCAGCGGGCGGGTTACCACGCCACCTTCATGTGTCGCCCTCGGGTGCCCAACATCATGTCCAGCGGCTGGCACTTGCACCAGTCCCTTGTAGATAAAAAGACAGGCGCCAACACGTTTATTCCCGCTGACGACAGCCAGCCATTGTCCATGACGGGACAGCATTATCTGGCCGGCTTGCTCGCACATGCACGTGGGGCGGCGGCCTTGTCCACGCCCACAGTCAATGGTTATAGGCGGTATCGCTCGTTTTCCTTGGCGCCCGATCGGGCCAGCTGGGGCCGAGACAACCGCGGCGCCATGCTGCGTGTGCTGGGCGGGCCTGGTCAAGAGGCCAGCCGCATCGAGAACCGGGTCGGCGAGCCCTGCGCAAACCCCTATTTATATATTGCCTCCCAGGTGCTTTCCGGCCTGGACGGGTTGCGCAACCAGCTGACGCCCGGTCCGTGTGCCGACGAGCCCTACGAAGTGCCGGCCGAACGCCTGCCGCATAGTCTGGAAGAAGCCCTCGAGGCTTTCCGGTCCGACGCATATTTGCGTGAACAGCTGTCGTCCCGCTTCGTGGATTACTTCTGCCATGTGAAGGAAGCCGAGCTTCGTCGCTTCCACCAGGCAGTCACGGAGTGGGAACAGCGCGAGTATTTCGGGCTTTTCTAAAGAATGAAACCTGTAGCGATATTTCAGCATACCCCCGCGGGGCAGCCAGGCGCTGTGCTGCCCATCCTCGATCGTTTGTCCATACCCTGGGAGCTCATTCCCATCATGGACGGCGCCCCCGTGCCTACGGACCCTGCCGGATATAGCGGCATGGTCTTCATGGGGGGTAGCATGGGCGTCAATGACGGCCTGCCCTGGATCAGCGAGGAGATAGAGCTGATTCGCCGGGCGGACCAGGAAGGGCTGCCCATTATTGGGCATTGCCTGGGCGCGCAGATCATGGCTAACGCCTTCGGCTCACCTGTCCGGCGCAACGACGTCATGGAAATCGGTTGGCTCGATATAGAAATGGCGCCGATGGCGCAGACACAAGAGTGGTTCGGAACGCAAGATAAAGACCGGCTGGTTTTCCAGTGGCATGCCGACACGTTCGACATGCCGCTGGGGGCGGTTCGCCTCGCATCCAGTCCTCACTGCCAAAACCAGGCCTTTGTCTTCAACGACCGGCACCTGGGCATGCAATTTCACCTGGAAATGACGCCCGAGCTGGTCGCGTTCTTGCTCGAAGTGAATGGTCCGGTGCTGGACAGGCAGCTGGCAAAAAGTGCACCGGCTGTCAACACGCGCGAAGAGTTGCTCGACCGGCTCGATGTGCGCACGCGGTCAATGCATGAATTGCTGGAAGCCGCCTACACCCGCTGGGCCAAGGGGCTGGTAGGAGTTTGACTTGTAACCCTCGGGTAACCAGCCAATATCCCGACGGTGCACAGTTTGTGAATCTATATAAAATAGATCAGCAACCTGAAGTTCATAAGGCGCTGGTCCTGGTCTTGACTGGGGCCACCGGCCATAATCCACATCCATAACTATGCAGGCGTCGCCGCAAGGCCAGCGCCACTCATGGAGACATACCCCTATGAACGCAGCAGCCAGCCCTTCACTATCGGTCGACATTCAAGCGCCCCAGTGGGTGCGCCACGAACGTCTAAAGGCCTGGGTGGCGGAAATCGCAAGCCTGACTCAGCCCGACCGCATCGAATGGTGCGATGGCTCGCAAGAGGAATACGATCGTCTATGCGACCAAATGGTAAAGGCCGGCACCTTGCGCCGACTCAACCCTCAGAAGCGCCCCAACTCTTATCTAGCATGGTCCGATCCTTCCGACGTCGCTCGCGTCGAAGACCGCACGTTCATTTGTTCGCAACGTAAAGAAGACGCCGGTCCCACCAATAACTGGACGGATCCGGCCGAAATGCGGCAAACCCTTGCGGGCCTCTTTGCCGGCTGCATGCGCGGTCGAACCTTGTACGTCATCCCGTTCTCCATGGGTCCACTGGGTTCGCCCATTGCACAAATAGGGGTAGAGCTCTCCGACTCCCCCTATGTCGTCACCAATATGCGCATCATGACCCGTATGGGTCGCAAGGTTTACGATGTATTGGGCGCCGACGGCGAGTTCGTGCCCTGCGTGCACAGCGTGGGCGCGCCCTTGAAGCCGGGTCAGCAAGACGTTGCATGGCCTTGCAACCAAACCAAGTACATTGTCCATTACCCGGAAACCCGCGAGATTTGGTCGTTTGGGTCGGGCTACGGCGGCAACGCCCTGTTGGGCAAAAAGTGCCTCGCGCTTCGGATCGCGTCCAGCATGGGTCGCGAAGAAGGCTGGCTGGCCGAGCACATGCTTATTCTGGGTGTCACATCGCCCGAGGGTAAAAAAATGCATGTTGCCGCGGCCTTCCCTTCGGCTTGCGGCAAGACCAACTTCGCCATGATGATTCCGCCAGCGGCGCTCCCGGGCTGGAAGGTCACTACTATTGGCGACGACATTGCCTGGATCAAACCCAATGCCCAGGGCCGCTTGTACGCCATCAACCCCGAGGCCGGCTATTTTGGCGTCGCTCCGGGTACCAATGAAAAAACCAACTACAACTGCATGGCGTCGCTGCGCGAAAACGTAATCTTTACGAACGTCGCGCTTACTGATGACGGTGACGTCTGGTGGGAGGGCATGGGCCCCGCACCCGATCACTGTATCGACTGGCAAGGCAAAGACTGGACGCCCGACTCTGGCAGAAAGGCGGCTCATCCCAACGCCCGATTCACTGTGGCTGCCGATCAAAACCCGGCCATCGACCCCGAATGGGACAATCCGGCCGGCGTCGCTATCGACGCGTTCATCTTCGGGGGCCGACGCTCCGACACCGTTCCCTTGGTCACCCAAGCGCGCAACTGGGTGGAAGGGGTATATATGGCTGCCACCATGGGGTCGGAAACCACGGCTGCGGCGGTTGGCCAGCAGGGCGTGGTGCGACGCGATCCCTTCGCCATGCTGCCGTTCTGCGGGTACAACATGAGCGATTATTTCCAACACTGGCTAGAGCTCGGACGCAAATTAAAGCAAGCCGGCGCCGTGCAGCCCGCCATATTCTGCGTGAACTGGTTCCAGACCGACGAGCAAGGTCGGTTCATATGGCCGGGCTTTGGTGAAAACATGAGGGTGCTCAAGTGGATGCTTGAACGCATCCAAGGAGGCGCCGATGGCGAAGAGAACCTGTTCGGCATCAGTCCTCAGTACCAGGACATCACCTGGGATGGCCTGGATTTCACTGCCGAACAGTTTCAGGTCATCACCCGTATCGACCCGGAGGCATGGAACAAAGAGCTTCAACTTCACACAGAGCTCTTCGAAAAGTTGCAACAAGGTCTGCCGGCTGAACTGGTCCAGGTTCAGAATCGCTTGCGCCAGCAATTAGAAGCCTGAGGGGCAAAAATACGGGCCTGGCGAGGGCTCGTTTCCGTTAGCGCGCCGGCACTACCCCGCCCTTGATGGCGGGGTTTGCACTTATCGGATGGGCGGCTTCAGCCGTACTGGAAAGAAGCGGCCCCAGTGCGGCATTACAGTCACGCTTGCAGGGGCAGGTCGCCGGCCCACGCCGCTTTGATCAGGGCATGGATGCCTTCGCGCGTTAGCGGTTCTGGATTCCAATAGGGATTCCGCAGTGCAAGATCGGTAGCGTGGTCTATTCCGTCCTCCGGCATGCCGAGCTCTTGCAAAGAACGGGGTGCGTTGATGCTGCGGGCAAGATCCCACAGGCCGCGGGCGGCGTTGGGCGCATTCAAGGCACTGGCGACTTTGTCCATGACGTCCGCTGCCGCAGCCATGTTGTAGCCCGTTGTATGTGGCAGCATGACAGCATGGGTCTCGGCGTGGGGCAGGTCGAAAGCGCCGCCCAGCACATGGCACAACTTATGGTGCAGCGCCATCCCCGCTGACCCCAAGCAAATGCCGCAGAACCAGGCTCCGTACAAGGCGTCGGACCGCGCTGCTACATCGTCCGGTTGCTTGGCAATCACGGGCAGGGCACGTCCGAAAGCCGCAATGGCTTCAAGTGCCATCAAAGAGGTGACAGGGTTGCGGTCTTGTGCGTATAAGGCCTCGATGGCATGGGCCATGGCGTTTAAGCCGCTAGTGCCCGAGAGACCGGCCGGAAGCGACATGGTGAGGTCCACGTCGTAGATGACCGCTTCCGGCTGAATCTCCGGTTTCTTTTGAGTGGTCTTGATGCCGTTCTCGGTTTCCCCCAGTATGCCCGTCATTTCAGAACCGGCATAAGTGGTGGGAACGGCAATCTGCGGCAAGCCGGTGCGCAATGATATGGCTTTGCCCAATCCCGTGGTGGAGCCCCCGCCCAGGCTGATGAGCCCATCGGCTTGCACGCTGCGGGCGTACTCTACGGCACGCAACGTGACGTCGACTGGGGTGTGCATGGCCGCTTCATGGAATAGACCAGCGCATTTATCACCAAGCAAGGATGAAACCTCTTCAGCCCACTGCACCTGTTGTGGTGTGCATAGAACCAGCGCCCTTTTTATGCCAAGGCGCTCGGCCTCCTGCGGCAGTATTTGTATTTTGCCTTGTCCGAAAACGACTCGTACGGGAAGGGCTTCGTATGTGAAGTCGTGCATCATGTTCTGTCGTCCGATTGGGAGGCGGCTTCTTCCAGTGACGCTCCCGCCACTGCCTTTAGCTTGAAGTCGTAATGAAGCGTGGAGTACGGCTGGTCTACCTGGCGGCCATCGGGGGCCGTACCTGCCGGATGCTCTTTGAATTCCCGAATCAACGAGTTCTTCACTCCGAAGACGACGTCACTGTCCAGGTACTGGTCGCCTTCAGCAAAGACGTGAGTGACCAGTTTTCGGAACCCTGGGGCTTCGATCATGAAGTGAACATGGGCGGGTCGCCAGGGATGGCGTCCCTGAGCCGCCAACATTTCGCCCACAGGGCCGTCGTCCGGAATGGGATAGGCCGATGGGCGGACGGTCCAGCAGCTGAAACGGCCGTTCTCGTCGGTGCGAAGGCGGCCCCTTAGAGCGAGGGTATCCATGTGCTGGACATCGTAGTACCCCTCGGTGTCCGATTGCCAGATGTTGACTAGCGCGTTGGCCAGGGGTTCACCGCTATCGTCGTTGACGCTGCCGCTGATGTACATCGGCATGCCCGGCGTGCCCTCGGTGATGTCACTTCCGTTCTCGTAGAGGGTGGCGCCATCCACATAGAAAGGGCCAAAAACGGTGGACTCGGTGATGCCTTCGGGCGCGCGGTGGTTAATGGCGTCAACCAGCATGGAGACGCCCAGCGCATCGGACAGCAGAATGAATTCCTGCCGCTTGTCGTCGCACATGTGGCCCGTTCGAGTCAGAAAATCGATGGCCGCTTCCCATTCTTCTTGAGTAGGTTCGATCTCGCGTACGAAAGCGTGCAGATGGCGCACCAGCGCCTCGCTGATCTGCAGAGTGCGGGGATTGTCGCAATTCTTGAAGCGGGCGATGACTTCGTCGGTCAAGGTGTGTTCATTCAGGTCACGCATAGTGGTCTCCGAGTCAGGCGGCGGTGCTATCAGCCCGAGCGCCCTTATGTGTAGTAGAGGGTGCGTCCAGCAATTGAGCCAAAATGGACTTGGCTTCGTCGGTACTATTGCCGCGCCACGCCACAATTTGATCAGGACGGATTAGTGCGAAGTCTGCTTCGTAGAGGTCGCGCACTTCGGGGCGCCGGACAACTGTGAGCTCAATGTGCCGCTGTTGCGCAGCCTGCTTGAACGGTGCGACATCTTCTGAGCTCATGCACAGCAAAGTCCACTCGAAGCCAAAGGTGTCATACAGAGATTGTCCGTCCTCAAGCCAGCAATGAGGGGGGCGTCCGCCCGGGCAGGCCGTGGCCGTGTACTCGTTAGCTGCATCTGCAGGAGGAACAGTGCCGTCTGGCAAGATAGCGGGCGATCCGTCATAGCGGCCGCCAAAAGTAATACCCGGAATATTGAATTCCGCCCGTCCGTGGCGCTCTAGATACTGGCCGGCCTCTTGGCGGGCTGCCACTGCTTCCGGGCTGTCTTCTTCAATGTGCGGCACCGGTTTGAACAGCCCCAACGAGTCGGCGAATTGCCGTGCGTAGCCGGTATTGCGGATAGCCAAGGGGCGTCGTTCCATTTCGTAGCTGTCGAGCAGGGTGGAGGCGGCCTGTCCCTTAATGACTGCTGCCAGCTTCCACCCCAGATTGACGGCATCTTCAACTGCGGTGTTGTAGCCAAGACCTCCTGTGGGAGTGAACAGGTGTGCGGCATCTCCGCCAAGAAATAATCGACCTTGGTGCATCCGTTCTGCAACGAGCGCATGGCCGGCCGTCCAGCCGCCTTGAGACAAAATCTTGACCTCAACGGGCGCTCCGACGGCCGCTTGGAACATCCTGCGCGCGTCTTCTTCGGTAATGGCGTCTTCGGATTCGTGAGCATGCAATTGAGTGTGGAAGGCGAACTCGCCTTTGCCGTCCACGGCCGCCATAAACGCTCGACGATCCGGGTTGAATGAAACGTTCATCCAGGCAGGAGCATGCGGGACCACTTTGTAAAAGTCCGGGCAATGCGCGTAAATGGCGTACATGCGCCCGCCCATGAAGTCGCGTTGAATTCCGGTTTCTCCGGCGTACCGTATACCGAGGTATTCACGGACTTTGCTACGCGGCCCATCCGCGCCCACCAGGTATTGAGCGCTTACGGTTTGCCGACGGCCGTCGGCCACGCATTCCACATCGGCCTCCACACCGTCGCCCGTGTCCCGCACTGCACTCATGCGCCAACCGTAGTTGACCGAAATACTAGGCAGCGCTTCAGCGTGTCGACGCAATACCCGTTCTACATATTTTTGCGACACCCGATGGGGAAGCTCGGCAGCACTCCAAGAACCGCCCAGAGAGTGAATACGCTTGCGAGCTTCGGCTGCCGAGGGCAAGCTGAAACGTGCCAACTCGTGTTTTGCATATCGGGTGAAATAAGCAATATCGGTTGGAAAGTCTTCTGGCAAGCCAAGGCTGCGTATCTCTTCAGAAAATCCCAGGCGACGGTAGTGCTCCATCGTCCTGGCTTGAGTCGCATTGGCTTGAGGATTGAATGCTGTGTCGGACTTTTCGTCTACAAGCACCGCGCTGACGCCGCGACGGCCGAGCTCGTTGGCCAGCATGAGACCACAGGGGCCTCCTCCTACGATAATGACTGAGGAATGTTCGGGCAACATATGAAAACTTCCCTTTGGCGATGAGGTTTTCGATATAGTAAGTTTGCCTGACTAATTCGTCAACGTTAGTCGATTTCGCCGTAGTGAGTCAGTGCTTGCTTTAGCGAGGCCAGGACGTCAGCACCCAGTTTCTGTTCCATTTCACGCTCGGCTTGCTCGAGCGCCTTGCGAAAGGCTTCGAGCCAGACCAGGCCCGAGTCAGTGAAAAAAACGATCTTTGCTCTGCGATCCAGCGGATCGGGACGTCGCTGCACCAAGCCCTGGATTTCTAGTTGAGCGACAAGTTCGCTCATGGACTGCTTGGTGATTCCTGCGCGGCGGGCAAGCTCGGTCGCTCGGGTGCCATCAAGGTCGAGATTGCGTGTAATGGCGATGTGGCTAAGCGAAAATACCTTTTGGCCAGCTGCTTCCATGTTTTGCAATATGCGGCCTTCAAATCGCTTGACGGCGTTATTAAGCAGCCTGCCCACGTTGTGGTGGCGCCAGTCGTCGTCAGCCTTATGACTAGTGGATTCGAGGACAGCCGGGGACTCGGTTGAACGGGACGTCATAGCGATATCCGTTCACCTCATACGACGGTTGCCACTGGAGGCTCATCGAAAGGCGAATCCGCGCCTTCGAGCCACAATTGGCCCCGCCGATACAGTGCCTCGACAATGGGGCCGGTCAGTTCGGGCATATCGGGCTTGATCTTGAAGCCGAGCCGCGACTGCAGGTAAGCCAGATGTTGGTATCCCTTGGGAAACTGCTGCAAGAGCTCTTGGTCGAGTTCGAGATAAGCGGAAGGATCGACGGGATCCATACGATCTTTTTCGTATATGGGCTGGCGCCGGACAATGCGCCATTCTTGTTGGCCATTGACAGTGCGTTGCTCGAAAAAGTCATAGAAGCGGCCCGTACAAAGCACATCGACCACGATGCCGTCCACTTCGGCCCGCTGGCTGATGGTCATTTTGGCTTGAGAAATTGCGCGATTGCCTTGGATGTCGGCTGTAGAGCTGCCCTGGAAATGCAGTATCGATACGCCTTTCTCAAATCCGGCCCGGCTTACCTCGATGAACTTGGCGGCAGGCCCTTGAAACCAGGTGGCTGACATCCAGCCGTCTTCGTGCCAGACGGTGGCGAAGCGATCCCAAAAGCCGGCGTCGCGCCACACGACCCAGTTTTGCACGACTTGTGCGATACGAAGTTGCTGCAGGAGTTGATCGTCCATGTGATGTCCTTAGAAGAAGCGCCGCACCAAAGGGTGACCTGGCGCTGTCTGTGGGTGGAGAACTGGCTCAGGCTAGGGCCGCTCCGTAGATCGTAAAGTTGCCTGACTATGGTGTCAACGCGGCGCCGGGAGATCATGGACGTGGAGGGTGTCCCGGACCTCTCGGCGAGCAGGGTCCGGGACTGGGCGCTTAAAGGCCTGGGTCTTTTACGGATTCGATGGTGTCGAATTCGACGTTATAGATTTCACCGTCAACCATTTGCGAGCGCCGGATGTAGATGTTTTGAACGATGTCGCGAGTTTCTGGGTCGATGGAGATCGGACCACGTGGGCTGGTCCAGCTCATTCCTTTCATGGCTGCCAATAACTGGTCGCCCGAGGCGTCGGGGCCGGCTTTTTTCAGCGCCTCGTAAATGACGTGCATGCCGTCGTACCCGCCCACGGACATGAAGTTAGGGCGCATTTTTCCGTTGGTGAGCTTCTTGAAGGCTTCGACGTACTTTTTGTTTTCGGGCGAATCGTGTGCGGCCGAGTAGTGCTGCGAGGTGACAATATCGAGCGCCTCTGGCCCCATGCTGGGCAGCAGATCGTCGTCGAGCACGTCTCCCGTGCCAATCAGCTGGATGCCGGCCTCTTTCAAGCCCTTCTCGGCAAACTGCTTCATGAAAGTAATGCCGGGCCCCGAAGGAACGAAGACAAATACGGCGTCGGGTTTCAAATCCTTAACGCGCTGCAGGAAGGGCGCAAAATCCGGGTTTTGCATGGGAACGCGGATCGATTCAAGGATTTCGCCGCCATTGGCTGTGAAGTGCTTGACGAAGACCTTTTCTGAGTCGTGCCCTGGGCCGTAGTCGCTAATGAAGGTGACGACGCGCTTGATACCGCTTTCAGGACGCGCCACCCACTGGGCCAGGGGCGCAACTATCTGGGGCACCGTTTGGGAGGTGCGGACGATATAGGGCGACTTCTGAACGATGGACGAGGTGGCTGCCGCCATGACGACCATGGGCTTTTTGGCCTGTGTGGCAACGGGGGCGGCCGCAAAAGCCAGCGGAGTGAGACCGAATCCGGCCAACACATCGACTTTTTCTTTGACGACGAGCTCTTGAGCGATGCGCTTCGTGTCTTCAGGCTTGATGCCGCCGTCGTCTTTCAGTATGAGCTGAATTTTTCGGCCGGCAACCTCGTCGCCATGCTCTTGCATATACAGACGAGTGGCCGCTTCGATTTGGGCGCCAGTAGAAGCAAATGGGCCCGTCATTGGAACGATGAGACCAATTTTAAAGGGCTCGGCAGCGTGCACCGCTGTACCAGCGATTAGGCAGCTGGCGGCGACGACAGCTTTAAGAATAATTTTCATGCAAGTGACTCCGGGAGAGAGAAGGTACTGCACTGATGAGATGGAAAGCTACTCCCGACAGGCGGGATGAACGAATTTGATTCTTTTTGGTGTTACTACATTTTGAGAAATCGGTACGACCTCCGTAAATGTAAATAAAACCTACTATAGCGATCCCGGAGCTGCTGCACAAAAGGGGAAAACCCCAGTTCAGTGTACTGAACCAGGGTTCTCTCGCCGGTTTTTAAAGTCAGTGTCGGTGGCGGCGGTGATGGTGTTTCTTGTGAACCTTGCGGTAATGTTTTTTAGCGTGCCCTGGTGGTACGTGACGATAGTGGTTCCCGCGGTATCCGCGTTTTTCGTAACGGGGCTCGGAGGTCAGAATGTTGCCAAGCAGGCCGCCTGCTGCCGCTCCACCGATTGTGTAAAGCGGATCGCCTTGGGAGACGACGGCGCCGGCAGCTGCCCCCAGGCCCGCGCCTATAAGAGTGTTGTCGGTCCGGCGGTCGCGGGCGGAGGCACAGCCCGCCACGGAGAAAGCAAGTACGCTGGTAATCAGTACGCGGGCAAAACGACTTCCTGACTTCATCACAAGACTCCAAGAGATTAGACGGATTCAAGCGTATCCATGTGGCCTTGCCTCCACAAGGTCTCTGCAGCCGACTGAAATAAGTAAGCTTCGGCCACAGTCTTTGGTTACGTTTTCGTATCCGATGTGACGCCGGTGTTTCAAGAACCGCGGTCCTCTGGTTACTATCGGGCAGTCGCTGCCAGGAGCCCGTCCAGTGGCAGGCCCCTGATTTAACCCAGGAATGCACTTCAGATGTCAGCAATCCACCGCCTCGCGCTTACGCTTTGTCTAGGCCTGTCCGCCTTTATGCAAGGCTGTGCCCCAATGACGCAGGCCACTGAACCGCGAGACAAGGCAGAAACAGAGTTGGCGGCTGCGGCGGCCTCCTTTGAAGACATCAGCCCGGAAGCCGCCAGCGGTTACGCTGCCAAGGAAGAGGTGCGCGCCAGGAAGTACATGGTGTCCACCGCCAACCCCTTGGCGACTAAGGCCGGATTGGCCATGATTGAGCGTGGCGGCTCGGCGATCGACGCCGCCATAGCCGCACAATTGGTTCTAGGATTGGTGGAGCCGCAGTCCTCGGGCATAGGCGGGGGCGCATTTCTTTTGTACTGGGACGCACAAAAGGACAATCTGCAGGTCTTCGATGGACGTGAAACAGCGCCTTCCAGCATCGAACCGGATCAGTTCATCGCAAACGGGCGGCCCTTATCGTATTGGGAAGCCGTCAACAATGGGGGTTCCGTTGGCGTTCCTGGCGTATTACGGGCAATGGAGCTGGCTCATGGGCGCCATGGCCGATTGCCTTGGGCCGAACTCTTCGAGCCTGCCTTGCAACTGGCCCAGGAAGGCTTCGCCGTCACGCCGCGTCTCCATCTCATGATCTCCAAAAGCCGGGGTTTGGCTGAGAACGCAAAGGCTGGTGGTTACTTTTTTGACTCTCAAGGGCGTCCTTGGCCGGTGGGGCATGTCCTGAGGAACCCGGCCCTCGCAGACACGCTCAATCGCATCGCCACGGAAGGCGCCGACGCTTTTTATCAGGGCGCAATAGCCAAGGACATTGTCGCCGCTGTCCGCTCCCATCCGCAGCCCGGGGCTTTGAGCGTGGCGGATTTGAATAATTACCGGGCATTGCAACGCGAAGCCGTCTGTGGGCCGTATAGGGTCTACGTGGTGTGTGGCGCTCCACCCCCTAGTTCGGGTGGTGTGGGCCTAATCCAAATGATGGGAATCCTGGAGGCCTTCCCTTTGCAAGACGTGAAGCCGGACAGCGTCGAAGCCATACACCTATTTTCGGAAGCGGGGCGCCTCGTGTTCGCGGACCGAGACTTTTATCTTGCTGACCCGGACTTTGTCGATGTGCCGGTGGACGCGCTCATCGATCCGGCTTACCTTCGGATGCGAGCCGAGTTGATTCGGCCCGAGATGAGTATGGGTGTGGCGATTCCGGGAGACCCCGTTGGAAGGCGGGCCACACTCGGTAGCGACGAGGCGCTGGAGATTCCGTCTACCACCCACATTTCTATTGTGGACAAAGAGGGGAATGTGGTGTCGATGACCTCAAGCGTGGAATCCGCGTTTGGCAGCAAAATCATGGTGCGCGGTTTTCTGTTGAACAACCAGTTGACCGATTTTTCGCTCCTGTCTGCTGACGAGCACGGACGGCCGATTGCCAACAGAGTGGAACCTGGAAAGCGACCCCGCAGTACCATGTCGCCCACCATCGTTTTTTACCAAGGCAAACCGCTGTTTGTCATTGGGTCGCCCGGTGGTAGCGCCATTCTTAATTATGTGGCGCAAGCCGTGATCGGAGTGCTTGACTGGGGTCTCAGCCCCCAGGAGGCCGTGTCGCAGCCGCACTTCGGCAGCCGCAACAAGGAAACGGAGCTCGAGGCCGGCTCGGTGCTTGTCCGGCATGTCAAGACTTTAGAAAGCATGGGGCACGAAGTGCAGGTGGAAGAGTTCACCAGCGGCTTACAAGGTATTTATATCAGCCCCGAGGGGTTGGTCGGTGCCGCCGACCCGCGCAGGGAAGGCACCACAGAGGGACGATAAGATGAACTACAACTGGAACTGGCCGATTTTGTTCGAGCTGGCGCCCGACGGTACGGGCAGCTACTTATATACCTTGGTGCGCGGTCTCGGATGGACAATAAGCGTTTCCGTGGCGGCCTGGTGCCTGGCCTTAGCGCTTGGTGTCATTGTCGGAGTGCTTCGCACGTCCGGAATACGCTGGATCGAGGCGCTGTGCGCGGCTTGGGTGGAGCTTTTCCGCAATGTCCCGCTCCTGGTGCAGATGTTCCTCTGGTATTTTGTGGCGCCGGAGATTCTGCCGGAATCCATGGGCCAGTTCATTAAATCGTCCGACCCCATATGGAGCACCTTCTGGACCGCCGTGGTGGCGTTGGGTCTGTTTACCTCGGCCCGAATTGCTGAGCAGATTCGCGCGGGCATCCAATCGCTGCCGCGCGGGCAGTCCATGGCTGCCACCGCCTTGGGGCTATCGCGCATACAGGTATATCGCTATGTCCTCTTGCCTGTGACCGGACGCATCATCTTGCCGCCGCTCACTTCGGAAGCTCTTAACCTCATCAAGAACTCGTCGGTGGCCTTCACCATTGGTCTCATGGAGCTCACGGGTGCGGCTCGCTCCATGCAAGAGTTCAGTTTCCAGATTTTCGAAGCCTTCACTGTAGCGACCGTCCTATACCTGCTTCTGAATGCCGTCGTGGTGGTGTTGATGCGCGTGCTGGAAAGGTATTACCAGGTTCCTGGGTTTCTGGGCGCTACGAGGTAACGGGGATATGTACGATTTCGACTGGGAAATCATCCTTCGCACCGCGCCCTACCTGATTCAGACGGGGCTGGTTTTTACCTTGAAACTGACCGTGCTCGCCTCTTTGGGCGGCATTGTGCTGGGTACGTTGCTGGCCCTGATGCGGCTGTCAAACAGTCGTGCGTTATCGTGGCTGGCCGGGGGCTACGTGAACCTGCTGCGCGCCCTGCCCCTGCTGCTGATCATTTTCTGGTTCTATTTTTTGGTGCCATATATAGTTGGCTGGCTTACTCAAGCAGGGCGGCCCATAGCCATTGGCGGCTTCACCTCGGCGTTGATTACGTTCACCCTGTTCGAGGCTGCGTATTTCTGTGAAATCATGCGGGCCGGCATACAGTCCGTGCCTGCCGGGCAGACGGGGGCGGGCTACGCATTGGGGCTCAATTACTGGCAGGTCATGCGCCACGTCGTCTTGCCCCAGGCGTTTCGCAACATGACCCCATTGCTTTTGACGCAGACCATTGTCCTGTTTCAGGACACTTCCTTGGTGTACGTGCTGTCGCTGACCGATCTTTTGGGCGCGGCGAATAACGTCGCGCAGCGGGATGGTCGGATGGTTGAAATGTTTGTCTTTGCCGCGTCGATTTATTTTCTGATTTCGTATGTCGCTTCCCGGCTGGTCAAACGGCTGGAAGGTCGAATCGCCGTCGCGCGTTAGGAATTGAGGGCCCATGATAGAGTTTCGCAACGTAAGCAAGTGGTATGGCGATTTCCAGGTACTGAAACACTGCACGACCACCATCAAGAAGGGCGAAGTGGTGGTCGTATGCGGGCCTTCCGGTTCAGGCAAGTCCACCCTCATCAAAACAGTTAACGGGCTGGAGCCATTCCAGGAGGGGGAAATCTTCGTCGACGGGGTTTCTGTCGGGGCGCGAGGCACCCATTTGCCAAAGCTGCGCGCCCGCATCGGTATGGTCTTCCAGCACTTCGAGCTTTTTCCCCACCTTAATGTGATGCGTAATCTGGCCTTGGCGCAGACCAAGGTGCTGGGACGTAGCGCCGACCAGGCCGCGCAACGCGCCCAACAGCTACTACAGCGGGTGGGACTGGCCGATCATCAAGATAAATACCCGGGGCAGTTATCCGGCGGGCAGCAGCAGCGAGTGGCGATAGCCCGAGCTCTAGCCATGGATCCGGTGGCCATGTTGTTTGATGAGCCCACGTCGGCTTTAGACCCGGAAATGGTTAATGAGGTGCTGGACGTCATGGTCGATCTCGCCCGTGAAGGCATGACCATGATTGTTGTCACGCACGAAATGGGCTTTGCGCGTAAAGTGGCCGACAGAGTCGTCTTTATGGACGAAGGGCGCATTGTCGAAGACTGCAGCAAAGAGGACTTCTTCGAACATCCCGAAGAACGCTCCGAGCGCGCCCAACAGTTTCTTTCCAAAATACTTTCGTATTGACAGCCGCTGCCCTTCTCAGCTACCCGGAGTGCCCGTCACAGGTAAAACAATACCAGTGATAAAACTTGAACATACCGGGGAAGCCAGGAATACATAGGCCGGCGAGAGCTCTTCGGGCTGCGCAGGCCTTCCCATGGCGGTGCTTGCGCCAAATTCTTTGAGTTTTTCTGGTTCGCGGTCGGCCGGATTCAAAGGCGTCCACACAGGACCCGGCGCCACGGCGTTGACGCGTATACCCTTCTTCGCTACGTTGGCCGCCAAGGCCATCGTGAAGGCATGGATTGCGCCCTTCGTGCTGGAGTAATCCAGCAGTTGGGGGCTGCCTCGCAGGCCGGTGACAGAGCCCGAGTTAATGATGCTGCTGCCTTCTTTCATGTGCGGCAGAGCGGCCCGCGCCATATAAAAGTAGCCATAAATGTTCGTGCGCATGGTTTCGTCCCAGCGCTCATCTGTAATGTCTTCCAGGGATTGGGCGTGTTCCTGGAAGGCGGCATTATTGACCAGAACGTCCAGCTTGCCGAACGCTTCCACGGTCTTCTGTACGGCGGTCTCGCAAAATTGGCGATTCTTCACGTCTCCCGGAATCAGCACGCATCGCCGGCCCTCAGCCTCAACGGCGTCGCGCGTTTCTTCTGCGTCTTCGTGCTCGTCCAAATACACGATGGCGACGTCGGCACCCTCGCGCGCGAAAAGAACCGCTACGGCTCGGCCTATGCCGGAATCGCCGCCGGTTATCAGGGTGGCGAATCCTTCCAGCTTTCCGCTGCCTTTGTAGTCCGGCGCCATATACCTGGGCTGCAGCACCATGTCTTCTTCCAGTCCGGGCTTTTCCAGATGCTGGGTGGGCATGGGCGGTTCGGGCTGAG
>JAJUGB010000052.1 GCA_029268595.1 Alcaligenaceae bacterium | reverse complement strand
CAAGCCCAATACAAATGGCACTGGCGGCTCGTCGGGCACTTGGCGGTAATACCACAGCCATTGCTGCGGCTCGTACGGTGTGTCGGGCCGTTGGGCAGTGCCTTCCGAATCAACAATATCGCCCGCCATCATGCGCTCGTGCAATACGTCGTCCGTCAAATACGGGAAGCGTTCCACTAAAAATTCAAAGACGGTCGCCCAGGGCCCAGACGGAAGAAAAACGCGGCTGGGCGCGACCCCGTCTCGGACGGGCAAGGGCGCCGAAGCCATCATTCTTAATTGGCGTGCCGACCGGCGGCTCATGTCATGACACCCGCGCGTTCGCCAGTGCCTTCGACCAGCTTTGTTTGTTGCAACGGGGGCAACGACGCCTGTCTTGGGCTTGAAGGGTCAAGGTGAAACCGCATTGGTTGCAGGCATAGCGGCCTTCGTCCGGCGCGCAGCTATACTCCGGGCGCAGTTCTGGCGGCATGACAGACAAACCAGGTCGAACCGATTCGGACTCGAAAAAGAACAGGCTGACCTCCCCGTCCGTCTCGAGGATTCCGAGGCGAACCTGTCCGAGGTGTTCGACGCTTTGCTGCCTTAGCTCCATGAAAAACTCGTCTTCTGAAACGTTCAAATCCATAAGGGTATCAAGATCGTAAAGACCGTCCCTGATCAAGATTACCGGCTTGCCATCCACCAGGGCGGTCACACGCTCGCTGCGATTCATCACCCAGGTCGTGGCGCGGTAAAAGACCAGCAGAGAAACGAAAACGCCCGCGACCGGCACCAGGGGAACGTCCTCGCGATAGGTCACGTCGCCTGCTGATGATCCCAGGATGAGTATGGCGACGAGCTCGAATATCGACAACTGGCGAATGCCTCGCCGGCCTGAGAACTTCAAAAACAGGAAGACGAGCAGGTAGGCCACCAAAACCCGAAAAGTGATCTCCCCAAGGAAACTCCAGCTAGCGTCGTGAAACAACAGCCGTTGCCATCCGAAAGAATTCATGTAAAAAGCGGGCCGACCGCAGGTATGGAAGTAGCACGACCTGGGCAACCTGTGTGCCAGCCAGCCTCTAACTGGGAACGCGCGGGGCGATGCGAGGGCGGATCTTCTCGGCTGACCGATTGCTGCCTGGCCTGCGATCGGTGGCGCATCTATACCGACGGCTCTTCTGCCGCGCCCAGGGCCGGTTCTGCCTGGTGTCCGTTTACGCTGGACGGCCCCACCACCAGCTCGAGCTTTTCAATGTCCAGATCGGTGTGCAAGGGCTCGAGAGTCGGCATGGTCTTGGTGGCTTTGGAGGACAACTCGGCAAACCGGGAGGCCTTGCCGTAGAGCCCCTGGCGGCCGGCAAGCGAGGTGACGGCGCGATTGTAATGATTGTTGGCCGCTGCCAGGGTGTCGCCCAGCTTTTTCAGGTTCTCGGCAACGACAACGACCTGGTTATAAATTTCGCCTGCCCGCGAACTGAGTTCGTGTGCCTGTTCGTTGCTGCGGGCAATCATCCAGAGATTAGCCACCGTCTTGAGGATGGGCATCAACGTGGTGTGGGACACCATAATGACGTTACGCTGGTAGCCGTAATTAAATAATTCCTTATTGTGTTTTAGCGCCTCGATATAGGCGGGCTCTATGGGCATGAACATGAGCACAAAACTGGGGCTGCGCATGCCAATCAGATTGGTGTAATCCTTTCGAGACAGGTCGTCGATATGGTTGCGCACAGCCCGCGCATGGTCTTCCAGCGCCGCCATGGCTTCTGCTTCCGACGTGGCGGCCAAGGCTCGATCGTAGTCAACCAGAGAGACCTTGCTATCGATCACCATATGCTTGTCATCGGGCAGCTTGATGACGAAATCCGGTTGGCGCGCGTTACCTTGCTCGTCTTTGAAGCGCGCCTGAGATTCGTAATGGTCGCCCTTGACGAGACCCGCAAGCTGCAGCGTTTTCTCGAGTTGAATTTCGCCCCAGTTGCCAGTTGTTTTTTTGTCGCCCTTCAGCGCCAAAGCCAGGGAATTCGCCTCTGCACTCATCTTCATGCCAATTTCCAGCACCTGGCGAATCTGGGTCCCCAATGAGGCATTACCCTTGATGGACTCGTCATGTATGTGGTCGACCCGCTTTTGGAAACTGTCGATCTGCTCTCGAAAGGGCCGCAACAAGGCATCCAGCGAGCTTTGGCTGGTTTGAGTAAACGTCTTGCCCTTCTCTTCGAGGATTTGACTGGCGATGTTCTGAAACTCAGTCTTCATTTGAGCCCGGGTGTGCTCGAGGGACTGCTTCAGCTCTTCGTAAGCAGACAAGCGCTCTTCGTGGGTGGCCTGCAGCGCCGCCAGCTGCCGTTCTGCATTGGAAAAGCGGTCTAAAGTCTCTTGCAGGGCCTGCTCTTTTCTTTCCAGGCTGGAGCGTAGCTCGTCCAGCCGTTCGCGCAGACTGCTTGCGTCGGACTGTTGCCGAGCCAGTTCTCGATCGAGGTCATCCTTCAATTCTTGAAGCGCCTCTCGCCGGTTGGTTTCCTGCGCCAAGGCGGACTCAAGACGCGCGATGTCGTCTTGCTGGACGCGGGCCTGCAAGTTGGCGCGATCCAGTTGCATGCGCCCTATCGAGTGCGCTTTCCGTACATAAAGAGCGCATAGCAAAGCCCCGACAGCCATACCTGCCAGCACTGCAAGCAGCCCTACCATTGCAGGAGAAAATTCAGTCACTTTGGGGCTCGATAGTCACTATTTTTTGACGCCAAAGCAGTTGTCCAAAGTGGGGAACGTCCCCTCGCGCACCTCGGTCGCATACTGCTGCACAGCTTGGCTAATAAGCGCGCCTACGTCGGCGAACTGCCGGGCAAACTTGGGAATACGACCGCCGCTGAGGCCGAGAATATCCTCGGTGACGAGCACTTGGCCATCGCAGGCTGGCGAAGCGCCAATGCCAATGGTAGGTATCGCGAGCTGTTCGGTAATGCGTCGTCCGAGAGACTCGGTGATGCCCTCCAGGACGACACCGAAGGCGCCAGCCTCTTGCTGTGCTATGGCGTCCGCCAAAATGCGCTCGGCCGCCTCTTCTGTAAACCCTTGCGCCTTGAAGCCGCCCATCGTGTTCATATATTGGGGCATCAAGCCGACATGCGCCAGCACGGGGATGCCGCGTTCGACCAGAAAGCGAGTGGTGGGGGCCAGGGCGCTGCCGCCTTCGAGCTTTACCGCCTGCACACCGCTGGCCGCCATCATGGAGGCAGCACTACGGAAGGCTTGGGCCGGAGACTCTTGGTAGCTGCCAAAGGGCATGTCGACCACAATGCATGCGCGTTTGGTGGCCTCTACCACCGCTTTGGCATGGAAGGCCATTTGCTCGGCGGTAATGGCCAGAGTGCTGGGCATTCCGTATCCGACCATGGCAGTCGAATCGCCAATTAGTATCATGTCCAGATGCTCGTCGAGCAACCGAGCAATAGGCGCAATATAGGCGGTCAGAGACGCAATCTTTTTTTGCCCCTTGTACGCCATCAGTTCGGGTACGCTAATGCGCTTTTGTTCGGTGTGTATACTCACGTCCTGCTCCTAAGTTTTCAATTCGTATCTGGAGAGCACCATGTCCGGCAATGTAAAAAGCCTGAAGCTTCACGATGGTAACACCGTGCCACAGCTTGGATTTGGCGTATGGCAGGTGGGTAATGACGTTGTCCACGAGGCCATTAGAACGGCCCTCGACACGGGCTATCGACTTATCGATACGGCGGCCATTTACGGTAATGAAGAAGGGGTTGGTCGCGCCATACGAGAATGCGGCGTAGATCGCAGCCAGCTCTTTATTACCACCAAGCTATGGAACGACCGACACGGCTACGACGAGACCATGGCCGCCTTCGACCAAAGCATGCAGACAATGGGCTTGGATTACGTGGATCTCTATCTGATCCACTGGCCGGCGCCCAAAATAGGGCTGTATGTTAAGTCCTGGAAGGCCATGATTCAACTGCGCGACGAAGGGCGTATTAAATCCATAGGCGTGTCCAACTTTAATATTGACCACTTGCAGCGCCTTCTGGATGAAACCGGCGTTATTCCCGTGGTGAACCAAATTGAATTGAATCCCCGCTTTCAGCAGCCGGAACTAAGGGAGTATCACGCTGAACACGGCATCATCACGCAGGCGTGGAGCCCCTTGGGCCACGGCCTCCTTTGGGATAACCCCTTGCTGAACGGAATCGCTGCCAAACATCAGCGCTCCGTGGCGCAAATCGTGTTGCGTTGGCATCTGGAGCTCGACAACGCCGTCATCACAAAGTCCGTGACACCTGAGCGTATCGCCGAAAATTTTCGCATTTTTGACTTTGCGCTGGACGATGAAGATATGGCAGCCATTGGCACCCTGCACGACGAACAGGCCCGCTTCGGCCCAGACCCCGAGCGGTTTCGCCTTCCCAAGCAAGCCGTCTAAGATGTAAGCAACGATCGATTCCGCGCCCGCACCACATTACCCACGAGCAGGGCCGCCACCCCCGGAGCCAGAGCAAAGACGACAAACATGGCCAGGGAGGCGGTGCGGGTGCCGGGGACACCGCCCGGATCAGTAAATCCGGCAGCGTTCGTCACCATACCGCCCAACGTCGCGCCCAGGGCCATGGCATAAAGCTGTACCGTTATGATGGCCGAAGACGCCATGTTCTCTTGGCCTGACGGAGACATCCTGAAAACCTGGGTGAGCAGATGAGGCCAGCACATGCCAATGCCCAAGCCGACACCCACCAGGGGCACGATCACCCACCACACGGCCGACGATCCGTAATCGGGCAAGGGCAGCGGAATCAGGACGGCCAGGGCCGCCAGCGACGCGCAGGATACTATCGGCCCTGCACGCATGAATCGGGCAGCGGCGGCGGGGGCGCGGCCCGAACTGGTGACGGCGCCCAAGGTCCAGCCCGCCGACATAAGCGCACTGAGATAACCGGCAACCAGGGGAGAATGACCGTGCAGAACTTGCAGGAAATACGGCACGAAGATTTCCACCGTGATGCCCACACTCAGAAGCGCAACACAAGCGTAAATACTGCCCAAGCCCGCGATGGCATACGCACCATTGGGCATGAGGCGCACAGGACCGCGTCTATCGAGCAAAGGGACGCCAAAACCGATAAGCACGCCCAAAGCCAGCCCTAGTGCGTTCCACCCGACCACATGGGTCAGGCTGGCAATAGAGACGACCAGCACAGACATTACCATTACCCCGATTTGCGCCATGGGAACTTTGACGGCTGCTGCCGAGCTGCTGCGCTTGCCCGCCGCGATCTGTGTTTGCACGAGCAACGCCAAAAATGCCGCGACTGGCAGGACCGCCCAGAAGGCCCACCGCCACAGACCAGCCTCGGCAAAAATCCCGCCGATAGCGGGGCCCGCCAAGGTGGCCACCCCCCACATACTCGACAACAAGGCCATTGCCTTGGGCCACAGACGCTCCTCGAACACGATGCGCACCGACGAATAACTCAAGCCCAGGAGCAGCCCCCCACCCAGTCCCTGGAAGGTGCGGCCAACCAGCATCCACCCCATGGAAGGAGCGCCCGCGCACAGCGCGGTGCCGAGAGCAAAGACGACAATGGCGAGGAGAAAAGAGCGGCGCGGACCAAACGCGTCGAGCGACTTGGGCGAAAGCGCCGAGCTCAATATGGAGGCCACGACAAACAGCGTCATGTTCCAGGCGTAATAAGGCAAGCCGCCAATATCCTGTACGACCGATGGCAGGATAGTGGCGACGATATAGACGTTTACAGCGTGCAGGGCGACGCCCCCGGCCAGGGCAATGGATCGTAAACCATTGCGCCCCCAAAGAAGCTCCGACCACGACGCAGAGTTTTGAGATGCAGACATTGAGTTACCTGTAAAAAGGCGCAGCCTTGCCGATGCTGCCGCAATGTAGCACAGCGCCGAGCGGATTTCGGGGGGGTACTCGCCGAGGTGGCACTCTAGTAATGCGGTGGAGGCTCGATCGAATAAGGATCACTGCCCCCGCCGCCAGAGTCTGTGATGCGCTCGGCCAATGCCTTGCACAACGCCCTTAACTCGTCCAGCTCACGCTGCTGAGCATAGACAAGGTCGCTGAGCTGCTGGGTCAGGTCCTCTTGCCGCATAAGCTTCACTTCGATGTCTACAAGTCGTTGTTCAAGATCCATAGAAGTCCATAAGCAATGACACGCTTTACGCGTCCAGCAAGCCCAGCTTGTTCTTCGTTTCGGCCCATTGACCATGGTCGGGCAAAGGGTCTTTTGACCGGGAAATACGTGTATAGCGAGGATCTTTGGACAAACGCCGGTTCAGCTCGATGAAGTGGCGCTGCTCCGGGGCAATTTCCTGATCGCTGACGATGGCGCCCACGGGGCACTCGGGCGCACAAATCGAACAATCAATGCACTCGTCCGGATGGATGACCAGAAAATTGGGCCCCTCAAGAAAGCAGTCCATGGGGCATACGCTGACGCAATCCGTATATTTGCACTGTATGCACGCCTCGGTAACAACAAACGCCACAAGAACCCTCGCTAAGAAGCAACGATTCTAGCAGACCCAGGGTTTACCCTAGAGTCTGTGACAGCCTGTGCAGGCATTCGTATGCCGGCAGCACAGAAGCCACACTGGACCGAGGCTGACGGGATGCTTGTATTGCCGCGATGAACTCGCGATCTTGGAGCTCGATACCGTTCATGGATACGTCGACTCCGGACAAATCCACCCCGTTGCCCTTCCCGTCCACCAGGTCGTCGTAGTTGGCCAGGTAGGTGCCGTTGTCGCAGATATACCTGAAGGTGGTGCCTTGCGGCCCTTCATTGTTGAAGGACAAAGCCAGGCTGCATAGCGCACCGGATGGCACCTGCATGTGTATGCTCATATCCATGGCAATACCGAGCTCAGGATGAGGCGGGCCTTGCAGGGCATGCCAACGTGTGACGGGTTCGCCCGTCTGGTACTGGAAAAGGTCGACCGTATGGCAAGCGTGGTGCCATAACAGGTGATCCGTCCAGCTACGACTTTTGCCCAGCAGATTGGTATTGCTGCGGCGGAAAAAGAACGTCTGCACGTGCAGATGCTGCAGCTGCAACTGCTTGGTCCGCAGACGCCGGTGCACCCATTGATGTGACGGATTGTAACGCCGGGTGTGGCCGGCCATGGCCACCAGTCCTGTGCGTTCCTGCTCACGTACCAGCGCTTCGGCATCTGCCAGATTGTCCGCCATGGGAATCTCGACCTGCACGTGTTTACCGGCTTGCAGACAGGCAATGGCCTGGCGCGCATGCAAGGGTGTCGGCGTACACAATATGACGGCGTCGACATCTGACCGGGCCAGTGCATCGTCAAGCGTTGCACACACGGTCGGAACGCGAAAACGATCGGCTACTCGGTGGGTATGGTCGGCGTCGCTGCCGCCCACCAACACCGACACCTCGGCGTCCGAAATGAGAGCCAGGGCCTCCAGGTGTTTAATTCCGAAGGCTCCGACGCCTGCAACACATATCTTCATAGCCTTTCCTGAAAAGGGGCGCACTTGTGCTGCACCACGAAGTCTTTTATCTTTGACCGGGCTGATTTTACGTATTTAAGGAGCAAAGTATGACCGATTGGCCCGAGCTACGCATTTTGTCCATTCCCATCTGGAACTGGATACTGGCTTTGGTCGTCGCAACCCTGGTTGCGACGGCGCTGGGCATTGCCCTGAAAATCATCAAGGGCCGCCTGAAACGCCAGGAAGACGCTCATGGGTCCTCTCGCGCTCAGTTCTTGTTGACCGTGTTGTCCCGAACCAGCGGGCTGGCCATTATTGTGCTGGCCTTGCTTATAGGCCTGAAACTGCTCGAGCTGCCCGAAACTTGGGCTCGCGGCGTGTCCACCTTGTGGTTCGCCGTCATCGTATTTCAGGTGGCTTTGTGGCTGGATGTTGCAATGACCGCCGGTCTGTTGCGCCATCTTACTAGACGGGTGGAAATCAGCTCGGTCACGATGACGCTGGTCACGTTTGCCGCCCGCACCATCTTGTGGGCCGTGGCCGTGCTTGCCATTTTGGACAACCTCGGCGTCAATATCACGGCCTTTGTCACCAGCTTGGGCATCGGCGGTGTGGCGGTCGCTCTGGCGGCTCAGGTCGTTCTGGGCGACCTGTTCGCTTCAGTGTCTATTGGCTTGGACAAGCCGTTTGAAGTCGGCGATTTTGTCGTGTTCAACGACATTGCGGGCAACATCGAACACGTGGGGCTAAAAACCACGCGCATCCGCAGCCTAAGCGGCGAACAGGTCGTGTGCGCCAATACAGAGCTTCTTAAGCAGACCTTGCACAACTACAAGCGCATGGACCTGCGCCGGGTCGCTTTCAAGTTTGTGGTGTCTTACCGCACGCCTCGCCAAGCAGCAGCGCAAATTGGTCCTGCAGTCAAAGACATCATCACCAATATAGAAGGTACGCGTTTTGATCGCGCCCATCTTTTGCAATTTACAGAGCGCGGCCTGGAATACGAGGTGGTCTACTACGTCCTGAGCGCGGATTACAACGCGTATATGGACATTCAGCAGGGCATCAATTTGGCGATCATGAGCGAACTCGAGAGCCGAGGACTCGAATTTGGCTGGTACGAAATGAATGTGCGCCTCGGAGCCGACCAAGAGGCCGCGGCCCAATTGGCGGGCGCGACCCACAACGCGGGCTAGCTATCGTCTTCTTTTTTCAGTTCGATCTCGGTATGGCTCTCGGACTCGCTCGTCGAGGGCTTTTTCTTATCCGTGCCGCTGCGCTGCGATCGAACATGAGTCTCGATCGACAAAGAAAGATCGCCGTCGCTTCGCTTGCCCAGCTCTTCAAATTGCTGGCGCAGCCGCGCAAGGTCCGCATCACTGAGCAGATCGAGATTGATCAGCTCAGTGCGAGCCCCTTTCACAGACCGCAATAATTCGTCCAACTTCAACTGGACAGCTACCGCATCGCGATTCTGCGTGTTCTGAATTAAAAAGACCATCAGAAAAGTAACAATGGTGGTGCCCGTATTGACTATCAGCTGCCATGTGTCGCTATAGTCGAATAAAGGGCCGGACACCGCCCAAAGAACAATCAGGCAGGCTGCCCACAAAAAACACCAGGGCGTGCCGGCCAAGGTAGCGATACGTTCGGATAAAAGCCGAAATTTCTCTTCCATATTGTGCACTCGTCATTGTTGGTTGACGTCCAGTTTCAGGAACGGACTATGCTGAGGTGGCGAGCAAACCCTATGCCGATTCCGTACGCCTTCTTGTGGAGAGCACGCCATGCGACCTTCTTGGGCTTTTCAGAACAGGCAGGATGCGGGGCGAAAATTGGCGGAAGTCCTGGAACAAGGCCCCACCCCTTCAGACAATATTGTTGTCTTGGCCTTGCCGCGAGGCGGCGTGCCGGTCGCGTACGAGATTGCAATACGTTTGGCTGCGCCACTAGATGTGCTGGTCGTTCGCAAGATTGGCCTGCCTGGTCAGGACGAATTCGCAATAGGCGCGATGGCTCCGGATGGCATCTTGTTGATGAATGAGTCCTTGCTGCGGGCTTTGGGGGTACCGGGACCGGCCATTGAAAAGGTCATAGAAGCTGAGCAACACGAACTCGTGCGCCGCGAAGCGCTGTACAGAGGGAACCGGCCGGCCTTAAGCCTGCAGGGTCGGGAAATCATTTTGGTGGACGACGGCATGGCGACCGGCTTCACCATGCGAGCGGCGGTACAAACCCTGAGGAGACATTCGCCGGCACACATCAGGGTGGCGGTGCCCGTGGCTTCCAAAGAGGCATGCAGAGACATCGAACAATTGGCCGATGAGCTCATTTGCCTGCATACGCCCGACCCTTTTCGAGCGGTGGGCCTGTGGTACAGGCACTTCGATCAGACTAGCGACGCCGAGGTGCGCCGGCTACTGAGTGCCAAGTAAATGCAGAGCAGGGCGCCGCCGCTAGCTCGGCCCACCGGCCCGTTGCTGGCGTTTGTCTTCGTACATGGCCGCATCCGCGTCGCGCAATGCCGCCGCAAGGCCCCCGCGCTGGTAACACGTCGCCATGCCCATGGAAAATCGCAGTGGAGGACTGCCATAGAACTGGTTGTTCAGCTCAACGAGCTGCTGGATGCTATCCATAACCGCCTGCCCCGCTTCGATATCGGCATTGGGAATGAGTATCACAAACTCGTCGCCGCCTACACGAGAAACGGTGGCCGGCTTGTCCACTGCTTTCGTCAACACCTCGCCGGCACGTCGCAATAAGGCATCACCCACCGAATGACCCAGTGTGTCGTTCGCCTTCTTCAGGTCGTCCATGTCGATGTTTACTACTGTAATAGGCAGGGGCCCCTTGCGCTCGAGACGGTTTAATTCGTCCACAAAGAACGACCGGTTCCTCAGTTGCGTCAGCACATCATGCTTGCCCAAGTATTCAAGATACGCTTCTGCCTTTTTACGTGCGGTGATGTCGACGAGCGCCAGCAACACCATGCTCCAGTCGTCTTCGCTGCCGGCAAAGACGGAGAACTGCAAGTGGATATTCAGTGGATTGCCATCCAGGGCGTAATTCACCACTTCCCGCTCGTGATATAGGCGCCCCTCCCATAAGTCGATAAGCTGTTCTCGAAAATGGGCGTGCGAATCCTCACGAAAAATACGCGGCAGCCGTCGAATAAGCTCGTGTTTGTCCGTAGCCTTGAACAACTGCAGGGTATGCCGGTTGACGTCAATTACGCGAATCTCGGACAAGCATCGATCCACAAACTCGGGGTGCACATCGGTGAACACGCGGAAATCGCGAATACCCTGCTCGCGCACCTCGTCCATCAGTGACTTGATGACGCTGAAATCTTCCACCCATAGCGAAACAGGTGCATGTTCGAAGATGCCCCGGGCCAACCGTTCTTTCGTGGCGAGTTCCTTGCGCGCACTCTCCAGGGCCGAGACGTCTTCGATTGCCACCAGAACTCGATCCCACCGCTCTTCGTGTCCGGGAAGTATGCGGCCCTTGAGGAGAATATCGAGGCGCCTGCCATCCAGAGCATAGTTAACAGTCTGACTCTCGAACGCAAGTTTTCCGGACCATAGCTGCTCGAGCTCTTCCAGATAATGCTCCAGCGTGTCGTCGCGCAACACTTCGCCAAGGCGCCAAGTGAGTTCTTCCAGGGACTGTGCCGCAAACTGACGCAGCGTGGCCTGGTTGACCCTCAAGAGCCGGATGCTTTGTGCGCATGCCGTGATGCGCGCAAGATCATCAAGCAGGAAGCTACGCAGATCTGTCACCCCTTGCTCACACCACAGATCGAACAGCTCTTTTACCCCGCTGTAGTCTTCCAGCCACAAGGACACGGGCGCGGCATCAAAAAGGTCAAGCGCCTGCAAAGCATCTGAAACCAGGTCGTCGTCCAGCGGCAGATCGGGATTATGAGGCGGCATGACATACTCGAAAAGGCGGAAACCCCGTAGTATGTCACCGCCGGTTTACTGCCCGCAAACTATTTTGCGTGCAACTGCGAACAACTATTTACGAGCGCCTCACTTGAGCAGCATGTTTGCCAGCATGAATCCTGAGCCGGCGCCCGTGCCTGCCCCCGGCCAAGTGGACGCGCCACAAAGATACAGCGACTTTACCGGCGTGCGATAGCGAGAGTAGCCGGCGACGGGGCGGAAGATGAAGTTTTGGTCCAGATGATGGCTGCCGCCCAAATTGTCGCCGCCGATGAGGTTGGGATTTTCTTGTTCAAGATCGGTCGGAGACATCACATGCCGAGCAAGGATTTTGTTGCGCAGGCCGGGGGCGTACTGCTCCAGGCGCTGCAGCACACGGTCGGCATAGTTGTCTTTTGCCCCTTCCCAATCAGCCGCAATGATTTCCCCCAGGGCATCGCCATGAAATACAGCGGGCAATACCCGCACTTGCAGCCACAGTACATGCTTGCCATCAGGGGCACGAGTGGGATCTATGGCAGTGGGTTGACCAACCACCACCACCGGTTCGGCAGGCAACAAACCCTCGGCGGCTTCGTTGTATACCCTGGACATCATCGAGAGGTCTGGCGCCACATGCACATAGGCATAACGCTTCAGATGCTCGCCGGCCGCCCAATCGGGCAAGCTGTCTAGAGCCAGGTGGATCATCATCGTGCCGAGCCCCGCACGAAATTCACGTATGCGCGACCGAAATGGCTCTGAGGCCGCAGTGGCCGCAAGCAGATTTTCGAACACGAGCCGTGGGTGCGCGTTGGCGATAATGGCTCGGGTTGCGGCAAATTCACGTCCGTCAGCCAATACGACGCCGCTGGCCACACCGTCCCGGGTCAGGATGCGCTGGACGGGAACGCCGGTGATGAGCTCGCCCTGCTTGCTCTTCAATAATCCGACCATGGCTCGGATGACGGTATCTGCACCCCCCTGCCCCACCACCATGCCAAACGACTGGTTAGCCATCGATTCAAGATAGGGAAATAAGGCGCCGCCTGCGGCGTCGGGAGGAAAATCGACGTGCAGCCCCCAGGCAGCCATCATTGCTTTCAGTTTGGGGCTGTCGTAATGGCGGTCCAGAAAGTCACGGGGCGAGGAAAGGACAAGGCGTATCAGCTCGCGGAACCGGCTTACCCCCAACTGACGCCACGCTTTGAACAGCACCCGCACCGCTGGCCAAGAAGGCATGGGAGAGCCCAATAGGCCAAAGAGATGCGGCGCTGTATCTTGGAACTCTGCTACCATTTGACGCCACACCTGGGCGTCTTCCGGGGACAAAGCCCGAATGGCGGCCACGGTTTCTTCCAGATCGGTGCTGACGCCCAGAGCGGTACCGTCTCGGAACACGGAAGCAAAGCAATGCTTGGCGGGTGCGAACGCCATGCCGTGCGCCTCAAGCTCGGGCCTGTAACGGGCACAAAAGGCGGACCCCGCGAAATTGGACAGGTTCATCGCGCACAAGTCGTGGCGAAACCCCGGCAGGGTCACTTCGCGAGTTTTGACGGCTCCACCCGGATCGGCGTTACCTTCAACCACCATGACCTTCCACCCCTGCGACGCGAGATGAACCGCCGCGGCCAGACCGTTGTGTCCGGCGCCAATGACGATGGCATCAAAGCTCATTATTGCTCCTTGTTCTTGTTGATTTAGCCAGGCGATTCTACGCGCAAATGGTCGCTCATTACGACGTTGACCGGCCGACCTAAGCCAGCAAACGCTCTTGCAAGCTGGCCTCTGTGAGATCCAGCTCGCGTAATAAAGCGTTATGGGTTTCGTCATTGATACTGCCGCCACGTCGCAATCTGTAGAGTTCCTCACGGCTTGCCCGGATGGCCTCCAGACGCAACTGTCGCTCGACTTCGACCATGCGGCGCACACTGGTTGCGTCTTCGCCGGTGGGGTCGCCGTATTGAAGCCGACGCCGATACACGTCCAGCAGATGCTCGGTCGCCTCGGCTCGACGTTGCACCTCTACCTCGTTACCCGGCGCCACCTTGAGCTCTTCCAGGCGTCGTATTGCCGCCTGGGCGGTGGCCGCGCGGGCAACAAGCTCTTGGTTGCCGTCACTGTGTGGAATGTCGACGTGAACCCCTCGGGCGACTATGGGCAGGGCAATACTGGCTATGCACAAGGAAAACAGAATTACCCCCATGGCCAGGAAGATGACCACATCACGGGCCGGGAATGGGCCCCCTTCAGGCATGATCACGGGCAAGGTCAGGATGCCGGCCAAGGTGATTGCACCCCGCACGCCTGCGGTTGCGGTCAGGACGATCAGCCGGTTACTCGGCATATCGAGTTTCCGGCCCACCAATTTCGCGCGAAACACCGTGAGCCGCAACGAAACCCACACCCAGGCGAACCGCAAAACGCCTAGCCCGAGGGTAATTACGAGCAATACGCCGATAAGCTCCCATACGTTTAAATGCGCTTGTGCCGCCACATCGTCCATCTGACGCAAGATCCCCGGCAGCTGCTCGCCGAGCAAAACGAAAATCGCTCCGTTTAAAGCACTTTGCACCATGTCCCATACCGCTGTGCGCTGCATACGGGTTGCCGCCATGGGCAACCCGGCCAGCTCGTTGTAATGCATGGCAATGCCGGCCACAGCCGCGGCCAGAATTCCCGAAACATGGAAATGTTCGGCCACCAGATAAGCGGCAAAAGGAATCAGTAAAGTAATGAGGATTTGCGTGGCGGCATCTTCGCCCGTACGCCGCACCAACGTGCGATTGAACACCCCTATAGCCCAGGTAACGGCCACCCCCGCAAGCACTCCCCCGCCGGCCACCACAAGAAAACTGAGTGAAGCCTCTTGAAGCGAAAAGACGCCTGTTGTGGCCGCCCCCACTGCAAAGGTAAAACAGACCAGACCAGTGGCGTCGTTGAGCAGCGATTCGCCTTCAAGAATATGCATCAGGCGCGGCGGCAGAGGCGAAGACGCGGTGACGGCGGATACGGCTACCGGATCGGTCGGAGACAGGATGGCCGCCAGGGCAAATGCCACCGCTAACGGAACGGCAGGAATAAGCCAGTAGATGAAGTAGCCCATGCCGGCCACCGTAAATACCACCAGGCCGATGGCCAGCATCAGCACTGGTTTCCAGTTGCCGAACAGCGCGCCTTTGGGAATTCGCCATCCATCGAGAAACAGCAATGGCGGGATGAACAGCAAGAAGAACAGCTCGGGTTGAAGCTCCACCGTAAAACCCGCCCACGACAGGCCGGCGCCTATGGCGATTTGCCAGATGGGCAAAGGCAATTTCACGGGCGCCAACCGCGCCAGGAAGCTGCTGACTATGACAGCCAGCATGAAAATCAGCACGACAACGACAGTATGCATAGTTTGATCCCGTTATTGCGCGGAAGATTCTGACGACCTTCCTATGGCGGCATGCTACCTGTTGCACCGCCACGCGCTCAGAAGCGCAGTGTAACGGCCAGTATTCGACTCTGCAGCATCTGCGGCTTGCCGGAAACCGGCACAGGGGTTGCTACGACAGGCACAAGGGCGCTTTTACGCGCAGTTATCAAACTGAACAGTACAGGAGGACCCTATGCCCAGACATTGGCAAGAACCGCAAGGAGACGCCGCTTGGCGCGGGCGCGACGAGGCCTACGAAACTGGCGAACGTACTGGACCTGAACCGGGATATGAAGGCGGCTACGGCAGCCGCCAGCGTGCAAGGGGCCGCGGGCGCGGAACGGGCGGCGGCCAGACAGGACCCTCAGGCGGCTATGACCGCGGCGGCGAAGCCGGCCCTCGCGCCACCCCTTACGCAGGCGCCTACCTGTCTCCGGTCGAGGGCTACCACCCCCAAGGCCGCGGGGGCTTTCTCCCCGAGCAGGAAACACGATGGGACCGCGGCACCTACCAACCGGCAGAGGACTATGCCGGCGACACCATGACATGGCAGCAAGACCGCCGACAGGCCAGGCGCATCATGCCCAAGGGCTACAAGCGCTCAGATGAACGCATTCTGGAAGACGTTTATGAACGGCTCAGTCGCAGCGGCCTGGACATCGCAGATGTGGAAGTGCAAGTGGAAGCTGGACACGTCACCCTGAACGGCCTCGTGTCCGACCGGTCGATGAAACACATGGTGGAAGACCTGGTTGCCGACTGCAACGGCGTGGAAGACGTCGAAAACCGGCTACGGATACGCCCAGGAGTCACCGGACGCAGCATCGAAAGCTACGGCAGTGACGCGTGATGCCAAGTGCGGCGCAAGTGCGCCGCGCCATCCTTTAAATATCCAGAACCAGGTTCGAGCTGGGCACCGCCTGACAGGCAAAGCACTTGTCGTCTTCGGCTCCCAGCATGGGCGTGAGGTGGCTGACGTGCCCTTCGATGACGCCCAGCACGCAGCTTTCGCATTGCCCCACGCGACAACCACTGGGCATCGATATGCCCAGTGTTTCCCCGAAGGCCAACAGACTGCCGTCACTGGGTGTCCAGGTGGCTTGGCACTTGGATCGGGCAAAGTGGACATTGAAGGATCGGTTTACCCCAGTCAGTGGCCCGATTGGGGAACGGAACTCCTCCTTGAAGATGTCGAATCTGGGAACACCGCGCGATAGCAATGCCTCGGTCACACCCTGCATCATCGGACCGGGGCCGCACAGGTAAAACCGTGCGCGGCTGGTGATGTCCTTGTCCGAGAAGGCGCAGGCCGACACTCGTCCACGCCGTTGAAAATCCACATCCACCTTGTCCTGGGGCAGCGGGTGCTCGTAATAGGTCAGTAACTGCAACTGTGGAATACCTTCACACAGCGCATCCAAGCGATCCTTGAACGCATGGGTAGCGCTGTTTTGCGTTGCATAATGCAAGGTCACATCGGGGACGTCCCAACACGGGCAGCACTGGACGCGAAGCCAGTGTAGAAACCCGCTACGAGCGTGTACACGAAACGCTCGCTAGGGTTAACCCGGCGAGAAATGTCCAAATGTAAAAGGGACGAAATCGCGATTGCTGAGCTGCATGCGGAGGGAGCGAACGGGCGCAACCTTGGCCATGATTTGAAGGTTTGGGCTGCACCTCGTGCCGGCAAAAGGGAGAAGATGAAGCCGGCCAGGACGGAAAGCAGGAGGAACAGACCCTCGCGACGTATCAGCGCCGCGAGGATGGAACGAAGGAGGTCGACGGACGATGATCGGGCCCTACCGACGCCTCATCAGCGCCGGTTTAACCAGTCCATTCCCCTCTCAGTGAGGAACGCCTTTCTAGTGCTTGTGCGACGATCCGGTCGGGTGGCCTGTATGGCCTCCGGCTGATTCTTTTCCGTGTTGAGCCGCATCTGGCGTATTGAAGATTTGCGGATCAGCTTCTCCGGTCACCTCCAGGATGCCCGACAGGCCTTTCTCGGCGCGCGACAGCGCGTGGTCCACGAGAATATAGTCACCCGGATAGTCGGTCTTGAATTCAAAGATGGCTGCGCCGCCGGGCGGGACGAGAGCTGTCTGCACATCGGTTGTGGGGGGTGAGGTCACCGAACCGAGGTCGTAAACCTTGTCGAAGATTTCGCCAATGACATGGAAGCTGGATGTCAGGTTGGGGCCGCCCACACCAAAGAAAATGCGTACGGTTTCGCCCACTTTGGATTGCAGCTTGTAGCGCCCCGACAGAGCATCCATGCTGCCGTTGAACATGAGATGTTCGGGGTTTTCGTCCAAGAGCTTTTGAAGAGAAAACTCTTGATGGCCCAGAGCACCGTGCTTTTGAGCGGTGTACAACTCGCCCTGCATCACATAGAACTCGCGGTCGACTTCCGGCAAGCCACCTTCGGGCTCGACCAGCATCATTCCGTACATGCCGTTAGTAATGTGCTGGGCCACCATGGGTGTCGCGCAGTGATATACATATAAGCCGGGCTTCATGGCCTTGAAGGTAAAGCTCTTGGTTTCACCGGGAGCAACCTGAGTCACATGGGCTCCGCCGCCAGGGCCTGTCACGGCGTGGAAGTCCACGGAGTGAATGTGCGTGGCCTCTTCGGCGTTCTTCAGGTTGACAGTGACGGTGTCTCCGACTCGCACACGAACAAAAGGACCGGGCACTTTATCGT
>JAJUGB010000051.1 GCA_029268595.1 Alcaligenaceae bacterium | reverse complement strand
GCAGCGCCCGGCTGTTCTTGAACGATAAGCCCCTGGGTTGGCTGGGCGAATTGCATCCGCGCTTGGCTCAGCAAGCCGAGCTCACGCAAGCACCGGTAGTTTTCGAACTCGATGTAGAGGTTTTGGCCCACGAACCCATCGCGCAGCCCAAGGCTTTGTCTCGTCAGCCCATGGTGGTGCGGGACTTGGCTTTCTGGGTTCCCGACGGCGTCTCGTACGCCGACATCCGCAAGACGTTGGCCCAAACCATCGCGTCTAATGCTAACCTTGCAATAATCAAGGACATCAGGCTGTTCGACATATGGCGCGATGCGTCGTCGTCCTCGCAAGAGAAAAGCATGGCACTGCACTTTCTGTTGCAAGACCCCGAGGTCACCTTGGACGACTCCACCGTCGAGCAATGCATGGATCAACTTCTGCAGGCGCTAACAGGCGCTCACCAAGTGCGACAGCGTGCCTAAGGAGCTCATCAATGAATCGCGATCCGCGTACCCTCACTAAGGCTGAACTCGCCGAGTTGCTGTTCGAGCGGGTCGGTCTCAACAAGCGCGAGGCCAAGGACATCGTCGATACGTTTTTTGAAGAAATACGTGAATCCCTGGCGCGCGGTGAAGAGGTGAAGCTATCCGGTTTTGGAAATTTTCAAGTCCGTGACAAACCCCCACGTCCGGGACGCAATCCCAAAACCGGTGAAGTCATCCCGATCGAGGCCAGGCGTGTGGTCACCTTTCACGCCAGTCAAAAGCTTAAAAGCATCGTCGAAGAGTCGGCGCCACCCGTCGCAGCTTCACGGTGAATCCTGGCCTGTGCGCTAGGGCAGCGGCCCTGGCGCTGAACCTTTTTTAATCGCCACCATTGTGCCCATGAGCCCAACCGAATCGTCTCCCGCTTTGCCCCCGATTCCAGCCAAGCGCTATTTCACAATCGGAGAAGTCAGCGAGCTATGTGCGGTAAAGCCGCACGTCCTCCGCTACTGGGAGCAAGAGTTCACACAGCTTAAGCCTATAAAGCGTCGTGGCAACCGACGCTATTACCAACACCACGAAGTACTGCTCATCAGGCGCATTCGCGACCTGCTATACGAGCAGGGCTTTACCATCAGCGGTGCACGGAACCGTCTTGGCGACAACCGCGACATGCCGCACGACCAGGATGCCGCTGTACGACTCAGCGCACACGAATTGCAAGCCCTGCGTACGGATTTGCTTGCAGCGCGTCAGCTTTTGGCCGACGCCTTGGGCGAAGCCCCTGCACAGTCGTGATGCGCCGACAGGCGTTACAGGCCCTGTCTTTATCCAATCCGGAGGAAAAAGTCCGGGCGGTGCGGGGCATAGCCTGTCTTACCGAAGTCGACGTCGCAGCAGCCCTTGCCCCATCAGGGCCCATCCCGGGCCGCCCGTCAAGACCTCAGCTAGTCGCGCCGAACCAAGTCAAATCGCGATCTACACATACGGCCGAGGGCAGGGCGGCGCTAATCCATTCTCTTGCACACATAGAGTTCAACGCCATCAACCTCGCTCTGGATATTATCTGGCGTTTTACGGCTATGCCGGCGCAATTCTATCTGGATTGGTTGAGGGTGGCGCACGAAGAGGCTTACCACTTCGAGCTGCTGGTCAACCACCTTGGCACGCTCGGACACAGTTACGGCGACTTCCCGGCCCATGACGGTTTGTGGGAAATGGCCGAACGTACCAATACCGATCTCCTGGCTAGACTTGCCCTGGTGCCGCGAACCCTAGAGGCGCGCGGCCTGGATGCATCGCCTGTGGTGCGAAATAAACTCGCCTCCGCTGGCGACCAAGAAGCGGCCGCCATCATCGACATCATCTTGCGGGACGAAATAGGACACGTGGCCATCGGCAACCATTGGTACCGCTATCTTTGCGACATGCAGGCGCTGGACCCTTTGAAGGCTTACCAAGAGCTCGCCGAAAAATACCGCGCCCCGCGATTGCGGGGGCCGTTCAATATCGATGCACGTCGTCTGGCCGGTTTTACCGAAGACGAGCTGGACCATTTGACGCAACATGCCTGACAAAACGGGCGGCTGGCAAGAACTTAAAAAACTGGCCGCTGCCCGAGCAACTTGCCATTAAGGGGTCAAAGCCACGGTGCGGCCAATAAATAATATGGGCCCGTCCGGTTGATATGGCGGTTGCTGGTTAGGTTCTTGAGTCATCTCAAAAATTTGACCGGGTCGCACAGGCCCAACTACATCAGCGGGCAGACTTAGGGGTTGTTCGGAATCCACTACGCCCAACAGACGCGGTTGACGTTCAAGGTCGTTGTAGGTCCACAAGTAAAGCGAGGAGGTTTCGGGCAGTTCCACGTCCACCATAGGATTCAAAGAGACCCTTTGTCGCGAGTCTACAGTCAGTAACCAGCCCGGGGTGGAGGTGTTTCCCGGTGCTTGCAATACAGCCACTTGAGACACGACGGGCGCCGGCTCGGCGGTCGGGAACAAAGGTGCGGCCAATGCGGCCGGACTCTTGCTGGCGCCCGTCCCAAACACGGTAACAATGGTGAAGGCCGCCAATACGACACACACCAAGCGCCAAAACCACAGGTTGCTCCACGTCCAGCGGGCCAGGGGATTGGTGGCGCCTCGAGCGGCCGACCCGCGTCGGGCAGACGATGGAGCTGCGGCAGCATCCGCGGTTGTTTCGGCTCGCCAACCGGCTGGCCTCTCGTCGCGATCATCGCGAGCATGGTGGCGCGGCGTCTTGAAGTCAGGAGCTTGTGTCGACGCGACCGCCGGATCAGTACCAAGTTCCGGGGCGTCGTTCTTCCTCGGCCTGTGCGCAGAGCTCGCTTGATCGTCAGTGCTCCGGGTGAACGTCCGCTCGGCGGAGACGCTATGCGTCGAACTGGTGGGGGACGAATCAACCGATATCCGTGATCCCGACCCGGAGGACGAAGTGTCGGCCGGAAGACGTGGTTCCAACTTGGCTGACGACGATTGGGCAGAATCGCCTTCCAGCTTTAGGGAAGAGGGTTGGGCAGAAACATGGGGGTCCGTTGTGGTCGGCGTGGATCCAGCAGATACCCGAGGCTCTTTTCTTGCGGGGCTGTCGATGGGATCTGACGAAGGGATTGCAGCGGCATCGGGCCGCACGAGAAAACGCTGGGACGATTCAGGAAAATCAGAGGGAGATGCCTTGGGCCGTGAAGTGATTGCTTCGTGGCTCGCGTCGCGCCTGTTTGAATGACGGCTACCAACCGATGTAGTGGTCCGAGCGTCTCGTGTCGCTCTGGATGACTTTTCTGAGCGAGACGCAGCCGGTGTTTGAAATGCCGCGTTCTGTTGCGCCAAGGGAGAAGGGCGGTCGTCATGGCCAATGGCCGATTGGATCTGCAACCAGAGTTCCGGCGGCGTGCTGGCGGGCGGCAGGATATCGACGAGATCGAGCAGGCGGTGTTCCCAATCGAGGGCCAGGGCGACCGCGTCGTCGTTCTCGCTCAGTACTGCATGTGCACGCGCGAGGTCATCGGGGTCGAGCACACCAAGGGTGTATTCCGCGATAAGAATGTCGTCATTGAACTGCAGACGGGAGCTCATGCGGGTACGACTTCCTGTAGGTCAAGTAAGGCCTCTTGGACGCATCGCTTGATTTCGTCGATGGGTCGATGCATGCGTTGTGCGATTTCCGAGTAGGACAAGCCCTGATAGAAGGCCAGGAGCAATGGGCGTCGCTGGTCGGAAGGCAGCCGCTGCACCTGATGGGCAAGTGAATGGCGGTGTGCACTTGCCGGATCGGGGGTGGGCATGGAGAGCTCTGTAAAGGGTCTTTGCGACGCGGTGTGTCGCAGCTTTTGACGCGCCCGGTAGCGCAATATGCTGTAGATCCATCCGCGGGCCGGACCCGAGTCGAGCGTGTAGCTGGCAGAGTTTTTCCAGATCAACACAAAGGTGTCTCGTACTACATCCTGGGCTTCAGTTGACTGCGGCAACATGCGTTGACATAAGGCCAGCATATGGCGCGCTTCGTGACGGTAAAGGCGGTGTAGTGCGTCGCTATCGCCCCTTGCGCAGGCGATGAGTGCCGTTTCGTAATCGAAGCTGGAAGCGGGCATGATGTCCCCTGATCAATAAGAGCGCGTTTATTGTATAAGTGTTTGCTGTGTCATACGTATCGCGCCCGACGCACGGGGCTACCGTTTTAAAGTCATTAATGAGATTCCATCATACTGGCCCGGCGCCAAAAGGCCGTAACGACCTGCAAACCATCAAATCGCTCTTTCCTTATATCTGGCACTTCAAGTGGCGAGTGTTCGCGGCCATGGCATGCCTGGTGGCGGCCAAGGTGGCTAGCGTGATCATGCCGCTGTTTCTCAAGGATATCGTCGACAAACTCGGTGTGCCTTCGACCGCCATCGTTTTGCCTGTCGCTGCCCTGATCGGATACGGATTTGCCCGACTATCCACCAGTGTGTTTGGCGAGTTGCGTGATGCCTTGTTTGCTCGAGTGACTCAGGGCTCCATACGGCGTATTGCCACTCGCTTGTTCGGCCATCTGTTTTCTTTGTCCATCCGTTTTCACCTTCAGCGCCAGACAGGTGGCCTGAGCCGCGATATCGAACGCGGCACCAAGGGTATTGGCTTCTTGTTGAACTTCATGGTGTTCAACATATTGCCCACGCTGCTGGAAATTGGACTAGTGGCGGCGATTCTGCTCTGGCGTTACGACTGGCCCTTTACAGTGGTCACCTTGGGCACGATAGCCGCCTACATCTGCTTTACCCTCGTCGTCACCGAAAAGCGCATGGTTTACCGGCGCAGCATGAACGACTTGGACAGCAAGGCAAATAGCAAGGCAATCGACGCGCTACTCAACTACGAAACGGTCAAATATTTTGGCAACGAGCGCTATGAGTTGGACCGTTACGATCGCAACTTGAGCAGTTGGGTCGATTCTGCTGTAAAGAATCAAGTGTCGCTGAACTTCCTGAATATGGGGCAGGGCGTCATTATCACCGTGGGTATTACCGTGCTGCTGTGGCTGTCGGCCAGCGGCGTAGTCGCCGGAACCATGTCGGTGGGTGATGTTGTGCTGGTGTCAGCTTATCTCACACAGCTGTATGCGCCGCTGAACTTCCTGGGCTTTGTTTACCGTGAAATCAAGCATGCGCTGGCAGACATGGAGCGCATGTTCGGGCTCATGGGCCAGAGTCAGGAAATTGCCGACAAACCGAACGCACTGGAGTTGAACGTGACAAGTGCCCGAGTCGATTTTGAAGAAGTCGATTTCGGCTACGAGCCCAACAGACAAATCTTGCACGGTGTCAGTTTTTCGATACCTGCGGGGCAAACGGTGGCCGTTGTGGGCTCGTCAGGCGCGGGTAAATCCACTTTATCTCGGTTGCTGTTCCGGTTTTACGACGTAAGCAGCGGAGCGATACGTCTGAACGGTCACGACCTGCGCGACATCACGCAGGAAAGCTTGCGCCGTCATATTGGCATCGTGCCCCAGGACACGGTCCTGTTCAACGACACCATCCTGTACAACATTGCTTACGGTAATCCCGGCGCTACGCGCGAGCAAATCATCGACGCGGCCAAAGCGGCGCGTATTCACGACTTTGTCATCTCTTTGCCAGACGGTTATGACACACAAGTGGGCGAGCGCGGCCTGAAGTTGTCCGGCGGGGAAAAGCAGCGGGTGGCTATCGCCCGTACACTGCTGAAGAACCCGCCCATATTGATATTCGACGAGGCGACCAGCGCCCTGGATTCGCGCACGGAGCGCGCCATACAAGACGAATTGCGCCAGATCGCCCGAGATCGCACCACGCTCATCATTGCCCACCGCCTATCCACCATTGCCGATGCAGATGAGATCATAGTCTTGGATCACGGCCGTATCCTTGAGCGAGGTTCACATCGTGAGCTCTTGCTCAAGGGCGGGCGATATGCGCAGATGTGGCTGCTTCAACAGGCGGGCGAAGAACCAGAATCGCAGAGCGCGACCGGCACCTGACCTAATCGAAGTTGGCGGCAGCGCCAAAATGCGGGCTTGCCGGGGACGCTCCCGCTTCCTTCCTTGCCCCATTCAGTCGGTCTTGACTTGCTGCGCTCTAAAAGAGTACCATTTTAGTACTGATTGAGCGCCGATTCGGCTTACAAGATCAATTAAACAGGCACTGACATGCTGCGTATTAGCAAGATTATCGACTACGGCACTTTGATGTTGACCTATATGGCAGGCTCGCCTGATCGCCTGTATAGCGCCCCGGAATTGGCAGCGGCATTGGGCCTCGGACAAGCCACTGTCAGCAAGATCTTGAAGCTTCTGGGCGCTCATCAGCTGGTGCGCAGCGTTCGCGGCGCTCGTGGTGGTTACGCGTTGGGCCGGCCCGCCAGCCAGATCAGCGTTGCTCAGATCGTGGACGCACTGGATGACCAGCCTTTCGGGCTGACCGAGTGCACGGCCACTCCTGGATTGTGCAGTTTCGAATCAGACTGCCGAATTCGCAGCAACTGGCAGCGCATCAACGCCGCAGTCAGACGCACACTGGAAGAAGTTTCGGTGGCGGACATGATTCAACCGGCGCCCGCTGTGTCAATGGTGCGTGTTTCAAACCAGCCATTACTGCGAGACACCGCGAATTAAAAGCAAAGCTTCCGCAGTACGGACGGCTTTCGGCAAATTGAATAGAGGTATCCCATGGACGCAATGAACGAAAAATTAGAATCGTTTTTAGATCGCGAGTACGAGGCGGGGTTCGTCACTGACATCGAGACGGTGTCCCTCCCGCCGGGTCTGTCCGAGGACACCATAAGGCAGCTTTCCGCAAAAAAAGGCGAGCCGGAGTTCCTGCTTGAGTGGCGACTCAACGCCTACAGGCAGTGGTTGCAAATGAAGCCGCCGGCTTGGGCGCATTTGAAGATTGATCCGATCGACTTCCAGGACATCGTGTATTACTCCGCTCCGAAAAGCAAAAAGGATGGTCCCAAGAGCTTGGACGAGGTCGATCCCGAGTTGTTGCGCACTTATGAAAAACTTGGGGTGCCTTTACACGAACGCGCACGACTTGCCGGTGTTGCGGTTGATGCAGTCTTCGACTCGGTGTCTGTGGCCACCACATTTCGCAAACAATTGGCAGAGGCCGGCGTCATCTTCTGTTCTTTTTCTGAGGCCGTCAAAGAGTACCCCGACTTAGTGCGCCAGTATCTGGGAACAGTAGTGCCCCCGGCTGACAACTTTTACGCTGCCTTAAATTCAGCGGTGTTTTCGGACGGATCGTTTGTCTTTATTCCGAAGGGCGTCAAGTGCCCCATGGAGCTTTCCACCTATTTTCGCATCAATGCCCGTGACACTGGTCAGTTCGAGCGGACTTTGATCATTGCAGAGGAAGGCGCCAGTGTCAGTTATCTTGAGGGCTGTACGGCTCCCATGCGGGACGAAAACCAGTTGCATGCGGCGGTCGTCGAACTGATCGCTTTAGACGACGCACGAATCAAATACTCCACCGTACAAAACTGGTATCCGGGTGATAAAGACGGCAAGGGCGGCATATATAACTTCGTGACCAAGCGTGGAGAATGCCGAGGCGCACGATCGCATATTTCCTGGACGCAGGTGGAAACCGGTTCGGCCATTACATGGAAATATCCCAGCGTCATACTGAAGGGCGAGGATTCCGTGGGTGAGTTCTATTCTGTCGCGTTAAGCAACCACCGGCAGCAAGCCGACACGGGAACCAAGATGATACATATGGGCCGCAATACGCGCAGCACCATAATTTCCAAAGGCATATCAGCGGGTCGGGGCAGCAACACCTTCCGGGGCCTGGTGCGCATGACGCCCAAGGCGCAAGACGCCAGGAATTACACGCAATGCGATTCCCTGCTCATAGGCAAACGGTGCGCGGCGCATACTTTTCCAACCATCGAAGCGCAAAACCCGACGGCGCGCGTCGAGCACGAAGCGACCACCTCTCGCATCGCAGAGGACCAATTGTTTTACGCCATGCAGCGCGGCCTGTCTGCTGAGGACGCCGTCTCCATGATCGTGAATGGATTCTGTAAAGAGGTGTTCAAAGAGCTGCCGATGGAATTCGCCGTCGAAGCGCAAAAGCTGCTGGGCGTCAGCCTGGAAGGCAGCGTAGGCTAAGGAGAAAAAACTATGTTCGAAATCAAAGACCTGCATGCATCCGTCGACGGCAAGCCCATACTGCGCGGTCTCAACCTTACCGTTCGAGATGGTGAAGTGCATGCCATCATGGGACCGAACGGCTCGGGAAAAAGCACATTGGCTCAAGTGCTGGCCGGCCGCGAAAGTTTCCACGTGGACAGCGGCTCGGTTGACTGGGATGGCCGCGACTTACTGTCCATGCCGATCGAAGAGCGGGCGCGGGCCGGACTTTTTCTAGCATTTCAGTATCCCATTGAAATTCCTGGTGTCTCAAATGCCTACTTTCTTAAGGCCGCTGTGAATGCGGTCAGACGCCATCAGGGACTGGACGAGCTGGACGCGATGGACTTTCTGCAGCGCGTCAAGGCCGAGATGAAGACGGTAGGCATGAAAGAAGAGTTCTTGTACCGGTCCGTTAATGAGGGCTTCTCCGGCGGCGAGAAAAAACGCAACGAGGTCCTGCAGATGGCGCTGTTGGAGCCACGCCTGGCGGTGTTGGACGAGACCGACTCCGGTCTGGATATTGACGCATTAAAGGTGGTGGCCGATGGCGTGAACCGCTTAAGGTCGCCCAACAGATCTCTTATTGTCATTACTCACTATCAGCGCTTGCTGGACTACATCGTGCCCGATCAAGTGCATGTGCTGGCGGGAGGCCGAATCGTCCGATCAGGCGACCGAGAGTTGGCGCAAGAGTTGGAGCAGCGCGGCTATGGTTGGCTTAAAGAGCAGGGCCAAGTGTCCCCGGGCGGACAGGAGGCGCGCTCATGAGTCGTCACGATTATTGGTCCGCCACACTCGGTCGCCGCTGGCGTCCTTTGGCCGGCGGGAACGTCGCCTGGCTCAAGTCGGCGCGAGAACAAGCGCTGAATCGTTTCCAGACCGAGGGCTGGCCCACATCGCGCCTTGAAAACTTTCGCCATACTTCTTTAGCGAATCTGGAAGGTATGCAATTCGATGTGCCGTGCGCAGTCGGATCTCCGTCCGCGTCACCTGTACAGGCGCTCAAGGCAAGTCAAGGTGGGCATTGGCTGGTGTTCGTGGACGGCCTGTTTTCCCCAGCGTTATCCGAACCCGGCCAGTTGCCCGAAGGTGTCACCCTGCGATCGCTTGGCGAAGTACTGGAAGAGTGTCCCGATCAGATCCAAGACTTGTACGGCTCGCCCGATGACGGCAGTGCGGTGCAAGCGCTTAATCTGGCCATGACCGGCGATGGCGCGGTGTTGACCATTGATCCGGGCATCGAACTGACAGAGCCTGTGCATTGGGTGTTCATGTCGGCCTCGTCACGTTGCGCCAGCTTCACTCGCAACTTCGTCGTGGTGGGCGAAGGCGCCAGTGTCGACTTGGTGGAGCACCATATCGGAGTCGCTCAGGATGCCAGCCTCAGCAACACCGTGGTACGCGGGGTTCTTCGCCGCGACGCCCGCCTGACTCATGCCAAGGTGCAACAGGAAGGTATCGAGTCGTATCACTTGAGCTCGGTCGACATACAGCAAGAGGCCGGGTCCTCGTACACGTCGCACACCTTGTCATTTGGCGCGCGTTTGGCGCGTAATGACATTGTCACGCACCTGAACGAGCCAGGTTGCGAAACCCTGCTGAATGGGCTGTACTACGTGGATGGACGTCGTCACATCGACCATCACACCTGGATTGATCACGCTTCGCCGTCTTGTACCAGCCACGAATACTATCGAGGCATACTCAAAGACACTGGCCGCGGTGTATTCACGGGACGAATTCGAGTAGCGCCCGGTGCCGACGGGACCGATGCAGTGCAGCGGTCAGACAGTTTGCTGCTATCTCGGATGGCTCGGGCTGATGCACGCCCAGAGCTTGAAATTTATGCAGATGACGTGAAATGCGCGCACGGAGCCACCGTCGGGCAGATAGACGAGGGCAGCCTGTTTTATTTGCGTTCCCGCGGGCTCGACGAGGACCACGCACGCAGTCTTCTGACCTACGCTTTTGCGGCACAAGCGTTGCAGCGCATCGAGCAAGCCGCTTTGCGTACGCAGGCATCCAAGCTTATTCGCGGATTGCTTCCGGGAGGCCAATGGCTGGGAGAACTGTCATGAATGCACCCGAACGCTCGCATTTACTCGAACAAGGGTTGAATTGCATCAAGGACTTCCCGGTCTTGTCGACGTCCGTCCATGGCAAGCCCCTGGTTTATCTGGATAACGGTGCAACCACGCAGAAGCCGGCCTGTGTCATCGACGCGGAAAGCCAGTTCTATCGAACCACCAACGCCAATATCCATCGGGGTGTGCATCGGTTATCGCAACAAGCAACCGACCTATACGAACACGCGCGCGACCGGGTTCGAGCGTTTCTAAATGCGGCGCACGCGGACGAGATTGTGTTTACGCGGGGTACGACGGAATCCATCAATCTGGTGGCTCAAAGCTGGGGCAGGGCCAATCTGCAGCCTGGCGACGAAATACTCATCACGGGCCTGGAGCATCATTCCAATATTGTGCCTTGGCAACTGCTTTGTCAGGATATCGGCACGGTGCTCAAGGCGGTGCCCATCAATGACCGGGGTGAGCTCCAGATGGACGCCTATGCCGAGCTTATTGGTCCGCGCACACGGCTGGTGGCGGTGTCGCAGGTTTCAAATGCCCTGGGAACGGTCAACCCCGTTGATGTCATCGTGCGTATGGCGCACGACGCCGGAGCCAAAGTCCTCATTGACGGTGCGCAGGCAGTGGCGCACCAGCCGGTCGACGTCCAGTCTCTGGACTGCGATTTTTACGCATTTTCCGGCCATAAGCTTTACGGTCCGACGGGGACAGGCGCCCTATACGCCAAGCGTGAGTTGTTGCGCGACATGCCTCCCTGGCAGGGGGGAGGCGACATGATCTACACAGTCAGCCTCACTGAGTCCACCTTTGCCGATCCACCTGCACGCTTTGAAGCGGGCACTCCGAACATTGCCGGCGCCATAGGTCTCGGAGCCGCTGTCGAATATGTGCGAGGCTTAGGGCTGGACCGGATTGCTGCCTACGAAGCCGCCTTGCTGCACTACATGACCGAACGCATGCAAGGCATCGAAGGTGTGCGACTTATTGGTACCGGCGCCCACAAGGCCGGCATACTTTCTTTCGTTGTCGAGGGCATACATCCTCACGACCTCGGAACCATACTGGATGCGGAAGGCGTTGCCATCCGCGCCGGCCACCATTGCGCCATGCCCATCATGACCTATTTCGGAATACCCGGGACGGCCCGGGCTTCGCTGGCGGTGTACAACACGCCTGCTGATGTGGACGCACTCGTAAGGGGAGTGCGCAAGGCCCAAGAGCTGTTCGGAACGGAGTAGCGTATGAGCGATATGCAGAACGATTTGCGTGAGCTGTATCAGGAGGTCATCTTCGATCACAACCGCCGCCCCCGTAACTTCCAGCCGATGGAAACGCCCACCCACAGTGCCGAGGGCTTTAATCCTCTGTGCGGCGATCACTTCATTGTCTACCTGCGTGTTGACGAGGACAAGGTCGTGGAGGCGAGCTTTACCGGTCAGGGTTGCGCCATTTCAACCGCTTCCGCATCGCTAATGACCGAAGCAGTCAAAGGAAAGGGGCTGGACGAGGTCGAGGCCTTGTTTCGCGACATTCACGCAATGCTTACTGATGCCCATCCCGAGCACCGCGACTTCGGCAAACTTGAGGTGCTATCGGGCGTACGCGAGTTTCCTGCAAGGGTGAAATGCGCCACGCTCGCTTGGCATACCCTGCATAACGCATTGGAGCAAAGCGGCGAAGTCGCCAAAACGGAGTAGAAACACCATGGCTAGACGAAATGTAGTGACCGTCAACAGAGACTGCCCGGCCGTCTCCATACCGTACGGGGAGCCGGTGACGATTCAAGAAGGGTGCACGGCGCAAATCACACAGCAACTGGGCGGCACGATCACGGTTTATGTAGACGGAAGTTTGTACCGGGTTGAAGGTCAGGATGCAGATGCGCTTGGCCTGGATCCTATCCACTCTTCGCCCGCATTTGAAATGGAGGGCCCGGCCGATAAGGAATCGGTCGAGGAGGCCGCATGGAGTGTGCTTGCCACCTGCTACGACCCGGAAATTCCCATTGACATCGTCAAATTGGGGCTGGTTTACAAGTGCGAAGTCAGTCCTCTGGACGAAAACAGCTTTCGAATCGACGTCGACATGACTTTGACTGCACCCGGCTGCGGCATGGGGACCTTCATCGCAGACGAAGCGCGTGCCAAACTATTGGCCATCCCCGGCGTGGCCGAAGTGCATGTGGACTTGGTGTGGGATCCACCATGGAGTCGTGAAATGATCAGCGAAGAAGGACGTCTCGAGCTTGGGCTTGTTTAGCCAGTGACGTTTCGAAAGGCCGCCGTACTGTCATGCGGTTGGCATATAGCGCACGTATCCTTATCAGAATGTTTCAACGCGCGCTTCCTTTTGTCATGGCTTCACCCGTACTTGTTGTCGAACCCCACGGTCAACGCCAGTTCACCCACGCCGTTCTTCTTACGTGCTTACGCCATATATTGCAGACTGGCGGCCTGAGTGCGGTGTATCAACCTATTGTGAATCTGCGCTCAGGCAAGCTGCTTGGCTATGAAGGCTTGATCCGCGGCCCTATTGATGCACCATTGCAAGCGCCTGCCGATCTGTTCAAAGTAGCCGGCGAAAACGACCTCACCGAGGAGATCGAAAGCCTGTGTTGCCGAACCGTGGCCGACCAGTTCGAGCAGCTCGGGCTTGAGGGGAAGCTGTTCATCAATATAAGCCCTGCGGTGCTTATGGCGATTGCCGATCAGCTGACCCTGTTCACCTGTATTTCTTCCGGGCACGAGGCGAACTCCGGGCGTTCCATCGTTTTCGAGCTCACCGAAAGTCACTTTCCACCGAACGATTACGACAAGCTTGACGAGGTGATGAGGCGGTTGCGGTCGGACGGCTTCCAATTTGCGATTGACGATCTGGGCGAAGGCTTTTCCAGCTTGCGCCGCTGGTCGGGACTGCGGCCAGAATTTGTAAAGATTGATAGGCATTTCGTGCGAGACGTCCACGGCGATGCACTGAAGCAGCAGTTCATTCGGTCTATCGTCGATATAGCACGCAAATCGAGAGCTCGTGTAATCGCCGAAGGCGTGGAGACTGAAGCGGAGCTAGCGTTTTTGCTGGAAGCAGGAATCGAATCGGCTCAGGGGTTCTACCTAGGCCGGCCCGAAGCCGATCCCCCGAGGAGCTTAGAAGGAGCAGTCAAGGCGAGCTTGGAGCGCTGTATGGCCCTGCACGCTCGTCTGCCATTGCCTCAGCACGAGGGCAGGGTGAAGGCGGGTGCTTTGTTGCGGGCAGTTCCGGTAGTCGCGCCAAGCATGTCCAACAACGAGGTCTACGAGATGTTTTCGCTGCAGCCGACTCTGCAGACTCTACCTGTTGTGGACCAGGATAAGCCAGTCGGTATTATTACTCGCGCGTCCTTGATTGACCGCTTCGCCCGGCCTTACCAGCGAGAACTATACGGAAAGCGGGCTTGCACTTTATTCATGGACGATAAGCCGCCCATGGCGGACAAGGATACGTCCTTACAGAAACTGAGTCATATTCTGATGGAGGCCGATCGAGCCCGGTTGATCAACGATTTCATCATTACTGATCGAGGCCGTTACTTGGGCATCGGCACGACACACGACCTGCTGCGCGAGTTGACGGAGCTGCAAATCAGCGCAGCCAAATACGCCAATCCATTGTCTATGTTGCCCGGCAACGTTCCTACCAATCAGCACGTGGATCAGCTGCTGCAGGCCGAAGTGCCCTTTTGCATTTGCTACGCCGATATCGACAACTTCAAGCCGTTTAACGACGTGTTTGGTTATGCAAAAGGCGATGACCTGATCCGCATGACGGGAAGGGTGCTCACGGAGCACTCCAACCCGGACGCCGATTTTGTGGGACATATCGGCGGCGACGACTTTTTACTGGTGTTTCAGAGCTCGGATTGGCGTAGACGATGCGAGAGCATCCTGGAGCGATTCTCGCCCATGGTCATAAGCTATATGCAAAGCGACCACATCGGTGAGGCCCGCGTTGAAGATGGCTACTTGGCCCGGGATCGAAAGGGCAGGGTGCAACGCTTTCCACTTCCTAGTCTGTCATTGGGCGTAGTGATGGTCGAACCGGGCCAGTACGAGTCGTACAACCAGATTGCCACGGTCTGCGCACATGCAAAACTCGAAGCCAAGAAAACACGCGGCAACAGCCTATATGTCGTGCATCAAGCCAATCACGGTTAAGTAAACAACCGTGCAGCTGAAGTAATTCTCGGTTCAGTTATGCTTATGGCACGTTAAGTGCTAGATGGCGGCGTCGAAACAGATGCATTAGCCGCAGTCTGAAGAACGGAGAATAGAAGATGCAAAAAGAACTCAAGTCATTCCTTGTTGCCAGCGCGCTTGCAGGTGGGGCGTTGTTGTATGGCTCTCATGCGTTAGCTCAAGAGCGTAATCCCGGCGGTTTCGGCATAACCGCGGGATTCCATGGCGACTACCAGCGACTGGGTTTGATCTGGGAGTCACCCTCCCTGTGGCAACATACATTCTCCGGTGGTTCGCGCCTCGATTTGGTAGGGCAATTGGGCGCCGCCTACTGGCGATCGGACAGCAACCTTCGTCCTCGAAATGTTTGGCAGTTCAGCGCAGTACCGGCTTTACGATGGACCTTCTCCGACGCTTACTATGTAGAAGCGGGCGTCGGTCCAACCTTCTTTACGCGTACAAACTTCGCAGACCGAGAGCTCAGCACGTCCTTGCAGTTTGGCAGTCATGTAGGTGTAGGCATGTATATTTCGCCTTCCAGCCAAATTGATCTCAGCGTCACCCATTTTTCAAATGCAGGCATCAAACGACCCAACCCGGGTTTGAACCTGGTGCAGTTGCGTTATATCCAACGATTCTAGGTAAGCCGTAGCGTCGAGAGTCGTCGGTCGGGCGGCCGACGACAAGCTATGCATCGTACGCTCCGGTCCTCACCAAAAGGAGCCGACATGACCAAAAGGGCATCCGCCGTGTGGAGCGGTAGTTTCAATCAAGGCCAGGGGGCAATTTCGACCGAAAGCGGGGCTTTGAACGAGGCCCCTTATGGCGTGCAAAGCCGATTCGAACAGGGTGCAGGAACCAACCCGGAAGAGTTGATTGCTGCAGCACATGCGGGATGTTTTTCGATGGCTTTAGCCTTAATGCTGTCGAAGGCAGATATGGCGCCCGAAAAAATAGAGACGCAAGCCGAAGTAAAACTGGAAAAGCAGGGCGAAGGCTTCACTATTACGTCCAGCCATTTGACGGTGAACGTGAGGATTCCTGGCGCCGATCAGGCCAGGTTTGAAGAGATCGCTAATCAGGCAAAGGACGGCTGCCCAGTTTCCAAGGTGTTGAACGCCGCCATTACCATGCAAGCGACTTTGCAAGCCTAAGCTCGGTTCCGAAGTCGGCAGTAAAGCATAGACGCCAGCTTACCGGCCGGGCGCTGCCCAAGCTTAATGTACCAGCCGCTTGCGCGGCTGGTACGCCATTACGAATCGGGAACGATATCGGGATTGCCGCCGATGGAGGCCCATCCTAACTTCGCTCCGCGCGAAACCGCTGCGTAGACCGCCGCATTGCGGTTGTGCACATCGAGCCGCTGGTACAGGGTTTCTGTGTGGGCCTTGGCGGTGGCCACAGAAATATTAAGGCATCGGCCCACGGTTTTCATGGGGTATCCGCGAGCCAGAAGGACCAAGACCTCGTACTGGCGCGGCGTGAGTCCCAGCATTTCGGACTCGGCGTATGCCTGTAGAGAAAGCTTGGGCGCCTTTTGCGACGTGGGCTGCCATTTACGCATGTCTTGCTTCTTGAGGCCGGCAATGGGCTCGGAAGCATCGGTTTTGCGCAGTGGAAAGCAAGTTCCCCCGGCCAATACCAAGCGAATAGACGCCTGCAGCAGTTCGGGCTGGGCGGTCTTTGAGACATACCCCTTGACCGTGCTGGGCAGCTTGGTGTCGGCTGGCATGTCGCCGTCGTCGGCCAATAATATGATGGACTTGGGACCGTAGGCAGCCTCGGCTGACTGGACCAGTTGAGACGTCTCGTGAGAAGGCGATACCGACAACAGGACCAGATCGCTTTCACGCGGTTCAACCGGTGTTTTCGTCAGCATTGAATAGTCCACCCCTTCGATTTTAACGTCGGGAGTCACGTTTCCAATTAGCTGCACAATCCCCACCCGGAGCAGCGCATGCGGCTCCACAACTATGATAATCGTCATGCTTTTTCTTCCTTCGTGCAGCGCGTCTACAGCCTGTAGCTGGGCATCATCGAAGAACTCTTGGATCCTGTTGGGGACACCAAACCGGGCGGCATTGAGTGGATGCCGCAAAGGAGCGAGTCTTGGGGAGTGCTGCCCGGCTAGTTCGTGTCGACGAGCCGTGGATAGTAACGACGCTTTATAGTTTTCGTGTCAATAGTAATGAACGACACATCCCTTTGCAACTAGTAATTTACCTTCGAAAACAAAGACATAAGTCTGACCTTTATGACGAAATGTTTCATTCGTTACTTTGTTGACGGGCACTCGAAGTGGTACTCCCTTTCGCCTGTACGCGCCTCCTGTAGGTAGAGATCGATCTGGCATTCATCGCCAGCGTCTCTCGTCACAGACATGCGCACTATGGCAACGGGGACCCCCGCTTGAACCTCGACCGAACCAGACTGCTTCAGTTCGGACCGGCCCGAGCGGCCGACCTTCACCGTGTTCAGACGATAGGTCAAATGGGTGTCTTCTTTGCTGCGCACATAAGGCACGATGAAGGCAGGTTGAGTCTTCGAGTAGAACGTTTCCAACCACACCTGCAGATCGGCACCGGCGTCCATGTAACTTCCCCTCGATAGTGGGTGCGGCGCCCAGCCCACACCCTTGTTATTTTATTGTCTGCAAGGCTATCCGATTCGAATAGCCCTGCAGGTGATGGGCGAACCGCTACTGTATTAGCGCTGGGTGATCGAAGCGTCGTTACGGTAGCCCCACTGAGAAATGCTTGCTACGTGGGGACGCGTTGACCTTTGCGAGATCTCGGCCTCGTTATATGAACCGTACTGGTTGATGTGGGCAGTCAGGTTGCGGCCTGTCTGAGTGATTTCCGCATCGTTTCCACGGCCGTACTGGGTCACGTACGCAGCAACGCCCGAAGAGCCCCAACCGAAGTAGGACGAGCTGCCCGACTGGTCGATTTCGGCGTCGTTGTAGCTACCGCCCTGGGTCACATGGGCGGTGGCATTGCGGCCTTCTTGATCGATTTCGACCTCGTTGCCCCAGCCCCAGCGTTGGGTCACTGTGGCGAGCAGGTTGGTGCCATCTTCCTGATCTACTTCAACG
>JAJUGB010000050.1 GCA_029268595.1 Alcaligenaceae bacterium | reverse complement strand
TGAGCAGCTCATACAGGCGATTCAGAATGGTGACCGGCTAAAGGCACGTGCCGCGGTCGAGGAAGACCTTAAAACCGCCGCCCGACACATCCTTCTTCAGCTGGACCCAGAGGCCCAAATACCGGGCAATTGGGTGTGAGCACCGGCCTGTTCAACACGTTGCGTGAGTGGCGCAGTGTGAAATCCGCCAAATGGCTTAGGTGGAAACCCTAACTTACACGTCGTATCCCTTACTGAACGGATCTCCCCAACTGGCTAACCGGGGTGTTACATCGCGTCCGTATAGTGAATTTAAGCCGATCACAAAGGCAATCTGCTGCGTTGCGGCGGAGCCGTTCGGTCGTATTCACTCGTACTGGAGGATTTATCGATGGCAACACCACAGTGGTTTAACGAGTCTGTTTACCTTAGGAGCAAGCTGGCCCAGCTGCAGAGCGAAGGCAATACTGAATACACCACCCCGGAAGAAGTTAAGCAGGCGATAGAAGCCTCCGGGCTTACGTCTTATGAGCATTTCCAGCAGTACAGCCTGGAAGAAAAGACGAGCGCTTCCGAATACTTCAATACTTACGAATACCTACAGGCCAAAGTCAGCCAACTGAATGCGGATCCGGAAAACACAACGGAGTGGTCGCTTGATGGGGTTGTGGAGGCACTTCAACAAGCTGGCTACACGAACGCCTGGGACCATTACGACGACCATGGTCTGAATGAGGGCGTTAACCCCTCCAATAATTTCGATGCTTCCGACTACCTCGATGCGAAGCTTGCAGAGTTGCAGGAAAGCGACCCGGAAGGCAATTGGACGCTTCCCCAACTGATTGAGTCGCTACAGGCCGCCGAGCTCAACCCGGTCAGTCATTTCGAACAGTATGGTAGGGAGGAAGGTCTGACCACGGTGCCGGTAGCGGAAGAAGAGCGCGTCGAGGCTGACCCTCTCAACCCCACTCCGGAACCCACCGACCCGCAATGGTTCGATGAGCAGGTGTATCTGGAAAGCAAGCTGGCACAGCTACAGGAAAGCGGTGAAACTGAGTACACCAATACGGAGCAAGTTCGAGAGGCCATCGAGAACGCTGGTTTGACACCATTCGAGCATTTCAGCGAATACAGCCTTGAAGAACAGACCAGCCCCTCAACGCTATTCAACACTTACGAATATTTGCAGGCCAAGCTTAACCAGCTAAACGCTGAAACGGCCGATACGAGCGCGTTGGAAGCGGATGCACCCATCGAAGAAAGCCCTGAATGGACGCTGGAGACCTTGACCGAAGCCCTCGTCGCTGCTGGTTATACGAATGCTTGGGACCACTTCAACGAGCATGGTTTTCAAGAAGGGGTGAACCCGTCGAATAATTTCGACGTGAGCACTTATATGGAGTCGAAGCTCGCTCAAATACAGAGCGACGAGCCGGATGCCGGCTGGGATATGGAGGCGCTGGAGCAGGCTTTCTCAGGTGCGGGGCTGAATGCCATTACCCACTTTCTTCAGTACGGACAGCAGGAAGGTTTGGAGGCGGCACCGGTTCCAGAGGACGAACGAGTTGAGCCGGACCCGCTGAATCATGGTGATAGCGGTGCGTTTACGGTCATCAATGACAATGGCCAAGTCAGCTTCGCCAACGGCGAGGGCGACATCACATTCACGCTTGAAGGAACTGTGGCGACTTTCGCCCGAGGGGAAGAAACGGATGCCGACAACACGGTTGATTTCTCCCAAGGGCCGATTACCTTGAATCTTGGTGAAGACCAGACTCTGAGCGCCGCGCCGGCCGACCTGCAGGGTGTCGAAGTGAATGGGAAGGGGCATGGCAGCTACCGAGCCACGTTGGATACCCCAATCTCTATCGACGATGCGCCGCAACTGCGTCAGCTTGAAGCCGTGAACCTGCAGTCCGTTGTTGTGGGTGCCGGTTTGATGATGAGCAATGCACTGGAGATCGACCGGATAGTGAATGAAGGCTCGACCGAAGGGCTGTCGGTCATCGACGTTCAGGGCGAAGTGGATCTCGCTGCGCGGAACGTCAATGCGGGCCAGAATCCTCTGGATGAGGCATCGTGGACGGACAGCAGCAACTTTATCGTTCGCTACTCAGAGGCTGAGGCCGCACCGACAAGCCAACGTGTCACTCTGGAGGAATCCAACCTTAACTTGCTCACAGTCACAGCTTTGGACAGTGACGAAAACGGAGTGCCTTTCGCAACATCTGCCAATGTCGAAGAGCTGGTGATTGAATCATCGGGTGCTGGTCCTAACTCTATACGCACCTTTGAGGAAGGTGACGCCGGCCTCGCTGCCTCAGTAGAAAGCGTCATCATTGAGGGCGACCAGGCACTGACGGTAATCGACCTTCCCGGAAGTGCCAGAAATATTGACGCCTCTCAGGCCACCGGCAATCAATACCTCGTCTTCAACGGAGGCGAAGCGGTTGAGATAACAGGTGGCAGCGGCGACGACGTCATCTTTGGTGGGGCCGGCGACGACATCATCGAGGGTGGTGAAGGAAACGACCAGTTGTATGGACGCGCTGGCGCCGATACCCTGACTGGCGGCGAAGGCAACGATGCTTTCTTCATTGAGACCGACGGTGTTGCCGAAACAGACGCAGACATTGTGACTGACTTCTCCACTGGCGAGAACATCCTGGTGTTCGACCCCACCGCGACAGACGTGTCGTTCAGCAAGGCCGAAGCTTCAGTAGAAAGTTTTGATGAAGCATTGCAGGCGGCGAACGAAGCGTTTGCAGCCGGTGAGGGCTCCGTCGGCGTCAATGCCCAGCAAGTTGGCGATAATCTTTGGGTTTTTGCAGATACCGACGCTAACGGTGAAGCAGACTCCCTCGTACAACTTACGGGTGTCTTGTTGGAAGACTTCACTCAGCAGCACGTACAAGGCGCATAATGCTCCAACGTTAGTCAGACGTAGCTGACAACAAGCGGCCACTTCTCTTCGGAGGAGGGCCGCTTGCGTGTCTGTGAAAGGCGGTACTTTTAACGACCAAGGAACTCCATAATTAAAACTGTTTCGCCTCGCGATAAGTCACAGAGCGCCATGCCGATAGCCAATAAAAGTCAAAACCGTATACAGGCTGCGTTTGAGCTCATGCGGCCACATCAGTATGTGAAGAACGGCTTCGTTTTTATCGGGCCGGTCTTTGCACATAGAATTGGCCCCGAAATTTTTCTGCAGGCTTTGCTGGTATTCCTGGCATTCTGTCTGGCAGCCAGTGCGGTCTACGTTCTGAATGATTTGGTCGACAGACATGCTGATGCTGCACATCCTCTGAAGAAGTCGCGCCCCATTGCGTCAGGGCGGCTTTCGGTGCCATTTGCCCGAATTCTGTTTGTTCTTCTGCTGGCTCCGGGCTTGCTCATTGCCGCAGCTGCCAGCAAGGCAGCGTTGGCTTTTGTTGGCGGCTATGTGCTGCTGAATGTGTTGTATTCCTATGGTGTAAAGCGCGTAGTCATCCTAGATGTGTTCTCTATTTCAGCGGGCTTCATGCTGCGCATACTGGCCGGCACGCTCGGCCTCGGTATAGAACCATCTCCTTGGCTATTGTTATGTGGGATGATGCTGACCTTATTTCTTGGTTTTTCGAAGCGCAGGGCGGAATTGCTTCTGCTAGAAAGCCACACCTATGCTGACCACAAACAAAAACGCCGTGTTTTGGAAGATTATTCACCGGCTGTGCTGGATCAGTTCATAGCGGTTACGGCCGCGTGCACGATTCTGTCCTACGGGCTATATACCGTGTCGCCTCAAACCATCGCCCTGCATGGCGACGACAAGCTGGTGTACACCTTGCCTTTTGTCATTTACGGCATCCTGCGCTACATGCTCACGCTGCGGCGTGCTGCGTCTGGACATGATGCGGCGCGCGACTTGGTCAGTGACCCCCACTTGCTGTTTACGGTTGCTGCATGGCTGATCGTCACGGTCTGGATATTGGCATGACGCCGCCGCTGGTAAATATCCGGGTGCAACGGCCACTGCTAATGGCGGTCATTGGCGCAAGCGCCATCTATCTAGGCGTGTCGCTGTGGGCCGGCTGGGAAGAGGTGCTGCTCGCCTTGCGACAGGTTGGTCTTGCCGGTAGCGCGATGGCGCTCGCCCTGTCTCTGGTCAATTACGGGCTGCGTTTTTTCCGTTGGCAGTATTACCTGGGGCTAAGTCATTTTTCTCCACCTTGGATGGCAAGCCTGCGTATATACCTTGCCGGGTTTGCCTTGACGATGACGCCCGGCAAAGCCGGCGAAGCATTGCGCTCGATTCTTCTGGCCCGTCGCGGCATACCTTATTCCGTAACCTTGGCGGCACTCGTGAGTGAAAGAGTTGCCGACCTGGTCGTATTCATTCTGTTCGCACTCTTGTCCGTGAAGCTGTACCCCCAGGCGTCTATTCCGGTGGCAGCAGCAGCCGCGTGCATTACCCTGGCCATTGCACTGTTCTCCAACCGCCGTATTGCACAATGGCTGTCAGGGCGCTGTGCAGCGTATCGCGGCAAGGGGTCTACCCTACTCGGGCATGTCGTCTCCATTCTGTCAGACGTGCGCAGCAATCTGCGCCCCGGCTTGCTACTTGCAGCAACGCTCGTTGGGCTGGTGGCGTGGGGCGCTGAAGCACTCGCGTTTCAGTGGATTCTTGGCTGGATGGGCCATGCCGTACCTTTGACGCTCGCCATATTCATATATGCTGCATCCATGTTGGCGGGCGCGGCGAGCATGTTGCCCGGCGGGATGGGCGGTGCCGAAGCGGTCATGATTTTCCTACTCACACACCATGGCGTACCCTTGCCAGCCGCCATTGCGGCAACCGTGTTCATTCGTTTAACGACGCTTTGGTTCGCTGTGTTGATAGGGCTTTTTGCGCTTATTCTGAGCCGTTCCGAAGCCGAGGGTGAGTGAATGAAGAAAGTGTATGAGTCATGGAACCGCATTCCGCGCATCGCTCCAAGCTGTGTGCATGGCATCCACGACCGATACGCCGCCTTGCCGGTCGACCTTCCACGACCGTATACAGTTTACGGAAACGGCCGCAGCTACGGCGACGTTTGCCTGACTGATACGGGAACTCTACTTCACACCCGAGGCCTGGACCGTTTCATCCAATTCGACGCCACCACTGGACGGCTGTGCTGTGAGGCAGGAGTGACCCTAGCCGACATACTTGAACTGTCCGTTCCGCACGGCTGGTTCCTTCCCGTTACCCCTGGCACACAGCATGTGACCGTTGGCGGTGCGGTAGCTAACGATGTGCATGGCAAGAATCATCACGTGATGGGGAGCTTTGGCAACCATGTCGTCGAATTAGAGCTAACGCGAAGCGATGGCGAACGTATTGTTTGCAGCCCGCAAATCAACTCAGCGTGGTTTTCTTCAAGCATCGGGGGGCTGGGTCTTACGGGCCTGATATGCCGCGTGGAATTTCAGTTGATGCGTGTGCACAACCCGTTCATGTGGGTGGCTTCCCGACGGTTCAGATCCCTGAGCGAGTTCTGGAACCTCAATGCGGAGGCTGAGCAAACCTGGCCCTATTCCGTTGCATGGGTGGACTGCACCAGCAGCGGCGATACACTCGGGCGAGGTATTCTACTTACCGGGCGCCATGCGGGCCTTGTTAGCGATGGCCCGCGTACGCCCAGCAAGCGACGCTCAATCCCATTCGAGCTACCCGGTTCGCCGTTGAACCGAACAACGCTACGCATCTTCAATGCACTGTATTACCGTCAGCCCACCCGCCCTGCCGGGCAGCTTATGCATTACATGCCTTATTTCTATCCGCTGGACGCCATAGGGAAGTGGAATAGGATGTACGGTAAGCGAGGCTTCTATCAGTACCAATGTGTAGTGCCTCCCGAAGCCGCTCCGCACGCGACAGAAGCCCTGCTTACCACCGTGGCGCGTCGAGGCCAAGGTTCTTTCCTGGCAGTTTTGAAGACATTTGGACCGGTTCAATCTATGGGCATGCTTTCCTTTCCGCGGCCCGGCCTTACACTGGCCCTGGACTTCCCGAACCGCGGGAACTCCACCTTAGCCTTGCTTGCGGAGCTCGACAGCATTGTGAAGGATGCCGGCGGGGCAATCTACCCGGCAAAGGATGCGCGTATGCCAGCTTCGGTGTTCAAAGCAGGTTTTCCCCGGTGGGAAGAATTCAGTCAGTTTGTTGATCCAGGTTTTTCCTCCAGTTTCTGGCGGCGAGTCAGCTCATGAATCCTTTGAATAAAGTCGTCATTTTTGGTGCAACCTCCGCCATAGCTCAGCACGTCGCGCGTAAGCTGGTTGCTAGAGGTGCCTCCGTATTTTGCGTCGGCCGTAATGAGAAAAAACTCGAAGTCGTGGTGCAGGATTTGAAGGTGCGCGCCGGTAATAGTGAAAACGTGCACGGATGCACCGCCGACCTCACAGACGAATCAAGGCACCTTGCATTGATCGAACAAGCCGCTACGGTGCTCGGCCATATCGATGCGGTATTGGTCGCCCATGGCTCGCTGCCGGACCAAGCGCAATGCCAAAAGGATCTAAAGGCGTTAAGAAGCGAGTTCGACACCAATGCATGTAGCGTTATCAGCTTGTTGACGGTCTCCGCGAACTATCTGGAGCCTCGGGGAAAAGGCGTGCTGGCGGTGATAGGTTCGGTCGCCGGCGACCGCGGCCGCCAAAGCAATTATGTTTATGGAGCGGCCAAGGCTGCAGTCGCGACATTTGCAGAAGGGCTACAACATCGGCTCTCGGTCAAAGGCGTGGACGTCGTCACAATCAAGCCGGGCTTTGTCGATACCCCAATGACAGACGGAATGGATAAGTCAGGTTTATTGTGGGCGCAACCCGATCGGGTTGCCGACGGCATCATCCGCGCGATGGAGCGCGGGCAAAGGGTTTCCTACCTGCCCTGGTTCTGGTGGGGGATCATGGCAATTATTCGCAACATACCGGAACCCATATTCCGTCGCATGCGTATATGATGCCGAGCCATCCTCCGGTCGCATTTTTCGATTTCGACGGAACTCTGACCCGCGGTGACAGCTTGATGCCATTTTTGCGGCAACTGGCCGGAACGCCCAAGTTTCTTTTGGAAATCAGCTTGCTGTCGCCTGTACTTGCCGCCTACCTGTGTGGCTGGATACGCAACGACCGCGCCAAGGTTGCCGTATTGAAGCGGTTACTTCGCGGCCGCCACCGCGACGAACTATTCCGGGCAGGTACGCAGTTCAGCCGGTCTTTTCTGCCAAAGATGCTGAGGCCTGAAGGCATGGAACGCTTGCAATGGCATCAGTCTGAGGGGCACTGCTGCGTTCTGGTCAGCGCTTCTCTGGACGTCTACCTCGAAACCTGGGCCCGGGAACATGGCATGGACGCACTCATCTGCTCTCAGCTCATATATGACCATGAACTTGCCACCGGCGAGCTCGCTGGGAACAACTGTTTCGGCCCGGAAAAAGTGAAGCGCGTACAGGCTTGGCTAAAAGAAAGGCAGGTTGCCACCACCTATGCCTACGGGGACAGCAAAGGCGATCTGCCTCTGCTGCGAACGGCCACTTACGGCCACCTTTGGAATGGGCGTCAATTCGTACGGGTCGAGACATGACCATCTCTTCTGCTGTGATACCGCGCACTACCCCTGACCGACTTGCCCTATTAGCCACTCTCTTTTGCGGGCTTGCGGCGATTTTCGTCATGGTGGTCGTCTCATACCAGGCTGGCTTCGTTTCGCCTGACTCCTGGACCTACCTGATGATGGCGGAATCGGTGCGCAGTATTGAAAGCTGCAGTATTAGTGGGGAATACGTCGCTTACCACCCTTGCGGCTACCCTGCATTAATTGCACTGGCGTCTGTTCTGACCGGGGGTGATTTACATTTGGCAGCCAAGGCGCTTAACGCTTTATTCCTGGCGGGAAGTGGTTGGATGGTCTATCGGGCCAGCAATAATGCGGTCTTCGGCTTTCTCTATGCCGTTAACCCCATTGCGCTGGCCATAGCGCACTACACGTGGTCCGAGAACGCGTTTCTCGCAGCCACCGCCATGGTGTTCCTGGCATTGGTAAGAATGGCCAGTACGAAAGGGAGTGTCACATATCACGGGTTGCTGATAGCCGGTTTATTACTTGGGGTGAGCTCGCGCTACTACTTCGCGCCCTACGCATTACTGGTTTTCATCGTGGCTTGGGCCATTTTCGGGACGGCGCTGGCTAAACGGGTGTTCCCCTGGTTCTGCGTAGCGGCGGCAGTGTTCCTGGGCAACCTGGCCTTGAATTGGAAACTGACAGGCCACCCTACAGGCCTGGATCGAATTCCGCCGCCCGAAACCATTACGTTTCTCGGTTTCAGCTACATTGGCTACCTGACTGAAGGCAGTGCCAAGTTTTTGATGGGCACGGCATTTCTAGTCGCCTTGGCTGTGTATGGATATATCCGTCGACGCCACATCGCAGCTGAGTCGGCAGCAGCGGCACCAGCCTATCGTTTCATGGTATGGCTGGGCCTGAGTTACTTGTTCCTGGCTCTCATCCTGCGCTTGATCACTCAGTACGACATTTACGACGAGCGCACGGTGGGGCTCGGCTTGGTTTTCATACTGAGTGCGGTACTCGGTAAAGCCTTGGCCCAGGCTGGCAAGCCTGTTTTGACAACGCTGGCGGTGGCTCTGACTGCTGCGCTTTCCCTGCTGACTTCCCACGCCCAGCTTTATTCCGATATGCTGAAGGGCCATGGCAGGGCCTACCTTGGAGATGGCTTTGCAGCGGCCGTCGCCACGTATGATGCCCCCTTTCTTCTTCAACCGGGCGACATCGTGCTTCCCTTCCAATTACCTGAGCCAAAATGGAGCGTGGCCGCCCACCCCACTTTGTATTACCCGGAAGGAGTAAGGCCCATCTACATCAAAACTGCGCCCTACTTCACCCGCGAAACCGACGACGAGCTGCGCGCCCGATTGCAGGACTATGGCGAGCGGTGCTACTTCGATTTTTACAATGTCGGGAACGCGGAAGAGCTTCAAGCTCTACTGAACGCCCGTTTTCCTGTGGACGCCTTCCCAGGACTGTACGGCGCCCCCAAGGTGAAAGCGAGCGAACCGGCTTATGACCTGAAGGTTGCACGAAGAATCGAAGAGATCTTCAAACCCAAAGCCTTGGTTCCTTGTGCAGCCTACTGAACTGCCAAGCAGCTACTTGAGCCGGTGCTTCAGCATATTGAGCGATAATCGCAGCTTCTTCAAAGGCCGATAAGCTAGCCTCAGCAGATTTGCTACCCAGGCAAAAGGCCGGGAAGGAATCACGATATCAGCCAGCCTCAGAACATGAGGTGGCAGGGGCCCGAAACGGGCGGCCAGCAATGCCATTGAAGCTTGCAGCTCGACGTCTTCCTGGTGGGCTGCATCTTCGGCGGCTGCGTCTGATTGTTCGGAGTCATCCGCGTTAGCCGAAGCATTCCCTTTGTGATCCTGTTTAGCTTCGTGCAGCGCCATTGCTTCCAGAATCGGCGCGGCCTTCACCATGGATTCGTAGGTATAGCTCAGGCAACGGTCATATCGGCCGCGAGGCGAAGCCTCGTAGGGAACTTCCGCGCCCGACACAATGCGCTGGTAGAAGGTTTCCAACGTATCAACCGAACTTTCCCAATCCCAGTTCCTGGCGGTTTGTGCACCAGCCTCGACAAGGCGCTGCCGTAAGGCATCGTCATCAATAAGCCGCTGGACCGCCGCGCGCGCACCTTCGATGTCGAGCGCATCAACTACCAGGGCATTTTCTTCTTCGACAATGTATTCGTCGTAACCGGTGACACGACCAACCACAACGGTTCCACCACAGGCCATCATCTCCATGGGCGGGCCAAAGAATCCCTCCACCCGGCTAAGCTTGAGCAGAATGTCGCAGCTGGAATAAATCTTCTTCATGTCCTGCATGGGCACATGTTCGAAGAACCGATGACACTTCCATTGGGGTTGCGGCTCACCGTAGGAACTTACACACCATATCTCGACGTCAAGCGGGCTGACAGCTTCGAAGGCTTCGCGCATTCCTTTGTAGGGCAGGCCAATCGCCCCTTCAAGCAGAATACGCGGTTTGCGGCCCTTGGGGCGCAATGGTTCTGTCGGATGGAAGATTTCTGGATCAAGCCCGTTCGGCACCAATTCGGCGTCGTGCCCAAAATTGTCCTTCAGCCATGTCTTGATCCAGCGCGCTTCCGTAAGATAATGCACGCCAAAGTAATACGTGAGCGTGGTCAGATGCTGCCAGATTGAATTGTCGGGATGGAAGCGGGTTTCGTCCGACTGCACAAAATAGCACTTGGTGCGAGCCGAAATTCGCGGCAACCAGAATGCCGTGCTCCAACCCGTTGCAATGACGACATCGAGTTCGCCATCCCAGGTGTGCGCATCGTGAATCGGCACCTTCTGGCCCGGAAACCAGTCCATGGGCTTGATATCCACGACAGACAGCATGATGACATCGTGCCCACGGCGGAGCAGACGGTTGGCATGCTGACAAATGACGGCCATGCCGCCCGAGACCGAACAGCTCGGCACAATGTAAGCGATTTTCAATTTTTTATTATCTGTGGCGACTATCTGCGTGGTCATGGCAACCTGATCATGGGGAAAAACCTGCGAATCTTGTTTCGCATTGAAGCCGTGGCCCTCACCCGCTTTTCTTTGGCATCAATGCGGCTCGAGGGAGACGCCGCAGTATACCGGGGGTGCAGGCCATTTTGGATTTCGTTGATCAGGTTCTCAAAATTGCGCTTGGCGCACAGTAACTCCTGGACCCTGGCCTGGCCTGAAGCAGCAATCTTCGCCCGCTCTTCGTCGTTGCGAAGATAATATTCAACTTTCTCAAACAGTTCCTGAGGGGAATTAATCTCTACGTAGTCTTCGCCGGCACGTAAAAACGGATTCGGCGTTATAGGCTCGGAAATGACAAAGGCCCCAGCCGCCATGAGCATCTGCATGCGGGGTTCCCAGGAAATCTCGTCTTCAGCGTGGATATTCAGGTTGATCTTCGCAGCTGAAATATATTCAAGCAGCGGTGGCCCGTATACGCCGTGGCAAATGTGCATAAAGTGATAATGGTGCTTCAAAGGCCCAAAGTGGCGCTCACGGTGAGGCGTGCTCCGGCCAATGAAAAACATGTCCCACTTTTTTTCTGTGTTCAAGTCGACATAAGTCTGGGTTGCGACAGGAAACGCAAAACTGCCCGACAACTCAAGCCCGTCATCGCGCATAAAGTCCAGCGATGCCGCGTCGTAATGGAACACGTAGTCGAAGGGCTGGTTGCGCATGCGCGCGCGGAAGTCGAAGTAGCGGCCCCAGGAATCACGAGTAGAGACCAGCTCACCATTCAAACGGCGCGGAAAAGGCTCGCTTGATAGAGCGATCTTCAACCCTCTGAGCTTCTTCAGCACTACGGCCGGAAAGAACTCCCCGCGGAAGAAGAAATTGACGTCCGCGTCAAACCGCGCCAATGGTTCGAGTTCTTCCGCTTGCATGCCAAAAGTGAAGGGAAACTCACGAACCTCGTGGTCTCCAGACAAATCACCCTCATAGCAGAAGCGAAAATACTCCGGCTGACCGATAAATGCGATCTTCATGTCTCAGAATTATTTTTTACCAGTCAGCAAACCGCGGATTCGACGAAGAATGCGCCGGCAACGCATATCGACTGTGGAGTTCAGTGATTGTTCGGTTGCCACCAAGATGGAACGGATTCGCTCGATTTCCTGACCCGCTTCAGACAGTTCCGTGTGCAGTCTGTTTATCTCCGCACCGGCTTCGTTAACGTTACCCCGAAGATATTCGATGTCTTTATCCCGGAGGGCTAGAACCGCATTCACCTCGGCAATGTAATCACTCATCCGTCGGATCTCGGCGCCCAGTTCCAGTACTTCCCGTTGCTTTTCGTAGAACGGGTTATCGACTTCCGACAGGAAAATACTGGCACCAGGCAGCGCAGGCAACTCGCGGTTGCTGGCGACGGCCATGTAGTACATGGCTTCAATACCGTGGGGGTTAGTGTGTTCCACCCCGCCGGAGGTTTCGGTGTAAACCTGCAGGCCGCTGCCGGGCTCACCCTTAAGCGGCTGCAGAAGCGAGCCCGCCGTGACGCGCTGGCCGAAATGCACTACTGACGCGAAGTGCGCACGCAAAAGGGCGTCGAATTCGTCGAAATAGAGCTCTTTCACGTGGAAGTGATTATGGTCGCCTCCCGCCAGGTCTGAATAGATGCGCTTATTGGGAGACGAGATAATCAGCAGACCGTCGTCAGTCAGAACACGGCGGATTTCCGACATCATTTCTTCGTGACGATCATGGTGTTCGATCGTCTCAAAAGACACGACTACGTCAACGCAGCTGTCCGGCAAGGGTATGACGGCGGCATCCCCTTGCTTAAATTCGAGCCCTTCAACGCCCGCATAGGCATGGCGCGCGTGCTCGACGGCTTCCTCGGAGATGTCCACCCCCTGCACCGACGAGGCACGACTCGCCAGTATCCGCGACCCGTAACCTTCCCCGCATGCGATGTCCAAGACTCGCTTGCCGGCCACATACGGAAGGCACCAATGGTAACGATGAAAATGCTCCAACCGAATGTCACCCTGCAGCGTAGGGACGAACCGTTCACCCGTGAATTCCATGCTATTGGCTCTCTGTTTCGCACAGCTCGAGTTTAATGGACTCCATAGGAATGCCTACCAGGCCAGTCGTAATGGAAGTCGATGTGGAGCGGAAAATAAGTGCTTCGTGAATCCAGTGGTGCTGGACGTGATCTTGCTGGTTGCCTTCGGCTACTGCGACATTGATACTGTATTCCCCATTGGGAAGTATAGGCATCGGGAACTGAAACACCGCTGTAAAGCTTTCACCCGAGGGTACCGACAACGGCTCTTCCATATAGGTGATGTAGGTGTTGTCGCCGAAGAGCACTTGCCCGAGACGGTCTTTGATGAAGAAGCCGACAATGGGGGAGAAAGCGTCCTGGTGCGCCTTACAGGTCACGTGCAGACCCACGCGTTCCCCGCCGACCACCCATTGCAAGGGGTGGCCGTCCAGGTCGCAAAGCACGACGTTCTCGATGGTGATTCCACCCTTCCCGAAGGATTCTGCGTCCTCGCGGAACTTGAACAGCTCAATATCGTTGCGAAACTGAGTGTGGTTTAAAAAGTCCAGTCGCATATCGCGTGGGGGCTTTGATTCTTCGGCCCTCTTCTCTTCTTTCTTTTCTGCTTTCTTACGACGCGTGACACTGGCACCCTGCGCCGATTCATACGTTGCAGCCAAGTACGCAGCGCTTATTTCCTTGGGCGTACCAGACTGCCGTAGCTCACCTTTGTCTAACCAATGTGCACGGTCACACAGTGAGATCACCGCACCCATGTCGTGGCTGACAAACAGAATGGTGCCTTCCTCCTGAAAACGACGCAGGAAGCGCATGCACTTCTGGGTAAACACGGCGTCGCCCACTGCAAGCGCTTCGTCGATAACAAGAATATCGGCATCTACGTGCGCGACCACAGCGAAGGCCAGGCGAACGTACATCCCGCTGGAATAGGTTTTGACAGGCTGATCAATGAACTCGCCGATATCTGCGAACTCAACGATGGCATCGTAGCGCTCGTCGATTTCCTGCTCGGACAAACCAAGCATTGCGGCATTAAGGTAGACGTTCTCCCGGCCGGTAAATTCAGGGTTGAAGCCTGAACCCAGCTCCAGCAAGGCTGCTACGCGCCCATTTGTAGTGATTGAGCCCGTAGTGGTATTGAGAGTGCCGCAAATCATCTGAAGCAAGGTGGATTTGCCGCTGCCGTTACGGCCGATCAGCGCGACGGTTTCCCCTTTGCGCACTTCAAAGGACATTGGCTGGATTGCCCAGAATTCCTTGTAATACTGCCTACGCTTGCCGAACAGCATCTGCATGAGCCGGTCGCGCGGGTTCTCGAATATGTGATAGCACTTGCTCACATTGTCGAGCTTAATGGCAATGTTGGAGTCAGAGGACATCAGCAAACCCTTTACGCGTCTTTTGGAACCATACGAACCCCAGCCAGGCAATGACAGCGCTGACTACGGTAAGGGCGAACCAGTGAGTGAAATCGGGCAACTTGCCGAAAATCAGGGTATTACGGCTTTCTTCAATGATGAAGGCGAGCGGATTAATGTGGACCAACGTCTGGAAACGTTCCGGCAGCGCACTGATGGGATAGAAAACCGGCGACATGAACAGAAGAATGGTGCTGATCATGGTGACGATCTGGCCGATGTCACGAATGTAGACGCCGAGTGCCGAGAGAAACCAGCTGACGCCCAGCGTGCCGAGCACCAGTGGCACCATCACTATGGGAAAAAGGATGGCTGTCCAGGGTAAGTCCTGGTGCAAGACCAGGCGGGCTACAACCAGCACAGCCAGGCTGATGCTGGTGTGAAAGAGCGCGGCACCAAACGCAACCCACGGAAGAATCTCCAGCGGAAACACCACCTTCTTAATATAGTTGACGTTACCGGTGATCAAGCTCGGTGCCCGAATAATGCACTCAGCAAACAGACCGTGAACGATTAACCCCACGAATAGAATGAGTGCGAATTCGGTCTTTCCCCCTTCCGTGCTGACGCCCCACCGCGCATTGAACACCACGGAGAAGATGAAGGTATAGATAGTCAGCAAGAGAATGGGCGTGAACAGCGACCAGGCCAAGCCCATTACAGACCCGCGATAGCGCCCAGCGACTTCCCTTTTTGTCAGAGCCAGTATGAGCGCACGGTTGCGCCACACGCTGGCCAGCATCTCGCGCGGGCTCGCCGAGAAATGTTGCATGCAAGGAGCTCCAGTATCAACAAAAAACCATGGCGAAGCGTCTTGGGCTTCGCCATGTCCAATTCAGTGCTGCATGGTACCCACTCTTGGCGGCGCCTGCAGTTTCACAGGCTGAATATTGTAATGGCATGTGTAACCTCGAAGGCAACACGCAGCTAGAGCTAAAGCTTGTTCATCACCACCGCAGCCAAAAGGCCTAAATCCCCCATGCGGGTGAGCCGGTACAGGCCCGCCCGCCGGACACCGAGCACCCGCGGGACCAGCCACCTTTGACGCGCTTCCGCGTACAAACTGAAAATGCGCTCTGCTTCGGGAGAGAACTTGGGGCGCAAATAGGTGAGCGCCGCCACGTTTAAGTCGCCATTACGGCGGAATTCCTGCGTAAACAGCTTACGTATGCGTGAGCTCCACGAAGGGCCTTCCACGGACATTCCGATCAAATTGGCGCCATGCTGGCGGTATCGCACACTGGGGTAAGGGTCGAAGCAAATGGCCCCTCCCACCGCAGAGACAACAATGTAGGTCCACCAGTCATGTATGACAAGGGGCTGCGTGGCGGGTACCTCCAGCAGCAGTTGCCGGGCCGCATCATTGAACACCATGGTGTTGCCCCCGGTAATGTTCTGCATTAACGCGTTGGCAAATGAGGGCGGACGCGAGAAGAGTTCCGAACTGCCCAGTTCCCGGCCCGCCTCGTCGACCAGCCGTGTACGTGTACAGTACAGCGCCGGCACATTGCCGGGCTGCGCTGACAACCATTCGACTGCCCGCGTGAGCTTGTCATCCTCCCAGACATCATCTTGGTCAGAATAGGCGTAGTAGTCAGCTTGGATGCCCGTGTTGTGCACCATCGACAGGAAATTCTTGCTTGACCCCTGCGATGGGCCCCGCAATACATGAAGCCGCTCAATGCCAACCTTTGCGCCCCATTCTTTCAGAATATTCGGCGTTGAATCGGCCGAACCGTCATCCGACGCCCACACGCACCAATTGGTGTGGTGCTGGCGCTGGAAGGACTCCAGCTGCTCACCCAGAAACCGCTCACCGTTGTAGGTCGCCAGCAGAATTGCGACCTTGGCGGCAGATGACCGGGCGTTGGGCTGTTGGCCCTCAGAAGACTCGGCCGTGGGTGAGTTCATACTTTGCGTGACAACATCCAGAAAAGAATCGGGCACACGCGCCCCAGGTATTCAGGGGGGCAGTTTACTACGGGGGCGCTTAAGACCGGTCTCGGCCGAACTGTGTAAGCGCAGCCGCGCTCGAGACGCCGCAAACCAACCGTGAGCATCGGTCCATTACAATCCCCCAACTGAAAACAGGCCCGCCGCCATAACAATGACGTCCCTGAATAAGAATGCAACCTCAGCTGTAGCAGCGAATAGCTCATCCCACCCCAAATATCGGCCAGACATTGACGGGCTCCGCGCAATTGCAGTGCTCTCTGTGGTGGGCTTTCACGCATTTCCCTATTGGATTCCGGGCGGGTTTATTGGGGTCGACGTATTTTTCGTCATTTCCGGCTTCCTCATTTCAACCATCATATACAAAGGCCTTGAAGCAGGTACTTTCAGCTTTGCTGACTTCTATGCCAGGCGCATAAGAAGGATATTCCCGGCGCTTGTCCTGGTACTGCTCGCCAGCTTGTGCTTTGGATGGTTCGCCTTACTTGCAGATGAATACACGCAGCTTGGCAAACACGTGGCCGCAGGTGCCGGCTTTGTCGCCAATTTGGTTTTCTGGTCAGAGGCCGGATATTTCGATAGCTCAGCCGAGACCAAGCCTTTGCTGCACCTGTGGAGTCTCGGCATCGAGGAGCAGTTCTACATCCTCTGGCCGCTGCTTCTCTGGTTGGGGTGGAAATGTAAATTGAATCTGGGCCTTATCACTGTGGCCCTGGCCGCTGCTTCTTTTGCCTTGAACGTGCACGGGCTCCAGGCCGACCCTGTCGCGACTTTCTTCTCGCCCCAAACGCGGTTCTGGGAACTGCTCTGCGGGGGCTTACTGGCATGGGCCACACTGTATAAGCCCGGTATTTATGATTACGTCGGGCGTCTGCAAGCCACAGTGCTCGGCTTACTTGGCCTGGGGTTGCTCGCCTCTGGATTCTGGATAATCCATCAAGACTTCGGGTTTCCTGGCGCTTGGGCTCTTCTACCGGTGGCAGGCACGGTAATGATCATCGTGGCCGGGCCGGATGCATGGCCGAACAAAGCCTTGCTTTCGAACAGGGTTGCGGTGTGGATCGGCCTGATCAGCTACCCCCTCTACCTCTGGCACTGGCCGCTTCTCACGTTCGCACGCATTGTTGAAGATGGTGTGCCTGACCGCAACCTACGCATTGCTGCGGTGCTGCTTTCCATTGCACTGGCATGGTTGACCGTGCGACTAGTCGAGCAACCCTTACGGTTCAGTAAAAGCCATTCTCGCTTGAAAATTGCAGGACTCTGTTGCACGCTCGCGGCCGTTGGGGCGGCTGGTGTCCTGACTAGCCGTGCTGACTTTACGCAAACACATTCGTACGAAAAGCTTGCGATACAGCGCAAGGGCTTCGAGCATGCGTTCGGCTTTTCCTTGGCTTGGTATAGGGGCAAGGAAGATTGGCTCTACCTGGGTAACGCTTATCACGACACCGTCGCCAAACAGAAGCTGGCGAAGATTCCTTCAATAGAAGAGGTCAATGCGACCAAAGCACTTTTCCAGAATATGGCCGCCGCAGGGCACAAGCTGGGCGTTCCGGTAGCGCTGATAGTAGGCCCCAACAAGGCTTCTATCTACCCGGAATACCTGCCAAATGAGCTGAAGGTATCAGCGCGAAGGTATGTGGACTTCTTTTTGGACGCCTTAAAGGATGTTCCCAACCTGACGGCGTACGACCCGACGGAAGACCTTGCCCGACTGAAGGCGAAGGAAGGTCTTCTTTACTGGATGACAGATACCCACTGGAACGAAAAGGGCGCCTACTTCGCGTATTCCGGTCTTGCACGGCATCTTGGTTTGCCCGCCCCCGAAGTGTCCTTCAAACCTGGCCCGACTCGTTCCGGTGACTTAATCGAAATTGCCAAGCTCCAGAATTTCCCTTTGCATGCGGAAGATAACTGGCAGGTTGTGTGGGAAGTGAAGCCCGAGTGGACGGAAGAGGCAATTCCGAACGAACCTGAAACTCCGTTTGGACCGGCCACCATCGTGAGGAACCCGAATGCCCTTACCGACAAACGCGTATGGGTCGTTGGGGATTCCTTCACGACCGGGCTACGCCCTTATCTGAACGCTAGTTTCAAGGAAGTGCAATACCTAGGCCACTGGGCACAGAAGCTTCAGGGGCTGTCCGATGTGCTTCTACACGCGGAACAGAAGCCCGATCTGGTCCTGATCATCAGGGTGGAACGGACTTTTT
>JAJUGB010000049.1 GCA_029268595.1 Alcaligenaceae bacterium | reverse complement strand
GCATGACATGTTCATGGAGCAGTACACCGAAGAGTGGCAGGCTCTGGACGAGATAGCCGAGCGTATTCGGGCGTTGGGGCATTACGCACCCGGTTCCTACCAACAGTTCACCGAGCTTTCCAGCATTACGACACCCACCGAGGTACCGGCCGCAGAAGAAATGATTCGCATGCTGGTCGTCGGGAACCAAGAGGTAGCCAAGACTGCGCGTGCCGCACTCGAGCGGGCTGAAGAAGCCAGCGATGCACCCACGGTCGATCTTTTGACGCGTCGTCTGGATGTGCACGAGAAGAATGCCTGGATGCTGCGCAGTCTGCTTGAGTAAAGCCCCTCTCTCTGCCCGCATCGCAAAATGTCAACCCGGGTTCGCCCGGGTTTTTTGTACAATAGCCGACTTATGAATCAAGAACTTACTTTGGCATTTATTGGCGGCGGCAACATGGCCTCTGCCTTGGCCGCTGGGCTCATGGGCAAGCGGTGCGCAGCCCATAATGTCCACGTCGTGGACATCGATCCCAACGCCTTGGCGCGCTGGAAGGAATTGGGCGCAACGACCGCCAGCCAACCCGACGAGACATTGTCGGCGCGGCGGGTTTGGGTATTGGCGGTGAAGCCGCAAGTCATGAAAGAGACAATCGCCCAATGTCGCCCCTATCTCAAAGAGGACACTCTGGTCATCAGTGTGGCGGCCGGCTTGCCCAGCGATACTTTGGGTGAATGGCTGGGAAGTCCCGGCGCGCCGTGGACTCGGCTGATTCGATGCATGCCCAATACTCCCGCGTTGATCGGGCAGGGCGCTGCGGGTCTCGTGCCCTCAAGCGGCGCCTCCGACGAGGACAAAGGAGTGGCGCAGCTGTTGCTGAAGTCCGTCGGGGAAGTGGTCTGGGTGGATGACGACCAGCAGCTGGACGCTGTTACAGCCGTATCGGGCAGTGGTCCGGCCTATGTATTTCTGTTTCTGGAAGCCCTTATCGAGCACGGGTGCCGGCTCGGCCTTACTGACGAGCAATCCCGCCGTTTGGCTTTGGCGACTCTAAGCGGAGCCACCGAGTTGGCGGCTCTTTCGCCTGAGAGCCCGGCGGTCTTGCGCGACAGAGTGACATCAAAAGGTGGGACGACCGCTGCCGCTTTAGCAGTTTTTGAACGGTACAAGTTCAAGTCCGTTGTGGGTGAGGCCATGCAGGCTTGCTATGATCGGGCCGGCGAACTGGCCAAGGAATTAACACAGTGAAACAACAGGTATTTCCCCAAATGTCAGCCACGCAGCTGCTTATTGCGATAGGCATCATGTGCAGCATCGTCGTGGGCTCCAATATATTGGTGCAATTTCCGGTGAACGATTGGCTTACCTGGGGCGCTATCACTTATCCGGTGGCGTTCCTGGTTGCCGATCTGCTGAATCGCCGGTTCGGGCCCGGAGCCGCCCGCCGGGTAGCCGCCTTTGGCTTCATTGCGGCCGTTGTAGTTTCGTTCTGGGTTGCTACTCCCCGTATTGCCATTGCATCGGGCACGGCTTTCTTGCTAGCTCAGTTGCTGGATATCGGCGTGTTTCACAGGTTACGTCAGCAAAGTTGGTGGCGTGCACCCTTGTTGGCCGGGATAGCCGGCGCAACGCTGGATACCTTCGCGTTCTTTACCATCGCTTTTGCCGGCACTGACATGCCTTGGGTGACCTTGCTTTTCGGTGACCTGGCCGTGAAGCTGGCGTTGAATGTCTTGATGCTCGCACCTTTTAGGGCGCTTATGTGGAACTTGGCCAGGCCCGCCTGAGTTATATGCCATACTGCGGCGCGCACTGAACAAGGCCGCCGTTCAGTGGCCAATAAACAGCAGTTCGTCTCGAGTCATGATTGGTCGCAGGCTAGAACCCCAAAGCACGTACTTAACCGGCTTTGGGGCGTTTTTAATTCTGCAACCTTATTCTGTTTAAGCCACGCCTTGCTTCTGGAGGGCGGCCTGCACCCCCGGGTCGCTATTCATATTTGCAAAGAATCGCTCGAGGTTGTCGAGCCCCGAAAGATCGATGTCCTTGGCTTTGGCCCAGCGCAAAATAACGTACAGGTAAGGGTCGGCGATGGAGCGTTGGGACGTCAACCACTGTTTACCTTCCAGCTGTTTGTCGGCAATCTCGAATAAAAAGCGCACCCGTTGGGCGGTTTTATCTACAAGCAGCTGTTGAATTTCGGGGTCGTCCGAGTATGCACCCACCCCAAAAATCATGGAGATAGTGCGGTGGAGATCGTCATTGCAGAAGCCGAACCAGCGGCGCACCTCCATGCGCTCGACGAGGTCCTGGCCATGAAGGCCCGCTTCAGGATGGAGCTCGTTCAGGTATTCCAGAATGGCCGCGTTTTGCGTCAAGGTGATGTCGCCGTCGATGAGCACCGGCACAGAGCCCAGAGGATTAAGACTAAGGAACCACGGGGATTTCAGCTCATCGCGAGGGACTTCCTGCAAGGTGTAGTTTTGTCCCATCCATTCCATCACGATTTGAGGAACCAGGGGACATGCATTCGGCATGTAGTACAACTTCATGGCTGTGGTCATTTGAGGTGTGTCTCCAAAAAGGCTTCCATGCGTTGATAAAACTCAAATTTATTTTCGTCGTTGTGAAAACCGTGGCCCTCATTGTCCTTGACAATGTATTCCACATCAATTCCTCGCTTTTGAAGGGCGGCCACCATTTGATCGCTTTCGTCTTTATTGACGCGGGGATCGTGGGCGCCCTGCGCAATCAGTAAGGGGGTTGTGATCTTTTCGGCATTCAGGGCCGGCGAAGTGGCCTCGAGCCGCTCCCGGTCCTTCTCGGGATCACCCACCATTTGATGCATCTTCTGGAGCATGGGTTTCCAGTACGGTGGAATGGTATTCATGAAGGTAAGCAGGTTCGAAACACCCACATAGTCGACGGCCGCGGCGTATAAGTTGGGGGTGGTGGTGATGCCGGCCAGTGTGGCGTAACCACCGTAGCTTCCACCGTAAATAGCGACGCGTTCCGGATCGGCGATGCCCTGGTCGATCAGCCAGTGCACGCCGTCGGTGATATCGTCCTGCATCGCGAGGCCCCACTGTCCGAAACTGGCCTCCCAGAACTCGCGCCCGTACCCGGTCGACCCGCGAAAGTTCATCTGCAGCACCGCATATCCACGGTTGGCGAGAAACTGCGCCTCTGGATTGAATCCCCAACTGTCTCGGGCCCAAGGGCCGCCGTGGGGGTTGACGACACAAGGCAGGTTCTGCGGTGGACGGCCAAGCGGAAGAGTCAAGTATCCGTGTATGGTGAGCCCATCGCGACTTTTGTATTGAATGGGATACACCGGAGCCATGTGTGCTTCGGGCAACGCGGGGTTGATATCACCCAGCTTCGAAATAGTGTCCAGTTCGGCGTCGTAGATGTATCGACCTCCGGGCGTGCGGTCGTTATAGGCCGCCAAGATGAACTTGGTTTCGTCTCGAGTGCTGTCTTGGAAGGTCACTTCGTAGCCAGGTAAATGCTTCCGGGCTTTCTCGTGGCGTTGACGGCTCAACTCGTCGAAAAAATGCCGCTGCGGTTTATGCGTCTGGTATACGGCCACAGTCAACACCTTGCGCCACCGGGAATAGCCGGCGCCGTCCAGGTCAACTTCGTCCACCTGGAACACAAGCTCTTCTTGGTCGGGGCGGTCGGGATTGATACGCACCAAGGCAAGCTTGTCCCGCCCTCGATTGCTCAGGGCGTAGAACCAATGATTGTCAAAATCAAAGAACTCGGGCGATACGGTAGTACGGAAATCCGTCTGGATGATGACCTGGAAGGAGTGAGATTCGTCAGGCCGATACAGGATAGTGGTGTCCAGACCGTCGCTGACCAGCGCCATCCGAACGCGCCCCTCGTGGTCGGTTTGCCATCCCACGACGTTACCGGGATTTTCGGCCACACACTCCGTACTGCCGTCGTGGACATTGACCCGGTACACATCGAACAATTCTGGGTTGCGGCGGTTGTGGCTAATAAGAATGTGGTCTGGATCGTCCTCCAGATCGTCTTGAACGCCTGCTCGCACACCCTCAAACGGCGTCAGGTCGGTGATGCGGGCGCTGTGCACATCGACCGCAATCACATGAAAGTTTTCGTCGCCATTAAAGTCTCTTTCGTAGAGAACAGTGTCTGAGCCCTTCCAGAAATAGTGACTAATGTCTCGCTCGGTTTCTGAGGTCAAGCGGCGAGGCTCGCCCACTGGCTGGCTGCCCTGCAATGTCTGAACAAAAATGTTCATACGAGCCGGCTTACCCCCTATGCTTACGGGCTCCATAAAAGCCAGCATGGCGCCATCATCGGACAAACGGTAGAAGCCGCGGTCTGGATTACGAAAAAACTCAGTAATTGGATAACGCGGGGGAACCTCCACCGTGGCGCTGTCTTCGGGATCGAAACCGGGAAACTGCGGCACCATGCCGTGGGAAGGGTGTGTCAGCATACGCGCGCTCCATATTGGGGTGAATACATGCGTCTACTATATCGCGTCAACGGAAGTGGCCGTAACCAGACAGGAGGCCGGTGTCTGGATCATCGCCTCGGCCCAGACGCAAGGCGGGCTCATTTGGCGTTGGTATAGTGAGGCCTGCGCCACATATCCATTCTTCGCTACTCACGCTTCATGAGCACCAGCACCCCGAAGTACCCTCCCTATATTCCAGCGATGCCCAATTTCTCTTTGCAGGGCCGACTGGCGCTGGTCACCGGCTCCACACAAGGCTTGGGCTGGGCCATTGCCAGTGCCTATGCCGCTTATGGCGCTCGAGTTCTTATCAACGGCCGTTCGTCCCAGCGGGTTGAAGCCGCGGTCCAACTGCTGCGCGAAAGAGGGCACAACGCGGAAGGACTGGTTCTCGATGTCGCTGACCTTGACGAGCAAAGCGATAGCTACGAGAGGGTGTGCGCGCAGCACGGCACCCCGGACATTCTCGTCAACAACGTCGGCGTGCGAAACCGTAAGCTTCTGGCGCAAGCCAGCGCCGACGAAATCGCCCGTCTGATTCATGTAGACCTTGTCGCGGCCACCAATTTGTCCCGGCTGGCAGCCGGCGCGATGGTAAAGGCCGGCAACGGCGGCCGCATCATCAGCATTACTTCGATTGCCGATCGGCTTGCCCGATACGGAGATGCCATTTATCCCATCGCAAAGCACGGCATGGTGGGGCTGGTGCGTTCATTGGCTGTGGAATTTGGACAATATGAGATAACGAGCAACGGAATATCCCCCGGTACTTTCGCCACCGAGACGAACCAGGAACTGGTTCAAAACCCTGAGCGAAGCCGCATTATCTTGGGCAATAATCCATTGGGGCGTTGGGCCGACCCTGCAGAAATCTGCGGGGCCGCTGTATTTCTGGCCTCGTCGAGCGCGTCCTATGTCAATGGCCACGTGCTCGTCGTGGATGGGGGGTTCTCTGTGGCGTTCTAAGGCATCGCCAGACGCCTTTCCTCCATCATCCCCAAACACTCTTTCTGCATGGAACAAGTTCAGCGTTTACACTCGTAAGGGATGAAAGCGTTGGCGTCCTGTTGGCAACCGTTTACAACTATTCTCCCTCAACATCTGTCCACCTATGAATCGTCCTATCCGACTGGCTATTAATGGTTATGGCCGCATCGGCCGTTGTGTGCTCCGTGCTCTGTATGAATCGCCACTGCGGCATCGCTATCGCATTGTCGCTATCAACGAGCCATCGGACCTGGACAGCATGGTTTATCTCACCCGCTTCGATTCCACACACGGCGTCTTCCCGGGACATGTGGAGCTCGACGGCGAGGGCATGCTCGTCAATGGCCAGGCGGTGCAGGTGATGCACGAGCGCTGTCCGGAAGCCATCGATTGGAGCGCTCTGGAAATAGATATGCTCATCGAGTGCTCGGGCCAGTACAGTACGCGGGACCAACTGCAGCGCTTCATAGACGCCGGTTGCCCGAGACTGTTGCTGTCGCATCCGGGACGCAGCGCAGAAGATGTGGATGCCACCGTGGTTTACGGGATTAACGAAACCGCTCTGACGGGCACCGAGCGCATAGTGTCGAATGCCTCCTGCACCACCAACGCGATCGTGCCCATTCTCAACTTGCTGCACCGCAAGTTCGGCCTGGAGCATGCCTTTTTGACCACCTTGCACTCTGTCATGAACGACCAGCCGGTCATCGACGGCTATCACAGTACAGATCTGCGTCGCACGCGGTCGGCCATGCAATCCATCGTACCTGTCTCCACCGGATTGGCTCGGGGTGTGGAGCGCTTACTGCCCCAGCTGGCAGGGCGCATACAGGCGAAGGCTATACGCGTACCAACCCTCAACGTGTCGGCCATAGACATCATGGCGGCCTTGGGTGAGGACGTAAGCGCAGACGAGCTGAACATAGTCATGCAAGAGGCCGCGGTGCAGTCACCCACGCTCCTGACTTATTCGAACCAGCCCCACGCGTCTATCGACTTCAATCACAACCCGCATTCGGCGATCATCGATGGCAGTCAAACCCGCACCAGCGGCCCGCGCCTCATCAACATGATGGTATGGTTTGATAATGAATGGGGCTTTGCAAATAGGTTATTGGACGTCGCCGAGTATTGGTCGCAACGTATTACAGGCGCAATGGCGAGCCCTACCGCCGCAGCGTATAGTTCACACTGATTCGTTGCTGTTGACACAGCGTTTTCCAAGGAGAGATCACCATGGCAGCTAGCCGAGTTGAAACCGATTCCATGGGCGCCATCGAAGTACCGGCCAACCACTACTGGGGCGCGCAAACCCAGCGCTCAATCCAGAACTTTCCCATCGGAACCACGCGTTTCATCTGGCAGCCGCCCATTGTCCGGGCCTTGGGCATCCTGAAGAAAGCCGCCGCGCAAGCCAATACCGAGCTCGGAGAACTGCCGGAAAACATCGGCAAGCTCATCATGCAAGCGGCGGACGAGGTCATCGAAGGTCGCTTGAATGATGAGTTCCCCCTGGTTGTGTTCCAGACCGGATCCGGGACTCAATCCAACATGAACGCCAACGAGGTCATCGCCAACCGGGCCATAGAGCTGGCTGGAGGCACCCGGGGAAGTAAATCACCGGTCCACCCCAACGACCATGTGAATCGGGGGCAGTCGTCCAACGACACCTTTCCGACCGCCATGCATATCGCCGTTGCCGAACAATTGCACGAGCGTTTCTTTCCGGCCATAGGTGTCCTGCGCAACACCCTGCACTCCAAAGCTCAGCAGTACCAGCAGCTGGTCAAGACCGGTCGCACTCACTTGCAAGACGCGACCCCCATCACCTTGGGACAAGAAATCGGCGGTTGGGTGGCGCAAATAGACTTCGCGCTACAAGCAACAAAAGACGCGCTACCAGGCATTTACGACCTGGCTATTGGCGGTACGGCAGTGGGCACGGGGCTAAATGCTCATCCTCGATTTGGCGATCTGGCCGCGCAATACATTGCCGAATACACCGGGCTGCCGTTTCGCTCGGCGCCAAACAAGTTCTTCGCCTTGTCCGCGCACGACGCCTTGGTTCAGTTATCGGGATGCCTGCGCATGATGGCCGGCGCCCTCATGAAAATGGCAAACGACGTGCGCTGGCTGGCCAGTGGTCCACGCTGCGGGATAGGCGAACTCACCATCCCCGAGAACGAGCCTGGCTCGTCGATCATGCCGGGCAAGGTCAATCCTACTCAATGCGAGGCGATGACCATGGTTTGTGTGCAAGTATTCGGCAACGATGCTGCCTGCGCCTTTGCCGGTAGCCAGGGCAATTTCCAACTCAATGTGTATAAACCGGTCATGGTGCACAACGTTCTGGAAAGCATTGAGCTGCTGGCCGACGCGTGCCTGGCCTTTGACGAACATTGCGCTGTGGGTATAGAGCCCAATACCGAGCGCATACAACAGAACCTCGATAAAAACCTTATGTTGGTCACTGCGCTCAACCGCCATATCGGCTACGACAAGGCGGCGGCCATAGCCAAAAAAGCACATCAAGAGAAAACGACATTGCGCGAAGCGGCTCTCGCGCTCGGTTATGTTTCGCCCGAGCAGTACGACAAATGGATCGTACCTATTGACATGACCTACAGCTCCTGAGGGGCACTGTTCGACTTCCGAAGCCGGAGCCGGTAGTGAGCATCCGTGTTCAGATCAAGCGCGCATACGAACAGCCGTCCGACGACGACGGCTACAGGGTATTGGTTGACCGGATTTGGCCGCGCGGCCTCGGCAAGGACGAGTTTGAATACGATCTTTGGTGCAAGGATCTGGCTCCGAGCAAAGAGCTGCGTCAGTGGTTCGGCCACGCGCCCGAACGTTGGAACGAGTTTTGTAGACGATACAAGAATGAGTTGGCGGCCGAAGAGGCGCAGCAGCGCTTGCAAGAAGTGCTCAGGCAGGCAGCCAGCAAAACTATCACCTTACTGTATGGGGCCCGCGATACTGAACATAATCACGCAATCGTGCTGGCCGAAGAGCTGGCCCGACAAGCGAAAGCCCGGGCTCGTCGCGATGCGTAATCAAGGTGCTTATACGATCTCGCTGTACAAGAACACGAACACGGAGTTGCCATGTCATCGTCATTAGCGCAAATTTCTAGGTGGATTTCTTGTTATGCCCTTGCAGCAGGCGCCACCCTCGCTTTTGCGCCGACCATTTCGGTCTCGTATGCGGCAAGCCTGCACGAAAGTGAACACGGGCAAGTGCAAGTAGAAGAGCTGGTGCAGGGGCTGGAGCATCCATGGGCCATGGCTTTCTTGCCCGAAGGGGCGGGCGTGTTGATTACAGAACGCCCTGGGCGATTGCGAATCTGGCGGCCAGATGCGGGCTTATCCGAACCCATCGCGGGAGTACCCGATGTATACAGCCGCAGCCAGGGCGGCTTGCTCGACGTGGTTCTGACGCCCGATTTTTCCGAAAGCCGAGAAATAGTTCTGTCTTATGCGGAAGACTCCAAAGAGGGCAGGGCGGGCACTGCAGTAGGAATCGGACGACTCTCCGAAGACCATACTCGGCTCGAAGATTTCAAAGTGATCTTCCGCCAAGAACCGAAGTTATCCTCTGGCCAGCATTTTGGATCGCGCCTGGTCTTCGACAAAGAGGGCTATCTGTTTATTGCTTTAGGCGACAACAACCAGCGATCAACTGCTCAAGACCTGGATAAGCACCAAGGCAAGGTGATACGTATCCGACGGGACGGAAGCACTCCGCCGGACAACCCATTTGTCAGTCGGGAAGGAGCCCGCCCCGAGATCTGGTCCTACGGCCACAGGAATCAGCAAGGCGCGGCATTGAACCCGTGGACGCACCGACTATGGACGCACGAGCACGGGGCACGGGGCGGGGACGAGGTAAATATTCCCGAGGCTGGCAAAAACTACGGTTGGCCGATCGCCACCCACGGTGTCAACTATTCGGGCCTGCCCATTCCCGAATCGCGCGGAGAAAAAGTCGAAGGCACGGAACCGCCTCACTACTATTGGAAAACGTCTCCGGCCATAAGCGGCATGGCTTTTTACAACGACCAGCGCTTCCCCGCGTGGGATAAGTCCTTGTTCATCGGTGGTCTAAAGTCACGCGACTTGATTCGCTTGCAACTGCAGGGCGATGAAATCGTGCACGAAGAACGCCTGATCGGTAAGCTAAACAAGCGAATCAGGGATGTTCGCCTTGGACCAGACGGCTTTATATATCTGCTGACTGACGAAGATAACGGGGCTCTGCTGCGGGTGGGCCTGATGCAGTAGAGCCGGGCCGAGGTTTACGGGAGCTGGCTTACTTCACTACCGTGACCGGAATCTCCGTATTCGTGAGGACCTTTGTCGCAACCGACCCTAGTAACAGGCTTTTGACGTTGCCCAGCCCACGGGTGCCCATGACTATGTGGTCGCACTGCCAGTTGTGAGCGCATTCAAGTATTGTTTCGGCCACTTGCCCCACTTTAACTTCCATGGTGGCGGCTGCTCCCGACTCGGCGAGTAAAGGCTCGGCAAGCTTGAGCACCTTTTGGCCTTCCTCGTTGTAGTAGTCGCGAAGATCGTCGGCAGAAATATACCGCGTGACGTTGGGCGAAGCTAAAGGCGGGTGCACCGTAATGACGTAAATTGTCGCGTTCGCAAGACTGGCCAGCTGTATGGCCAGTTTCAAAGCATTAAGCGAGGATTCGGATCCGTCGATAGGGACCAATATTGTTTTCATTCAGCGCTCCTGAAACAGCCGCAATCTGGGCAGCCAACCGTAAACTCAGATGGTAACGCAGTTTGTGAAAGCCACCCGGTCTTACCCATTGTTCGCCGGTAGGGCCTCTTCCCACTTCTTATTCAACTCTTGGGCAAATTGGACGAAGTAAGCCATACTTTCGGGGTTTGCCATAGCGTCCGGGCTGGCCACCTTCTCTACTGAGGCCCCCAGTAACAACTTGCGCACGGGCAACTCCATTTTTTTACCCGTCAGCGTTCGAGGAATGGCCTCTACCGCATAGACTTCATTGGGCACATGGCGAGCCGACGCCTTGCTTCGAATCTGCTCTTTGATACGCGCTTTGAGGGCGTCATCGAGGTGCACCCCCGGCGCTGTCACGACAAACAAGGGCATGAAGGACGGGCGCCCCAAGTACTCAAGGTCTACCACCATGCTGTCACGTATTTCGGGCAGTTCTTCTACCACACGGTAGATCTCCGCCGTGCCCATGCGGATACCGTAGCGGTTGATGGTGGTGTCAGAACGACCATAGATGACCGCTGTGCCTCGCTCGGTAAACAGAATCCAGTCGCCATGGCGCCATTTTCCGGGGTACTCCTGGAAATAGCTGTCCAGGTAGCGCTCGTTATTCTGGTCGCCCCAGAAGAACAAAGGCATGGACGGCATTGGTTCGGTAATGACCAGTTCGCCAACTTCGTTGACAACCGCCTGGCCCTCCTCGTTGAAAGCGTAGGCCGCCACGCCCAACTCCCGGCATTGGATCTCGCCGGCTGTCACAGGCAAATTCGGCGCACAAGCGACAAAACCAGAGGCAATGTCGGTTCCACCACTGATAGATGCCAGCCAGACATCCTTCTTCACATGCTCGTACACCCACTCGTATGCGTCCAACGGCAAGGGCGACCCAGTGGAATTAATCGCGCGCAAGGCCTGGAACTGCGCGGTCTGGGCAGGACGTAAGCCGTCCTTCAGGTTCTGGATAAGAAAGGCTGCACCGCATCCGAGATGGGTAATTTCTTGTTGATCGATAAAATCCCAAAGACTCTGGGCGTTGGGCCACGTCGGATTGCCGTCATACAGGACCACCGTCGCCGCCGACAACAACCCGCCCACCATGAGATTCCAGACGATCCAACCGGTGCTCCCAAGAAAAAGGAAGCGATCCCCGGGCCGCACGTCGTGCTGCAACTGCATGGTCTTGAGATGAGTGAGTACTATGCCGCCATGGGAGTGCACCATGGCTTTTGGCATTCCGGTCGTTCCGGACGAGTAGACTATCCATAGAGGATGGTCAAAAGGTAGGCGTGTAAACTCAAGAGCGGCAGGTTGGGCCGTGGCTTCTTCCCAGGGAGCCATATTTCGCCATGAAGGTTGTCCCTGCAAGGGACCGGTCACATGAATGACATGCTCGACCGAAGGCAATTTTTCGAGCAGTTCGTCGACCACCTCAGCACGTGCGTAATCTTTGCCGTTGTATCGGTAGCTGTCCACCGCGAACATGACTTTCGGCGCGATCTGCTTGAATCGGTCGACCACCACCGAGACACCCATTTCGGGCGAGCAACTGGACCAGATGGCTCCAATGCTGGCACAAGCCAGAAAAGCAATGACGGTTTGGGGCAAATTCGGCATGTACGACACGACCCGATCACCCGGACCCACCCCCATGTTGCGCAAGGTGGCAGCCAGCGAGCCGGCTGTCGCTTGAAGCTCGGCCCAGGCCACCGCCTGCAATGGTTGATGTTCACTTCGCGCCAATAGAGCAGGGCGATCGACGGTGGCATTACGGAACACATGTTCTGCATAGTTCAGCCGCGTGTTGGGAAACCACTCGGCCCCCGGCATGGAGCGTCGGGCGAGAACCGGTACCGGACTGCCGTCGGCCTGGACATCGAAGAACCGCCATATAGACATCCAGAACTGGTCCAGATCTTCGACCGACCATTTCCACAGGTCCTCATAAGAGTCCATGCGTCGGTCCTGCGTCTTTTCGAGCCAATCCATAAAGGCGGCGAGCCGGGTCTGCTTGACTTGGTCCGCCGTGGGGGTCCACAAAATATCGCCTTGCTTGATAGCCATGTGTCTGGTGAGCTCCGATGCCCTGACAGGGTAGTGGGGCGAGGCTGAGGCCCTCGCTTCATGGCCCTCGGGCCACGTCGAAAATCGTTATGATACATAACTAATTTGACGCCAGGCATACTAATCGCTCAGGGATTTCCTGCGGTTGACTTCGATTGGTTGGAAATTGCGCAGGCTAGGCCGGATGCCCGCGCTGCGGGGCCTTGCGCGATTTTCCCTGGAGTTTTCCGCAACCTTATTCACAGAGAATGTGGACAACATCGCTGCGTCACTAACGATGCACAACTGGAAGGGAGAACGCGATGACTGAGATGGAAATTGGTGTGATCGTTGGCAGCTTGCGGGCCGACTCATTCAACCGGCGGCTGGCTAAAGCTCTGCAGCAAATGGCTCCTGAAGGGATGCGTTTCAAGCATCTGGAAATCGGCGATTTACCTCTCTACAATCAGGATGACGATGCCAATCCGGCCGAGTCGGTAAGGCGGCTGAAGAGCGAGATCCAGTCGGCCGACGCCTTGTTGTTCGTCACTCCGGAGTACAACCGCTCCATACCTGGGGTACTGAAAAATGCCCTGGATCACGCATCGCGACCATATGGGCAAAGCGCCTGGGCCGGAAAGCCGGCGGGCGTCGTGGGCGCTTCAATTGGTGCGACTGGCACGGCGCTGGCGCAGCAGCATCTGCGTAATGTGCTGGCCTACCTCGATGTACATGTCATGGGACAGCCGGAGGTCTACCTGCAGGTCTCGGATGCCTCATTCGACGGCGAGGGCGGCATCGCAAGGGAAGATACCAAGCAATTCTTGCAAGGGTGGATGAACACCTACGCCGCCTGGATAAAGACGTTTATCTCCCGTTAATGCCCCTCGCCCTCAAGATATCCGGATGTGGGCCGGCCCTGGCGGCCCAAGATTCAAGTGCGAGGCTGAGTGCCGGTAGCGTCACCGATATTGAATTCGCCCCGCATAATGGCGGAGTGACCGGGGAACGAGCAAAAGAACATGTAGTCGCCGTTCTCATCAAGCTTACTGAGATCGAAGGTGACAGAGGTTTCTTCTCCGCCGCCTATCAGCTCCGTATGGGCCAGGACCCGTTTGTCATCTGGCTTAAGGTAGTCATTGTCTGCACCGGCAGCGATACCTTCCTGGGCCACCTGTTCTACGTCGTCCGATGTGGTTAACACCCAGTTATGACCCATGGCGGCCACCGGCAGTTTTCCGACGTGCTTCAGATGAATGGTGAACTCCTTGCAGCTCTTGTCAGCTGTAATCTCTTTTACGTCATACTGCATGGCGTCGTTGCTTTCGACCGTCACTTCGCAATTCTGCTGGGCCATGGCAGGTAGACCAAATCCGGCCAGTAGGGTGGCGAATGCAAAGGGTATGTATTTCTTCATTGAAGTGCTCCATCGTTGATTCGTAACACTGGACCCCGTGGCGACTGCGACGCGGTGTCTGGGCGGCAAGCATGTGTCATGCCCGCTGGAGCAGGGGAGTACGCGCCCTTCGCAGTACAAAAAAACATCCGCACCGATGCGAGTAATCGGTGCGGATGCTTCAAAGGTTTAGCGCTTTCTACCGGGAAGTGGCGCCCTTACTTTTTAAGCGCAGGTGTGGGCTTATCGGCATCAATAAGCTTCCAGTCGCCGTTTTCGACGCGCAGCAAGACGCGAGCACGCTCGTCCATGCCGAAGTGGTCCTGAGGACTCATGTTGTATACGCCGTGAGTCGCGACGACTTCTTTACTGCCTTCTATGCCGTCGCGTAAAGCAGCCCGGAACTCCGGTGTTCCTGGCTTGGCTTTCTCGAGCGCTTGCGGGACTGCAGCCTGGAAAAGCAGGAATGCATCATAAAACTGCGCGCCAAAAGCCGACAAAGACCCTTTTCCGTACTTGTCTTCGTAACGCTTGATGTATTCGAGCGCGATTTTCTTGGACGGGTGGGAATCGGGCAACTGATCGGCAACCACCACTGGGCCGACAGGCATGATGGTGCCATCTACTGCCTTGCCCCCAACACGCATGAACTCTTTTGTTGCGGTGCCATGGGTTTGATAGATTTGGCCCTTGAACCCGCGGTCTTGCAAGGTGACCTGCGGCAGCACGGAAGGCGTGCCCGAGGCCACAACGAGAATGGCGTCAGGCTTGGCGGCTACCAGTTTGACCGCTTGGCCGGTGACGCTGGTATCGGTGCGGTTGAATCGCTCGATGGCATCAAGCTTGATTCCAGCGGCCTCGGTGGCCTTTTTCATGGCCTTCAGCCAGCTTTCGCCGTAGGCGTCTGTGTAGCCAATAAAGCCCAGCGACTTCACGCCGTTGGCTTTCATATGGGTGATGAGCCCGTCGGCCATGATGTCGTAATGTTGAGGGGCACGGAAGACCCAATGGTTTTTGTCTTCGGGCAGCTCTACAGGTGCAACCGTAATGAGCGGCGTCTTGGACTCGTTGGCGACCTCGGCCATGGCGGCGCTGGGCGGCGTGGACGACGAGCCAAGCATGATGTCGACGTTATCGTCGGTAGTCAGTTTGCGCGCATTACGTCCGGCCTGCGACGCGTCAGTGCCATCGTCCAAAACGATGTAGTTCACTTTCTCGCCGCTAATGGTGTCGGGCAACAACGGCACGGTGTTCTTTTCCGGAATACCAAGTGCCGCGGCCGGACCGGTTGTGGATAGCGAAATACCCACATTAATGTCGGCTAGAGCCGGCAGGGACCAGGCAGCGATAGAAGCCGCCACAGCCGTTACAGCAAATTTGATGCGTGTGCTCATAAAGTCTCCATGCGGGTTTTTGTTGTACGCAGGTATGGATAGTATGCTCAAGACAGAATGTTACTGGAAACGGTCTTGAGCGAAAGGGCGCGATAACCCTTAGTCAGGGCACGAAGGTTGCTGTTCAGGCCACTATCTACAAGCTGCAGCAGAGAAGTCGTGACACCAGAACCTAAAGGCCGCATTGTCACCTTGGCGCGTGCTATCCGGGAAGGACGGATCATCCGTTTTGTGGGCGCCGGCGTTTCCATGAATCTGGGACTCCCGTCTTCCTGGGATGCGCTCATCGAGAAATGCGCTGAGGAGGTTGGCTTCGGTTGCGAGCAGTATGTGCAGATGGGCGATGTGTACGCGCTTGCTGAATACTATCGCATTCAGAAGGGCGGCATATCGGGCCTGCTGCAATGGATGCATAGTCATTGGCATCCGGACGATGTCAGCGTAGAGCACTCAGAAGTACATCGTTTGATTTGCGAGCTGGACTTTCCGCTCATCTACACCACCAATTACGACACCTGGTTGGAACGCGCCTTTGATCACTACAGCAAGCCTTACATAAAGATCAGCTCCGCAAGCGACTTGTTGAAGGCGGTAGGCCATTCGCCACAGATCATCAAATTCCACGGCGACATTGACGACGAGGAGTCGATTGTTCTGGGAGAGACCAGCTATTTTCAGCGCCTCGAGTTTGAAAGCCCCCTGGACATCAAGCTTAGGGCCGACACCCTGAGTCGCGGCGTACTGTTCATAGGTTACGGGCTGTCCGATATTAATTTGCGGTACATGTTTTTCAAGCTTTCTCAGTTGTGGAAGAACCATCATGCAACGGATCACCGCCCGGCCTCGTACATTTTTTCGCCTCAACCTAATGCCGTCCAGGCAGCAATCTTTAATCAATGGGGCATTGAAATGATCGCCCGTGAAGCGGCCACACCTTCTATCGCTCTTGAGACGTTTCTAACAGAACTTCTGGAAGCAGCGGGTTAGGCGTACTGACATCAGGGAAGGCTGAAGGAGGGCGCCTTGGCCGGTTCACGTCTCGCGTCTGCCCGTGTGCTCAGACTCGATTGACACAACGTCTAACGGCATATGGCTTGCTGCAGCGGTGAGCGCCTTGCCGTCCACCGGCAGGGGTGACCGACTAAACCAATGCGCGGGAGTTGGCATGAACGGAATCGACACCTCACAAACGCTTTCCCATTCAGCAGAGTCGCCATATGAGCGTGATATGGCGTCTGAAGACGCCCCAAAGCCGACACAACGTAACCGGCGCCAGAATGTGACGCCTCCGGAGCGGGTTGGCTCGGGCTTGGCGGGTCTCGGGCTCTTGTATTGGGCCGCCGGTCGTCAGGGCATACTTCCCTACGTGGCCATCGCCGGAGCTGCTGGCCTATTGCTGCGGGCCGCGACGGGACGATGCCCAGCGAAACGCGCACTACAAGCCTCCCCCTACGAAGAGTACTCGGCACGCTCGCGCGGGTGGTCATCGGCTGCTGTTGCCGAGCGTTCAATCACCATAAGCCTGCCCAGAGAACAGGTCTATCAGTTCTGGCGGGATTTCGGCAACCTTCCACGCTTCATGCAGCACGTCGAGGAAGTCGAGGTCCTTACGCCCCAGCGGTCGCACTGGAAAGTGAAAGCACCGTTTGGAAAGTCAGTCCAATGGACCTCTTTTGTCCTAGAAGATATTGAGAACGAGCGCATTGCCTGGGAGTCCGAGTTTGATGCTGACATACCGAATGCTGGCTGGGTGGAGTTTCGCGATGCGCCTGGCGGCCGCGGCACGGAGGTCACCGCTCAGATTACCTATAGGCCGCCCTATGGCCAGGCCGGCCGTCTGGCCAGTCGCCTGTTCTTGCCAGAAACACCTCCCCAGCAAATGGCGGACGATCTCAGACGGCTCAAGCAAATTCTCGAAACGGGCGAAACCGCGGTTTCCGACTCTCTTTCGCAACGATAAGGAGAAGGCAGATGCGTGCACTGTGTTGGTTAGGCGTGAACAAAGTCGGCGTGGAGCGTGTGCCCGATCCGGAAATCCTTAACCCGAAAGACATTCTGGTGCGAGTCACGATGTCTTCGGTTTGCGGGTCGGATCTTCACCTCCTGGGCGGCTACATACCCGCATTGAAGCCCGGCGATGTGCTGGGGCATGAATTCATCGGGGAGATTGTCGATACAGGCAGGGACGTGACGACCCTCAGCCAGGGCGACCGGGTCGTTGTGGTGTCAATTCTGGCTTGTGGTTCATGCGAGCATTGCCTGCGGCAGGCATTTTCATGTTGCGACAATACCAATCCCAAGCCTCGTGTCACCGAGCTGGCATACGGCCACGGGTGCGCGGGCATTATCGGGTATAGCCATGCCTTCGGCGGCTATGCCGGAAGTCACGCCGAGTATATACGTGTCCCGTTTGGCGAAGTGAACGCCTTCAAAATACCCGAAGGCGTGCGCGATGAGCAGGCAGTATTCGTGTCGGATGCCGTGCCTACCGGCTATATGGGCGCTGACATGGCCGACATACAAGAGGGCGACATTGTTGCAGTCTGGGGATGCGGCGGAGTCGGACTCATGGCCATATGCTCGGCGTATCTGCTTGGGGCCGAACGGGTAATTGCCATCGACAAGATCCCGGAACGCCTGCAAATGGCGGCCCAGAAGTGCGGAGCGGAAGTACTCAATTATGAAGAAGTCGATGTCCACGAAGCGCTAAAGGAAATGACAGGCGGCCGCGGCCCTGACCGATGCATCGATTGCGTGGGCATGGAAGCAGACGGCATGGGTCTCGAATACTGGTATGACTACGTAAAGCAACAGACCTTCATGCATACTGAGCGAGGCATCGCACTACGACAAGCCCTAAGGGCGTGCCGCAAAGGAGGGGTTGTGTCAGTCCTTGGCGTGTACGGCGGGTTGATGGACAAATTCCCCATGGGCGCCATCGTCAACAAAGCGCTTACGGTACGTTCCGGCCAACAGGCAGGCCAACGATATGTTCCGCAGCTTTTCGAGCTGATACAGCAAGGCAAACTCGACCCGTCTTTCATGCTGACTCACACAATGCCGCTCGAGCAAGGGCAGTCCGCCTACATGATGTTCAAAAAGAAGAACAACGAATGTGTGAGGGCCGTATTTTTGCCCGACTCGCAAGAGGAGGCAGCCCCGGTTGGTTGAGGTGCGCATGACGGAATTCCCCCACAAGCCGGTCGAGTTTTGAGTGGTTCGCAATGAGCACTGACCAAGGGAGAGCAGGGAACCAAGACAAACCGTTAGAGCATGTCATCGATTCGATCGTCGAGTTAGGCAAAGAGCAGGAAAAAGTGTCGGTAGCCGACATACAGAACAAGATAGGCGAGCGCAGCTTTGGGCCATTCCTGTTCATTCCCGCTCTTTTTGAGATGAGCCCCATTGGTGGCATACCGGGCGTGCCCACCTTGCTTGGCTTGATCGTATT
>JAJUGB010000048.1 GCA_029268595.1 Alcaligenaceae bacterium | reverse complement strand
AGTCCAGTTGGTATCAGTGGCCACCGGAACGTCGAGGATCTTGTCGAGCAGTGGTTCCGATTTACCCTCCATGCCGCGTTGGATTTCCTGAACGTCAACTTGATGGTAATGAAGTGCGTGCAAAGTGGCGGCCGTAGGCGAGGGGACCCAGGCCGTGTTGCCGCCCGCCTTGAGATGGCCGAGTAGTTGCTCGAGCATGTCCGCCCGTAAATCGGGCATGGCCCACATGCCCTTGCCGATCTGTGCACGTCCACGCAGGCCGCATTCCAAACCGGTCTGGACGTTGTTGCGCTCGTAGGCGTCAATCCACACGCTGCGCTTCATTTCGCCCTTGCGGATCCTTGGGCCCGCTTCCATGGAAGTGTGGATTTCGTCGCCCGTGCGATCGAGGAAGCCGGTATTGATAAAAGCAACCCGCTCTTTGGCGGCGGCGATGCACGCCTTCAGGTTGATACTTGTGCGGCGCTCTTCGTCCATGATGCCCATCTTGAGGGTATTGGGAGGCAGGTCGAGGATTTTCTCGACGCGGGAGAAGAGTTCTGTGGCGAAAGCGACTTCGGCCGGTCCGTGCATCTTGGGTTTGACGATATAGATGGAACCGGTGCGTGAATTGCCTTTGCGGCTTAAGTCGTGTTTGGCGACCAAGGATGTGACGAGGGCATCGAGCAAGCCTTCGTAGATTTCATTGCCTTCTTCGTCAAGCACTGTGGGGTTGGTCATTAGGTGACCCACGTTCCGGATAAGCATGAGGGAGCGTGCCGGCAGAGTCTGGGTATTGCCGTCCAGATCGGTGTACTGCCGGTCTTCGTTCAGGCGACGTGTAAAACTTTTGCCCCCTTTACTCACTTGTTCAGTTAAGGTGCCCTGCATCAGGCCCAGCCAGTTTCGGTAAGCCAGCACTTTATCGTCGGCGTCGACAGCCGCGATGGAGTCTTCGCAGTCCATGATTGTGGTGACAGCCGATTCGAGCAGGACATCTTTAACCCCGGCGCCGTCTTGCTGCCCGATGGGGTGGGTTTTATCGACATGGATTTCGATGTGCAAGCCATGATGGCGAAAGACCAGGGCTTCGGGTTCATCGGCTTGACCACGATAGCCCAGCAAGGCTCCGGCGTCGGCCAAGGTGGTGCTGGCGCCACCAGCCAGTTGCACCTTCAATTGCTTGCCTTCAACACTGTATTTGGTGGCGTCGGAATGCGAGCCCTGGGCAAGAGGGAGGCTTTGATCAAGGAAGCGACGCGCATACTCGATGACCTTGGCGCCGCGCACCGGGTTATACCCACCGGCCCGAGTAGCCCCGCCGTCTTCAGGAATGGCATCCGTGCCGTACAACGCGTCATACAAACTACCCCAGCGTGCGTTAGCCGCATTAAGGGCATAGCGGGCGTTGGTGATGGGCACGACCAGCTGCGGTCCCGCTTGCTGGGTGAACTCGACATCAAGATTGCTGGTGTTGACGGTGACCTGCTCCGGCGCATCTTGCAGATAGCCGATTTCACGCAAATAAGCCTGATACGCTGCCTGATCTTTGATTGGACCCGGGTTTTGCCTATACCACTCGTCCATTTTGGCCTGCAGCCGGTCGCGCTCTTGCAGAAGGGCGCGATTCTTGGGGCCCAATTCGTAGACGAGTTCGTCGAGACCCGACCAGAAGGCTTCCGAGGAGACTCCGGTACCCGGTAGTGCTTCCTGTTCCACAAAATCATAAAGTACCGGGGCTACCTGCAGGCGCTTGCAGCGCTTTCTGTCCGTCATGGCTTATCCTTGTCCAAAGATGTAAAAGGCAATAAATAAACTACGTTTAGTATGGCCGCAAAGCCTTTAACACTCAACCATCTGAGGGTTAAAGGTGTTGATACCTAAAGTACATAGTGCGCAGTTAGGTTGTGGCCGGCTGCGCGTTCTACCTGCAACTAAGGAGCTAAGCATGAAGTCACCGCCCAAGCTTGTCGGCGCGCCCTCGGCACTGCTGTTGCTTGAGGGTTGGTCGTCAGTCCCTTCGCGCGACGCCATCCAAAAGACCTACACTTTCAAGAACTTCAATGAGGCTTTCGGCTTTATGACTTGTGTCGCTTTGCAGGCAGAAAAGCTCGATCACCACCCCGAATGGACTAATGTCTATAACCGGGTCAGCGTAACGCTAACCACCCATGAAGCCAAGGGCGTTACCGAGCGCGATGTAGCGCTTGCTTTGTTTATGGATCAATTAGTCTAAGTCGGGGATTCCCACTTCAGGTGTCATATGTTTGAATCTTCGGGCCTATCGGGGCCAACTCGTCTTCCCGACCTGATTCCTTTCGTCGGTTTTCGAGACGCCCAAGCCGCGCTGGATCGGCTTATTGAAATTTACGAGCGCAACACGGCGTTCATACGGGACGCATTCGCTGAATACGCCGCCGGAAAATTCGCACCGCGGCAAAGAGCGCGTGCTTACTACCCGGCGATTCGTATCAAGGTCAGTACCTATCAGGAAGTGGATAGCCGGCTGTCTTACGGACATGTTGTGGAGCCGGGCACCTATATGACCACCATTACGCAGCCGCTGCTCTATGCCGATTACCTGCGCGAGCAAATCGATCTATTGCTGAAGGCCCACGGTGTTCCAGTGGAAGTGGGCGAATCCGATCTACCCATCCCCTTGCACTTTGCCTTTGCAGAGGGTCAGTACATCCAGGGCCACTATTCAGAATCCTTAGGCGATGCTTTGCGGGACCATTTCGACGTGCCCAACCTGGCGGTCACGGATGACGCCATTGTGAACGGCACCTGGCGTCCCCGGCATGGGGAACCCTTGCCCTTGGCACCTTTCACAGCGCCCAGGGTCGATTACTCGCTACATCGCCTGCAGCACTACACCGCCACGGCGCCGCGCTATTTCCAGAACTTCGTACTGTTCACCAATTACCAGTTTTACGTGGACGAATTCTGTCAATGGGCCCGGGAAACACTGGCCCGAGGCGAAGGCGGCTATACCGCACTCGTCGAGCCGGGCAATGTCATAACAGAACGCGGCGAACACAGCCCAACCAAGGGCCCTGCACTCAGCCGTATGCCGCAGATGCCGTCCTACCACCTCATGCGTGACAACCACACAGGTATCACGCTCATCAATATCGGGGTGGGGCCTTCCAATGCCAAGACAATTACCGATCACGTTGCTGTGTTGCGGTCGTCTGCTTGGCTTATGCTGGGTCACTGTGCCGGTCTACGCACTACCCAACGCCTTGGGGACTATGTATTGGCCCATGGCTATGTTCGGCAGGACCACGTATTGGACGACGACCTGCCCTTGTGGGTGCCGGTACCACCCTTGGCCGAAATCCAGGTCGCACTCGAAGAGGCGGTGGCCGAAGTGGCCGGATTGTCGGGCTGGGAACTAAAACGCATCATGAGGACCGGTACAGTGGCCACTATCGACAACCGCAACTGGGAGCTGCGTGACCATCACGAACCGGTGCAACGCTTGTCGCAGTCACGAGCTATTGCGCTGGATATGGAATCGGCCACCATTGCTGCGAACGGGTTCAGATTTAGGGTGCCCTATGGCACCTTGTTATGCGTCTCCGACAAACCCCTGCATGGGGAACTGAAACTGCCAGGCATGGCCAGCGACTTCTATCGCCGCCAGGTAGGTCAACACCTGCATATTGGTATCCGTGCATTGGAAAAGCTCCGGGACATGCCGCCGGCTCGTTTGCATTCTCGCAAACTTCGCAGTTTCCTGGAAACGGCCTTCCAATAAGACAAAGGGCAGACTTCAGTCTGCCCTTTGCGGTTCATCGGTCGGGCTTCCCCACCAGTTTCCGGTTTAACCAGAAACCAGCAAAAGGGGCCCTGGATAGCGGCCTACTCGAACGTCGGCATGCCGCTGCCGTCGCCGCCGTAGATTCCGCCGCTGCCGTAATCACTCTGGATGTTGATTTCCACAGTATCAGGGTCGATGTCGGACTGCCCTGCCTTGTAATGCAGGACCGTGCCCGGAAATACCATCACCAACGCGACCATCAATAGCTGCAGCGCAATAAAGGGTACGGATCCCCAGTAAATCTGCGTCGTCGTCACCTTCTTGATCAACTGACCAGTCAGCTTGTCCTTATAGTCTTCCTTGGGCGCGACCGACCGCAGGTAGAACAGGGCAAAACCAAACGGCGGGTGCATGAACGACGTCTGCATGTTCAGCGCCAACAGCACGCCGAACCAGATCAAATCGATGCCCAATTTGTCGGCGACCGGTCCTAGAAGCGGCACGATGATGAATGCCAGCTCGAAGAAATCCAGGAAGAATGCCATCACAAAAGTGAAGATACTGACGATGATCAGGAAGCCGTAGGTGCCCCCTGGCAGGCCCACCAGCAGGTGTTCCACCCAGAGGTCGCCGTCCACGCCGCGGAAAGTCAGCGTGAAGATGGTCGAACCGACAAGAATGAATACGACGAAGGAAGCCAGCTTGATCGTGGTGTCCATAGCCTGCTTGAGCAAGGACATGGACAAGCGGCCGCGCGATACCGCCATGACGATGGCGCCTACTGCACCCATGGCCCCACCTTCTGTGGGAGTGGCGATGCCCAGGAAGATGGTTCCCAGCACCAGGAAAATAAGAGCCAAAGGCGGAATCATCACAAATGTGACGCGCTCCGCTAGCTGCGACACGAGCCCCAGGCGCAAAAGCTTGTTCAGAAGTGCCAATACAAATGCGGTGACGCCCCATACCAGTACGCTCATCACCACAACTTCGTCGATAGACGCGGTTTCATCAAAGAAGAACTGCGCAGCGCCGATGGCAACTAATACCGATATCGCCATCAGCACCAATAAGGATTTGGTGCCGTGGCTACCACTAGGCTCGATGAAGGTGCGCGCACTGGCCGGAATGGCCGGCGCATTGTTCGGTTTGAACAGTGATAGAACTATGATGTAAAGAATGTAGGCCATCACCGTCATACCGGCCGGTATCATTGCACCGCGGTACATGTCGCCGATGGACCGGCCAAGCTGGTCGGCCAGCACAATCAGCACGACCGAAGGCGGGATGATCTGCGATAAGGTGCCCGACGCGGCAATAACCCCAGAAGCCAAGCTGCGGTCGTAGCCATACCGCAACATGATGGGCAAAGAAATCAGACCCATGGAAATCACAGAAGCCGACACCACGCCTGTCGTTGCGCCAAGCATAGCACCGACAACCACCACCGCAATTGCCAGACCGCCCCGCATCGGGCCAAACAGCTGACCTATAGTCTCCAACAGGTCCTCTGCCATGCCCGATCGTTCAAGAATCAGGCCCATGAAGGTGAAGAACGGAATAGCCAACAGGGTATCGTTGGCGATGATGCCAAAGATGCGCAGGGGCAAAGCCTGGAACAAGACCGGCGAGAAAAAACCGAGCTCGACTCCCAATAGGCCAAACAATAGCCCATGAGCAGCCAAGGTAAACGCCACGGGGAAACCCAGCAGCAAGAAGATGATTAAGGTGGCGAACATGACCGGCGCCATGTTCGCGATTAGGAATTCCATGATTAGTGTCCCTTTTGCGGATCTTTGTCGGCCAGCGCGTTGCGCGCTATTTCCTCGGCCAGAAGTTCTTCAGCGGTCTTTTCACCTTTGCGGCGTAATGGATTGGGACACAATCCCTGCAAGAAACCGATGCACTTGATCAAATGCGAAATCCCAGCCAGGATGAGCAGCAGAAAACCGACAGGGATGAGCAACTTCGCAGGCCAGCGAACCAGCCCTCCAGAGTTGGAGGACATTTCATTCGATACATACGAATCGATAAAAACGGGCCACGACAACCAGCAAACCATGATGCAGACAGGTAGCAAAAACACCAGTACACCGAAAATCTCCATCTTGACCTGGCCTCGTTCTGACAACTTGGCATGCAACACGTCCACGCGCACATGCTCGTTGTTCAGTAGCGTGTAGCCAGCAGCCAATAAGAAAATGGCGCCGAACAGATACCACTGCACTTCCAGCCAGGCGTTGGAGCTCATGTCAAACCATTTTCGACTGACCGCATTGCCCGCACTGATGAAGACCACAATCAGAATGAGCCACGAGACAATACGGCCCACCCCCCGGTTAAGCGCGTCGATAAGACGCGATAGACTAAGTAAACTGCGCATGGATTCCCCTCAGATAGCGCATACCACCACTGACGAGACCACAGAAGATCCCGCCCTACAAAAAAGCGTCGTGCTTCTTACTGCCTTGATTGCACCAGATTATTCGGCGTGGATTTCGCGCCACGGCGTTGCACGCCGTTCTATCCAGGCCAAGAGGCCATATAACGCCAATCCCATCACGGCCAGAATGAACAAGGCGGCAAACACACGCACGGTGTCGAACATGCCTTGAGCACTCATGATGACGTAGCCCAAGCCACGCTGCGAAGAAACAAACTCGCCCACAATAGCGCCAACCAGCGCCAACGACATTGCCACCTTCATGCCCGCCACCATGGAGGGCAGCGCGCAGGGCAATTTCACTTTAAAGAAGAAGTCCCACGACGAACCTTTAAGGACTTTGCCCAGGTCAATGACGTCGTTTGGAACGGAACGCAGTCCATGCACTGTGTCGACAATGACGGCAAAGACGGCGATCAGAAATGCAATGGCGATTTTTGGCTCGGCGCCAGTGCCCAGCCACACCACAAACAAGGGTGCGAGCGCGACTTTGGGTACGCTGTTAAAACCGATGATCAGCGGATAAAGAAATCGCTCGAACACTTTGGAACCGACTAGAGCGATGGCAATCAGCACTCCGCCCAGCACCGCTATTACGAAACCCGCCAAGGTGGTCCACAAGGTGTACAGGCTGTGCATCCCATACCAGGCCAATTCAGACCACAGCTCGACAAAGATGTCGGAAGGCAGGGGCAGCATGATCGGCCGCACTTCCAGCACCCGGCAGAGTATTTCCCATGCAATAAGCACGACCACTAAAGAGAACACGCCGGCGGCCGCGTTGCCCAATTGGTTGACGGTCTTCATACCTGCGCCCTCTCGCCCATCATTCCCATATCTTCGAACAGCTTACGAATATGCGAGGTGTAGCGGCCGAATTCGGGCGTCTCTCGCACAGACAGTGGCCGCGGCCGAGGCAAGTCGATTTCGATTGTTTCAAGAAGGCGGCCGGGGCGCGGCGAAAACACCATGACCACATCGCCCAGGTAGACCGCTTCAGCGATCCCGTGAGTGACAAACAAGATGGTGTTGCGCGTTTCCGTCCAGATGCGCTGCAGCTCGAGATTCATCTGATCTCGAGTGAACGCATCAAGAGCGCCGAACGGTTCGTCCATGAGCAAGAGCCCCGGGTCGTCAACTAACGCACGGCAAATTGCTGCCCGTTGACGCATACCTCCAGACAATTGGCGTGGATAGCTGTCGCCAAAGTCGGTCAGACCCGTCAACTTGAGCAGCTCATCCACCTTTTGTTGATACTGCTGAACCGGCTTCTTGGCAAATTCGATGGGAAGCAGAATGTTTTTACGTATGGAGCGCCACTCGAGAAGGGCGTCGCGTTGAAACACCATGCCGATACCATCCGGCGGACCCTGCACGGGCTTACCGTTCACTTCCAGTTGCCCGTCGGTGACAGACTCCAGTCCGGCCACACATCGCAGAAAAGTGCTTTTGCCACAGCCGCTCGGCCCCAATATGCTGACGAATCGGCCTTGTGGAATGTGGGCTGTGACTCCCGAGAGCGCTCGGACCCCGTTGGCCCCCGGGTATTGCTTGCCTACTCCTTGGGCATCAACTGCACATGCCGTCATTCGCCCACCATGCTGTCATACTTCTCGGGATGCACGAGATCGGCCACGTAGTAATCGGTGGCGGGAGCATCACCCTTGATGAGCTCGACGCGCTTTAACGTCTGCACGCCCTGCTCCCAATCGCTAGGCACAGGAATACCGATACGCTCGCCCTTGCCGGGTTCGCCAAAGAAGGCGTACAGGTTATCTAACTGATCACGCAGGACCTTCTCGCTAAGTCGAGCTTGTGGTCTTGCCGCAATAATGGCTTTTACGGCTTCATCCTGATGGCCGTCGTAGATGTATTGCCAGGTACGGGAAGTGACGCTGGCGAACTTCTCGATGGCATCCCGACGCGTCTTGAGCTTTTCCTCGCTGGCAAAAATGCCGAAGCTGGGCATTTGCAAGCCATAGTCGGCAAAGGGAATTGCCCGCGACGGACGAGTCTCGGAAACCGACCCCAAGATGAATGGAATGGTGGACACCACCGCGTCTGCGCGGCCCACACTATAAGTCGTGGCCTTGGCAGCCGCTTCCACGTTGATCAGCTCGACATCAGAACGCTTGACCCCGCCCTCTTCAAGGAAAGGATCGATAAAGGGCGCTTCCAGGGACCCAGCGGTGTAGACCACCTTCTTGCCTTTTAAATCGGCCGGGCCCTTGATGTTGGAATCGGTGGGAACCAGCACGCCGATATCGCTCTTGCGCACGAAAGGCGCCACCGCCTTGACGGGCAGCCCCTTATCGCGAGCAATCATCATGGAGGCCAGGGCAGCATGACCGACGTCGAAGTTGTTGCTTGAGCCCACGATCTGCACCGTGGTGACCGAACCGTTGCCGTCTTCAAAGCTGACATCCAGCCCTGCCTCTTTATACCAACCCTTTTGTTGTGCCAGATGAAAGGCGCTATGGGTGGCCCACGGCGTCCAGTCCAACCGCACAGTCAGCTTTTCGAGATCCTGCGCGGCAGCCGACGACACGGCCATGACACAACCGGCTGCGCAAGCCAGAGTCCGCACCCATGCTGACGAAAATAATTTCTTCATGATGTCTCCTTTGGTGCTCTTGAGTAATGCGTGTCGTGGCCGCAGCGTTTATCGCCCGCCGCCAAAAATACGCTTGATTCGTTCCCACATAATGCTGATGAAGGTCTTGAACGGGCTGAACTCGGCTTGCGGCAAGGGCTCCGATCCGGCCGGGCGATCTAGCCTTTGGGCCACGTTCTTGCCGAAATCGGCGATCATGCGCCGCACGAAATCCTGGACGAGACCGGAGCGCGAAAACTGGGCCAGCGGCCCTTGCAACGAATACACCAGCTCCACGTCTACACGGGAGGCATTGTCAGAGGTGGGCTTTACCACGTAGCTGACATCGCCTTTGGCCCGCGATTGGCTGAGCGTATCCTGCCCAGAACCCCTTAGAACGGCCGACATTGCGGACTCGTTGCGCTCGAGATTGGCCGAGCCCTTGAAGGCGGCAGCCATAGGGCCGAACTTGATGGCGATCTTCCCTTTGACCAGATCCCCCTCTTGTTCTTCGATGACAGCACCAGGCAGGCAGCTTGCGACCGCCGGCAAATCGGACATGAATTCCCAGACACGGGCAGCCGGAAAGGGGACGTCGAATCCGCCTTGAATGCTGGAACCCTTAGCGCTGCTGGCGGGTGCCGCCTCGCGCGGCGCGCTTGCAGCCGCGGGAGCAGCGTATGCGGAACCCGATGCCGAACCGGCACTGCTTGCCGAGCCAGCCGCCGAGGGCGCCGCATTACGCGCCACGGGCGTCGCCTGAAAACCGGTAAAGCCTGCGACGGGCTCGCTGGCCTTGGGTAGGGCTGCCTTACCTTGAGAGGCGGCTTGGCGCAACGCTTCTACCTCTGGGTCGGGCTGCTCGCGCAGCGCCTTGAGCACAGAAAGAATGGCGGCAGTGATGCCTTGGTAACCGGTGCAACGGCAGATGTTTCCTGCAAGTTCAATACGAACGCGCGACTCGTCGGCGTCGGGCAGACGCAGGACGATGTCTCGAGAGGTGGTCAGCATGCCGGGCGTACAGAAACCGCACTGCAGTGCATGGTGGGCGTTGAACGCCTCGCGCAAGCGCGACATGATGGGATCGTTCTCGTAGCCTTCGATAGTGGTGACCTGCTTGCCTTCACAGGCGACCGCAAAGGTAATGCAGGAACGCACAGGCTTACCGTCGACCAACACCGTGCATGCCCCGCAGACACCGTGCTCACAGCTGAGGTTGGTTCCGGTCAGACGGACTTCTTCGCGCAGAAAATCACCCAAGTGGGTGCGGGGCGCCACCTCGCCGGATACTTTCCGGCCGTTTACTTCCATGGTCAATTGAGACATCTTTAATCCTTTATTCGCCCAACGCCTGCTTGAGGCAGCGCTCCACCGCTGTGACGCACAAATTGCGTTGAACAGTCGACTTTTCGGGTGTGACGACGGCTACCGCGGCTTCGATGGCTTCCCGGGTCGCAGCGGCTGGTCCTTGCTCGGCCACGCGAGCAGACAGCTCGGGCAACAGCTGCGGTGCACCGTCCAGGGCGCCCAGAACAATGCGGGCTGTTTTGCTGGCTGGATCGAACCAGGCCGCACAGCTGGCTTCGGCAAATTCGCCGGTCTTTCTGCAGAACTTGTAATAGCCCCAACGGGAACCGGCCGCTTTCGCAGGAACCACAACAGAGGTGATGAGTTCGTTGGGTTGAAGATCGACGGTGTAAGCACCCAGCATGAACTCCGGCATGCTTGAGCGGCGCTTACCTTCGGCAGAAGCAATTTCCACTTCTGCACCCAAGGCGGCTGTGGCCAAGACCCAATCGGCGGCCGGATCGGCATGCGCCAGACTGCCACCGACCGTGCCGCGGTTGCGCACAGCCCGGTAAGCGATGCGCTCGGCCACGTACTGCATCATGTGACCGACCAGCGGCTCAAACACGCCGTCTTCAATTTCTGCATGTGTGACCGCGGCGCCCACTCGTACACGATTGCCTTCCTTGGAAACCGTGCGCATCTCTTCGATGCCGGAGACGTCGACCACCTTTTGAGGGCGCGCCAGGCGCAGGTTAAGCATGGGGCCCAAGGACTGGCTGCCACCCATGGGTTTGACGATGACAGTATCGTCTTTAAGTAGGCTAAACGCTTCGGCGGCTGTGGCCGGCCGCGCATAGTCGAACTTTGCTGCTTTCATGCTTGCATTCCTGTGGTGCCGGTGGCGCGTTGCGGTTGCGCCATGCGAGCCTCTTCAAGGGCCTCGAGTAAGCGATGCGGGGACAATGGAGTGTGGGAGAACACCACTCCAAAATCGCGCAAGGCGTCGTTGACCGCGCTGAACAGAACAGCGGGCGGTGCAATGGCCCCACCTTCGCCCGTTCCTTTAGCGCCAAATTCTGTATGGGGCGAAGGGGTCTCGAAGTGATCAAAGCGGATGTTGGGCACTTCGGTTGCGCCTGGCATCACGTAGTCGGCCAGCGTGGACGCCAGCGGCTGGCCGTGATCGTCGTATGGCGTTTCTTCGTATAGGGCCGTACCAATGCCTTGGGCGATACCACCTATACATTGCCCTTCGACCACCAGCGGGTTAACCATCACACCACAATCCTCGACCACTACGTAGTCAAGAATCTCGACCGCGCCAGTCTGGGGATCCACCGCCACGACTGCCGCCTGGCTGGCATAGGTAAAGCTGCCTGTATCGACCTTGGGCTTATATCCCACACTGATTTCGAGTCCGGCCGGATCGGCATCGGCGGGTAGCAACTGCGGACGCAAATACCAGGCATTGGCGATTTCGTCGATGGAGACGGACTTGTCTCCGGCGACGACTTTGCCGTCTTCCAGACGCACTGAGCTCTCATCCGCTTGCAGCATGTGCGCGCCGATTTTAAGCAGGCGGGGCACAAGTTGCTTACAGGCCGATGACACGGCACCGCCCGACATTACCAGTGAACGCGATGCGTAGGTTCCCGTGGAATAGGGAGTACGGCCCGTGTCGCCATGCACCAGTTTGATACGAGCAAGGTCGACACCCAGGACTTCGTGGGCGATCTGCGCGAAGGTAGTCTCCATGCCCTGACCGTGGGAATGGATGCCGGCGCGCAGCTCTAGCCCGCCGTCGGGAGTAATGCGTACGGTGGCTTGGTCGTAACCCGGGATGACCGGGGTACCCCAGGACGCGAACACCGACGTGCCGTGAGCAGACTGTTCGGTATAGCAGCCCACACCCAGCCCGATGAGACGACCGTCGAGCTCGCCTTTCTTTTGGCGTTCGCGTATGGCCGGCGCGTCGATCATTTCAAGCGCACGGCGCAGGCTGCGCGGATAGTCGCCACCGTCCAGATGCTTGTTCGCCACGTTGACGTAAGGCATTTGCTCGGGCTGAACCAGGTTGTCAAGACGGACTTCCCACCCTTCACGCCCCACGGTGCGAGCAATTTCGTCCATGAGCATTTCGATGGCAAAGCACACTCCGGTGCGCGCCACGCCGCGATAAGGCAAGAACCCGGGCTTATTGGTAGCCACGCACTGAGTGACGCAACGGTAGCCGCGGAAAGCGTAAGGACCGGGCAAATTACCGACTGCCTGACCGGTTTCGAGACCAGCGGTAAACGGCCAGACGGAGTAAGCGCCGCCGTTGATGGTGATCTTGGCGTCCAGAGCAAGCAGTTTGCCCTGCTTGTCTGTGTAAGCCGTCATGTCGTAATGATGCTCGCGCGTATTGGCGCCAGCAATAAGGTGCTCGCGACGGTCTTCCATGTAGCGGAAGGGCTGCTTGAAGGTTTTAGCGAGCCATGCCACACAGAGCTCTTCGCGTTGCAAAATGCATTTGTAGCCGAATCCGCCGCCCACATCGGGGGAAATGACGCGGATCTGCTCCATATCCATTTGCAGGAATTCAGCCAGGCCAGTACGTATCATGTGCGGCACCTGTGTGCCGGCATACACGATGAGCTGGTCAGCCTGGTGATCCCAGTAGGCCAACACGGCCATGCCTTCCATGGGCAGCATGCACTGACGGGAAAGATCCACGGACTTGTGCACCACCACGTCGGCCTTGCTGGACAGCTCTTCAAAATTCGTTTCCGTCTTCAAGGTGACGAAAACATTGTCCTTCCAGTTTTCGTGAATAAGATCCGACTTGGCCGCCAGGGCCGAGTCGGTATCCACATACACAGGCAGATCGTCGTAATCGACTTCGATCATCTCGACGAGATCTTCGGCTTCGGCGCGTGAATCGGCGATGGCCATGGCGACCATCTCGCCGACGTAACGCACCTTGTTATCAGCCAGAGGCGGTATGCCGGAGGTTTGATAACTGGGCAGGGTGGAAGGCGCCACGATGTCCAGAGCGTCCGGCATGGAGGAACGCAAGAATACGCTGCCCTTGATTTCGTCCGGTATACGCACATCGGTGATGCGCGCATGGGCCAGAGGGCTACGTAAGAATGCGACCTCGCGCAGACCGGGCATGGTCATATTGCCAATGAAATTACCCTTGCCGTGCAAGTGGCGCGCGTCCTCTTTACGCGGCACGCGCGCACCTATGCCCTGGGGCTTGACTGCCCGCAGTGAGTGATCTGATGAATTCATGACTAGACCTGCCTGTGTTTCTGTACTGCTAAATTAAATCAAGAACGACGACCTACGTGAGCGTACGTGAAGTTGTCGAGCGCGTTCTCGGCCACGCGGAACCAGGATGCAGCGGACTCTTGGTACTTCTTCCACTCGGGGTAGATTTTGGCGAAGTCCGGGTTCTTGTCGGACAGTTCCGTCCACAATTCCTGGGAGGCTTTGTATGCCGCTTCCATGACGTCTTTGGGGAAGAATCCAAGCTTAGCGCCTTCGGCGACCATGCGGCGTAGTGCAGCAGGGTTCAAGGTGTCGTAATGAGCCAGCATGCGTACAACCTGTTCGTTGCAAGCCACTTCGAAGGCCGCTTTGAACGTGTCAGGCAGTTTGGCCCAAGCTTCGGCGTTAACCATGGACGTGATGGAGGCACTGCCTTCCCACCAGCCGGGGGAATAGTAATAAGGCGCGACCTTGTGCAGACCCAGCTTTTCGTCATCGTAGGGGCCAATCCATTCGGCCGCGTCGATAGTGCCCTTTTCGAGCGAGGGATAGATATCGCCGGGTGGGATTTGCTGCGGGATTGCGCCCAGTTTGGTCAGCACCATGCCGCCGATGCCGCCCACGCGGATCTTCAGACCTTTGAGGTCTTCGACGGATTTGATCTGCTTGCGGTACACGCCGCCCATTTGCACGCCGACGTTGCCGGACACAAAGTTGACGATGTTGTACTTTTTGTACATCTCGCGCAGCAGGTCCATGCCGCCGCCGTATTGCAGCCAGGCGTTATGCTGACGAGCGTTGAGACCGAAGGACATACCGGTGTCGAATGCCAGCGCCGTGTTGGTACCGATGTGCGCAGTACTAAGTACGTGGTTGACCTCGACCGTACCGTTGCTGACGGCTTCCATGTTCTGGGCGTAGGGCACGAGTTCGCCGCCGGGGAAGGCGCGGATTTCGAATTTGCCCTCGGTTAGCTCGCTAACGCGCTTGCACAGTTCTTCGGCGGAACCATAAATGGTGTCAAGGCTTTTGGGCCAGCCGGTGGACATGCGCCAGCGGACGGAAGGGGTGCTTTGGGCCCGCGCGGGTAGACCGACGGCGGCCAAGCCCGCGCCGGTAGCCGCGGCAGCTTGAGTCAGAAAGCGGCGACGTTGCATAGTGCTCCTCGTTTGGTTTGGATGGTTTGTGACGACACTTGTCACGCGGTACTTTCGCAATTTGTGAGGCGTTCGTAGATACACGATGCATGGCTAACAAGCCGATACAATTTGTGCATGGCGACGCGTGAAAAAATATCAGCACGCTGAACGATTTGTAAGTATGCTGACGAATAAACGCAGTGTCAACGAGGGTAATCACCAAAAACGGCTCTATTGGGCCAACCCTAGTAGAAACCCCTATACTGCCGAAAAAAAATATACAGCATACTGACTATATTGTTCAGCACACTGGAAATAAAATTATGAACTGGATCAAGATCGCCACCGTAGACCAGCTCGACGAAGACGAATCCTTGGGCGTTGAAGTAGACGGCAAGCAATTGGCGGTGCATTACACCGAGGGCGAATACTTCGTCTCGGATAACGTCTGTACGCACCAGTATGCGTTGTTGTCCGACGGGTATATAGAAGACGGCTGTGTAGAATGTCCCTTGCACCAGGCCAAATTCAATTTGCGCACGGGCAAGGCCGAGTGCGCGCCGGCAACGGTGGATATCAAGGTCTACCCGGTAAAGACCGACGGCGACGACATCCTGGTTCAGCTATAACGGCCTTCCCAGTGCCCACGTATAGTCAGGAATCCACATGACGTCCCAAACCTCCATCCTGGTGATCGGCGCCGGCCAAGCGGCCGCAGTCGCCGTCGCTGCTTTACGCGACGAAGGCTTCGAGGGCCGCATTACAGTAGTAGGCGACGAAGCCCATGCCCCTTACGAGCGCCCGCCTCTTTCTAAAGCCGTATTGGCGGCTGTGCAAGCGGACGAACCTTCCATCCATGTGAAGGACGCCGATTTCTTCACGGCTCGCGACATCGACTTGCGGCTGGGCACCTGTGTAGAGTCGCTCGATGCCGCCAACAAGACGGCCCGGCTTTCAGACGGCGACACCATCCAGTTCAGTCAGTGCCTTCTTGCTACGGGCGGCGCAGCACGCGTACTGCCCGTATTCCCTGTCAGTGCTCCCCAAGTGCATTATCTGCGCACGCTGGACGACGCGCGCAAGCTGCGCACCGCATTAGCAAGCACCGACCGCGCGATTGTGGTCGGCGGCGGTTTTCTGGGGCTCGAGATTGCTTCCACAGCACGCGAAATGGGCGTTGCAGTATCGCTGATTGAAAGCCTGCCGCGCGTCCTCGCGCGCGTCATGCCCGAGCAGTTTTCCCAATGGCTGCAAGACCGCGTGCAGGACAAGGCGCAAGTCAACCTTCACATTGGCCAGACGATTACCGCTGTCACCCTGCCGGAAGACGGCTCACCGGCCACAGTAGAGCTATCCGACGGTACCGCGTTGAGCGCGCCGGTCGTCGCCGTATCTGTCGGGCTGACACCTGCGACGCGACTGGCCGAAGTGGCGGGAATTCGTATCGACGAGAGCAACGGCGGCATCTTGGTGGACGAACGGTGCCAGACCAGCCATCCCGATATTTATGCCGCGGGCGATTGCACCAGTCAGCGGCACCCCGGGCACGCCGGCACCTTGCGTATGGAATCATGGCAGAACGCCAACGAGCAAGCGCGTACTGCCGCTCTGGCCATGCTCAATCGTGACGTGGGCGCTCCGGCCTACCCATGGTTCTGGACAGACCAGTTCGGCTGCAATATTCAAATGCTGGGTCTGCCGGACAGTACCTTGCATTACGTCGTGCGCGGCGCTTTGGACGCTACCGCAGAGATGCCCAAGTTCATTATGGTGGGCTTGCGCGATCAAACGGCTGTGCACGTCATAGCAGTAAACGCAGGCGGCGATTTGCGCGCTCTGCGACCCATCGTCGAAAAGGCCCTGCCTATCGACCCGGCGCAGTTCATCGACGAATCCGTGACCGTGCGCGCCTTTGCCAAGTCTGTATTAGCCAGCGCCGCCTCACAGGCCTGAGCCACCCGATTTAAGGAGAGTTCCATGTATCAATCCCAAACCGTGATCGGACAAACACTGGGGTCCAAGGACCTGCCATTGTCCGAGTGCGTATGGCCGGAAGACGGCTTGCACTATATTCCCGATTGGGTCTACACCAGCCAAGAGGTGTATGACGCCGAAATGCAACGGATCTTCCAGGGAGACACCTGGAACTTCGTCGCTCTTGAAGCAGAAATCCCCAATACCGGCGACTACAAGCGCTCGTACGTCGGTTCTGTTCCTGTAGTGGTGTCGCGCGCCGAAGACGGCAGCATTCATGTTTTCGAAAACCGCTGCGCTCACCGCGGCGCGGAATTCTGTCGCGACAGTTTTGGTAACGCCAACGAATTCGTCTGCCCATACCATCAGTGGTCGTACAACCTGAAGGGCGACTTGCAAGGCGTCCCCTTCCGTCGCGGCGTGAACAAAGAAGGCGGCATGCCCAAGGACTTCCGTCCTCAAGATCACGGGCTGCGCAAATTAAACGTCACTACCTTGAACGGTGTGGTGTTCGCGTCTTACTCCGATAAGGTCGAACCGATCGAAGAGTATCTGACGCCGGAAATGCTCGAAGACTTCCAGGTCATTTTCCCCGGCAAGCCCCTGAAAATTCTGGGCTACTACCGCAACGAGTTGCCCTGCAACTGGAAGATGTACCACGAGAACCTCAAGGACCCGTATCACGCCACGCTCTTGCACTCCTTCCTGGTGGTGTTTGGGCTGTTGGTGGCCGGCAATAAATCGTGCATGTTCTCGGACAAGGTCCATGGCCGTCACGGCTACATGGGCTCCGCCAAGACAGACGACCTGTACGCCGAGGTCAGCGCCGACACCAAGAAAGAAATGCGCTCCTTCCACGACGGCTTGCGCTTGCGCGACGAGCGCTTCTTGAACTTCGTGAAGGAGTTCAACTCGCCCTGGTCGGTCACCATGCAGACCATCTGGCCCAACCTTATTGTTCAGCGCGAAATGAACACCTTGGGTGTGCGTCACATCATCCCGAACGGCCCCAACAGCATGATCATGCAGTGGACCATGTTCGGCTACGAAGACGACACCGAGGAGATGACCCGTCATCGCCTGCGCCAGGGCAACCTGATGGGGCCTTCCGGCTTCCTGGGACTGGAAGACAACGAAGCCATGAAGTTCGTGCAAGAAGGCGTCCGCCGCTCCACGACCGATCTTAACGTCATCAAACTGGACCATGGCAAGGTCGGCACATCCAACACGCTGATTTCCGAAGCATCGATCCGCGCGATGTACCAGTACTATCGCGGCGTCATGGGGTTCTAATCATGTTGATGACTATGAAAAACAAATTTGACTACCAGCCCTCCCGCATTCCGCCGGCTCAAGCCCAGAAAGTCCTGGTCGAAATCGAGGCTTTCAATGCGGAATATTGCGCGGTGCTGGACAGCGGCAACGTGGAACTATGGCCGGAGTTTTTCTGTGAAGACGCGGTCTACCGGATTACCGCTCGCGAGAACGCCGAGCGTAATCTTCCTGTAGGTCTGGTCTATGCGGAAGGCAAGGACATGATGATCGACCGCGCCGTGGCCATCGGACGCACGCAGATGTTCGCTCCGCGTTATTCGCTGCACCTGGTGACCAATACTCGGGTAATTGACGAGACGGAAGAAGGCATTCAGGCAGAAGCGAACTTCCTCCTGATTCAAACACTGGTAGAGGGTCCATCGACTCTGCATTTGGCGGGCAAGTATTACGACACCTTCGTACGTGAAGGCGATCGCCTGTTGTTGAAGGACCGCCAGGTTATCTACGACACGTCGATTCTTGCCAACGACTTGGTGTATCCGGTCTAAGGGGTCTCGGCGGGTCGTCGCCTAAGCGGTGATCGATCCAGGAAGACTGCCGGGGTCGTCGCTTGATGGTGATTGATCCCGAGGAACTACCGGGGGGGTCAGCTTCTTTGGGGGCTGGCCCCTTTCTTATTGGTTGTACGGGCGTACGGGTGACGCTTGCGAGTCTCCGCTTGGGGCACGGATGCTGTGCTAAACACGTACGCCGGCCGCCGGGCAGTCCACGACCCTCCCGCCTCCCGTGCACGTGT
>JAJUGB010000047.1 GCA_029268595.1 Alcaligenaceae bacterium | reverse complement strand
TTGCGCTGCGCTTACCAGGCTTCCCATGCGTACTTCCGGATTTCTCGGGTCGCCCACCACGATGCCGGCGAGTTTGGACCGCAAAGCATCCACCACTTGTTCATAACTGGATTCCGGCACAAAAATGCGACGAATGGCGGTGCACTTTTGACCGGATTTGATGGTGAGCTCGCGCACTACTTCGCGCACCAGTAGCTCGAGTCCGCTACCGTCTGGCCCCAGAATGGCACTATTAACGCTGTCAGTTTCGGCGTTGAAACGTACGCCGTCGTGCACTATGCGGGGGTGTTGGCGCAAGGAGGCGGCGGTGTCGGCAGAGCCAGTGAAAGACACCAGATCAAGCCCGTTCAGTCCGTCCAAAAGCCCTTCTGGTCGTCCGCAGACTATGCTCAGCGCTCCTTCGGGCAAGACGCCGGCTTCTATGACATCTTTGACCATCTCATGGGTCAGCCAGGCAGTTGCTGTAGCGGGCTTGACGACCACAGGCACGCCGGATAGCAGGGCAGGGGCGGCTTTCTCCCACAAGCCCCATCCCGGAAAGTTGAAGGCATTGATCAATAGGGCCACACCTTGTGCCGGCACGAGAATATGTTGACTGGCGAAGGCGTTGTCGCGTGCAAGTGATTGTGGCTCGCCGTCTTGCATGAGTTGGCGCGCTGTGAGTTTGCCCCCCAGCTTGGCGTAGTAAGACAGGGTGTAGATGGCTCCGTCTATGTCCACTGCCGAGTCGGCCTTGACCGTTCCGGAGTTTTGCTCGGAAATATCGTAGTACTTCTCGCGGTTGTCCTGTAGCACCTGAGCGACCTGGCTTAGTAAGCCGGCCCGATCCGCATATGACAACTTGCGCAGATTCCTGCCGCCTTGCTGACGCGCCCACTGGTATGCCGCCGCCATATCCATGCCCTTGGCGCATACCGTGGCCAGTTCGGTGCCCCGGACAGGATCAAGCAACACTGTGCCCTCGCCAGAGCCGTGTTGCCATTGTCCACTTAGGTAGTTTGCGAGTTTGTTCATGAGGGTTCCGGTAAGGCCAGTCGGAGGTCGAGGTGAAAGCGGCACTGATAAGTCAACGCCCTCAAAGTACCGACCGACTGACTAAATATTGATGTCCGTGCGTGTAGAACTGCGCTTTCAGCAGAACGCTGGCAGCGAGCCGCCCGCGTGCTAGCGCCGAGTAAATTCGATTTTGCCTTCGGGCAGCAAATACAACACAAGTGCGCGACCTTGGCTAACGGTTGGGCTGTGGGCGGTCTCTGGCCCATAGACCAGCCAGCCGGCCGGTGTCCCGTCGAACACCGCAGCCTCGGTAAGCGGCATGATGAGGTCGATCTCGCCATTGGGATGACTGTGGTGAGGACCCGCAATATCGTGCATATCGACGACGTCCACCGAATAACCATTCAGGGCCGCATCAGGCTTGAAGACACGACCATAGCGCACGCCGCCTCCTTCGTACTGGCACATCCAGCCGTCCTGGACGGCAGTCTTACAAGTTTCGAAGATGCGCGTACAGACGTCTCCATCAAAGGGAAACCGTTGATTCAGTTGCTGCTCGAGATCTTTATCCAGCGACCGCTGGCCGATGAAATCGGTGACTTCTTTGATGAGGCTATGGAAAGCGTCGATGTTGCTCATGAAATGCTTCCTTTATATTTCGTATAGCAGATGACAAGCTCGCAGAGCCGCTGTGGCTGGCATGCAATATCTGCTCACAAAGGCGGAAGTTAGGTCTTTTCTCTGCAACTGTCAAGCACTATAATGCACATTTGGTCGTTTCTTAGGGTTTTTCTGGGTGAAGAATAAAGCACAAGAGCAGGCGACGGGGACACTGGAACACGCGCACCTGGAACGCGATCCCTATTTGATTTCCTTAGGTGAACGGGTCCGCGGTTTACGCGCCCGCCGCGGTATGACGCGCAAAGAGCTCGCCAAAGCCGCGGATGTATCGGAACGGCATCTGGCCAATCTCGAAAGAGGGGTCGGGAACGCATCGATATTGGTATTGCGGCAGGTCGCCGAGGCGTTCAATTGCGCCCTGGCGGAGGTTGTCGGCGATGTGACGACGTCGTCTCCCGAATGGCTACTGATACGCGAACTGCTCGAAAATAAAAGCGAGGCCGAGCTGCAGCTGGCCCGCCAGAATCTCACGCAGTTATTCGAACAGCAGTTGGTTCACTCGTCCCGTAATCGCGCCAGTCAAATAGCTATTGTCGGCCTTCGCGGCGCGGGTAAATCCACCCTGGGCCGCATGTTGGCGGCCGATATTGGTTACCCCTTCATTGAGCTTAGTAACGAAATTGAGCGGGTGGCCGGCTGCGGCATTCTTGAAATCCACAGCCTATATGGGCCCAATGCTTATCGCCGTTACGAAAGGCGCGCTCTGGAAGAGGCTCTGCAGCTCTACCCCGAGATGGTCATGGCCACCCCCGGAGGGCTGGTGTCCGAACCTGGCACCATGAATCTGCTTCTGTCCCACTGCTACTGCATCTGGCTTAAAGCCACGCCGGAAGATCATATGGAGCGGGTGATGGCCCAGGGCGATTTCCGGCCCATGGCTGGTAACAAAGAGGCCATGGCCGACCTGAAACGCATTTTGGCAAGCCGTGAGGCGTTTTACTCCAAGGCCGATTTTGTCTGCTCAACCAGCGAACATTCTTTGGAAGAAACGTTCGAAATCCTTAAAGATCATATTCGCCGAATCAGTGGATTGCCGCGCCAGGCGGCTTAGGTTAATGCATTTTTGTGCATCTTTATGATTGACGTCAAAGTTTGATGGCATTATGATGCACTTAAATTCACAAAATGCATTATTGTTCAGTTCGCATCACAGGAGAGAGTCCAATGACTGAAGTAGCCAGCGCTGCGGTCGCGCAAGAAGCGGTTACCCAACCGGCCCGCGTCGATTTTCGTACCGATCCTAGCCAGTACAAGCACTGGCGGCTAAGCTTTGACGGCCCCGTGGCCACTTTGTCTATGGACGTCGCCGAAGATGGTGGTTTGCGTCCAGGCTATAAATTGAAGCTGAATTCCTACGATCTGGGCGTCGACATCGAATTGCACGATGCGCTGCAGCGCATTCGTTTCGAACATCCTGAAGTGCGCACGGTCGTAGTCACCAGCGACAAAGACCGCATCTTCTGCTCGGGCGCGAATATATTCATGCTGGGTCTTTCCAGCCACTCCTGGAAGGTGAACTTTTGCAAGTTCACCAACGAAACTCGTAACGGCATCGAAGACTCCAGCCGTTATAGCGGACTGAAGTTCATTGCTGCCGTCAACGGGGCGTGCGCCGGGGGCGGTTACGAGCTTGCCCTGGCCTGTGATGAAATCCTGCTGGTCGACGACCGCTCGTCGGCAGTGTCTTTGCCTGAAGTGCCTCTTCTGGGCGTATTGCCGGGCACGGGCGGCTTAACGCGCGTCACCGACAAGCGTAAAGTCCGCCACGACCATGCCGACATCTTCTGCACGCTAGTTGAAGGGGTGCGTGGGCAACGCGCAAAAGATTGGCGTCTTGTCGATGACATCATCAAGCCGCAACAATTTGCCGAAGCCGTGCGTAAGCGGGCCGAGCAACTGGGCGAGGGCAGTCACCGTCCGTCGGATGCCAAGGGCATTTCCCTGGGCCGGGTCGAACGTAGCGACTCTGACGACGGCATTGCGTATCAGTACGTTGAGGTCAAGATCGACCGCGAAAAGCGTCTTGCAAACTGGGTGGTGCGTGGTCCCCAGGATGTGGCCGGTGATATCGACACCATCCTCAGCCAAGGCGACGCCTGGTGGCCTTTGCAGATGGCGCGCGAACTGGATGACGCCATTCTTCATATGCGCACCAACGAACTGGACATCGGCACATGGGTGTTCCGCACCGAAGGCGACGTTTCCAAGGTTTTGGAATCGGACGCGGTGCTGCAGAAATTTGCCGATAACTGGTTTGTTCGCGAAACCACCGGCATGCTGCGCCGCACTCTGGCGCGTCTGGACGTTACCTCGCGGTCCCTGTTTGCGCTCATCGAGCCCGGTTCCTGCTTTGCGGGAACACTGCTCGAGCTGGCCCTGGCAGCCGACCGCACCTATATGCTTGACGATCTCGATGCCGAGCAGCCGGCAAAGATCGCTGTCAGCGAACTCAACTTCGGCGCCTACCCCATGGTCAACGGCTTAAGCCGCTTAAGCCAGCGTTTCTACGAAGAAGAAGCGCCCGTACAGGCGGTGCGCGATACCCTGGGGCAGCAAATCGAAGCGGCCGACGCCGAATCTCTCGGGCTGGTCACTTACTCGCTCGACAACCTGGACTGGGACGACGAAATCCGCATTGCGCTCGAAGAGCGCGCGGCGCTGTCGCCCGATTCGCTCACGGGTCTCGAAGCCAACCTGCGTTTCGGTGTCACTGAAACCATGGAAACGCGTATCTTTGGCCGCCTGAGCGCGTGGCAAAACTGGATCTTCTACCGCCCCAACGCTTCCGGAGACAAGGGCGCATTGCGTCTGTACGGCAAAGGCGAGAAGGCCGATTTCGACTGGAACCGGGTCTAAGCGTTCGACCTCTCCGAAAACCTTTACAGGAGCTCAAGATAATGTCCGGTATCAATTACACCGAGAAAATTCCTAACAACGTAAACCTGTCCAGCGACCGCACGCTTCAGCGCGCACTAGAACATTGGCAGCCCAATTACCTGCAGTGGTGGCAGGACATGGGCCCGGAAGCCTCCCAGAATATGGACGTCTACTTGCGTACGGCGGTAAGCGTTCAGCCCGACGGCTGGGCTCACTTCGACTACGTGAAAATGCCCGAGTACCGTTGGGGAATTTTCCTTACTCCTCTTGATGGCGAGCGCAAGATTCACTTTGGTGAACACAAAGGCCAGGATGTGTGGCAAGAAGCTCCGGGAGAGCACCGCGCCAACCTGCGTCGCATCATCGTGACCCAGGGCGACACCGAGCCGGCCTCCGTCGAACAGCAGCGTCACCTGGGCCTGACTGCTCCGTCCATGTACGACTTGCGCAACCTGTTCCAGGTCAACGTCGAAGAAGGTCGCCATCTGTGGGCCATGGTGTATTTGCTCCATCGCTACTTTGGACGAGATGGACGTGAAGAAGCCGATGCTTTGTTGCAGCGCAACTCGGGCAGCGAGGACAGCCCCCGCATTCTGGGCGCGTTCAACGAGAAGACGCCCGATTGGCTTGCCTTCTATATGTTCACTTACTTCACGGACCGTGATGGCAAGTTCCAATTGAGCGCTCTGTCCGAATCGGGCTTCGATCCCCTGGCCCGTACGACCAAGTTCATGCTGACCGAAGAAGCGCACCACATGTTTGTGGGCGAGTCCGGCGTGTCCCGCGTACTGCAGCGCACCGCTCAAGTGATGAATGAGCTCAAGACCGACGACCCGGACGCTATTCGTGCCGCGGGCGTTATCGACCTGCAAACCATCCAGAAGTACCTCAACTTCCACTACAGCGTAACCATCGATCTTTTCGGCGCCGACCAGTCGTCCAACGCCGCCATCTTCTACAGTGCTGGTCTCAAAGGCCGTTATGAAGAAGGCAAGCGCACCGATGATCACGTCCTCAAGAACGACACCTACCGCGTTCTCGAGGTGCACAACGGTCAGCTGCGCGAAATTGAAGTGCCTATGCTCAACGCGCTTAACGAAGTGCTGCGTGACGATTTCATCAAGGATTCGGTCGCGGGCGTCAATCGTTGGAACAAAGTGCTAGAGAAAGCTGGTATTGCATTCCGCCTGCAAGTGCCCCACAAGGCGTTCAACCGCAAAATTGGCACCTTGGCGGGTATCCGCGTATCGCCCGAAGGTGAGGTCATCAGCGAAGAGCAGTGGAAGGCCCACGAGGACAAGTGGCTGCCCACGCCTGAAGATCGCGCTTTTGTCGCTTCATTGATGGGGCGTGTGGTCGAGCCGGGCCGCTTCGCCAACTGGATTGCACCTCCTGTTGTGGGCATCAACCGCCAGCCCATCAACTTCGAGTATGTGCGTTTTAACTAAACTACGCGCTTCCTGTTGATGCAGGCAGCGGGGTCCACGCCCTGAGGCGTGGACCCCGCTGGCGCTTTTAATCGGTCAGGCCTGCCTGAAGTGGCGACTCTGGCAATACGGAGACCTAAAATGACAGTAGAAACCGCTAGCACTGTAATGAAACAGCATTTGATCGATCCGGAGATCTGCATTCGCTGCAATACCTGCGAAGAGACCTGCCCGATCGACGCCATTACGCACGACTCCAACAACTATGTCGTTGATCCAGAGATCTGCAACAGTTGCATGGCCTGTGTACCGCCTTGCCCGACGGGCGCTATCGACAACTGGCTTCAGGTGCTTTCCACTGAAGCTTATTCCCTGGAAGACCAGTTCAGCTGGGAAGAACTCCCGGCGCCTAAAGAACTGCCAGCCGATGCGGTATTGCAAGACGCTCCTGTGGCTGAAGCCGGGGCAGAGGCATTTCCCGTCGCGGACGACTCGCAGTCCGAATTGGAAAACACGCCTTTCACGTCGGCTGGAGCAAGCATTCCACCGTGGTCGGCAGCCCACCCCTACGTCAATCTGTACACACACAAGAATGTGGCGACCGCCACCGTTGTCGGCAACTACCGGCTGACGGACGAAAACTGCGACAACGACATCCATCACATCGTGCTGGATTTCGGCACGCTTCCGTTTCCCGTGCTCGAGGGGCAGTCCATTGCCATTTTCCCTCCGGGTACCGATGCAGCAGGTCGCCCTTACCACGCGCGGCAGTATTCCATCGCCAGCCCCCGCGATGGCGAGCGGCCCAACTACAACAACCTGTCCTTGACGGTTAAGCGGGTCACGACCGACTTCGATGGAAACCCGGTTCGCGGTGTGTGTTCCAACTATCTGTGCGACCTGAAAAAGAACGACACCGTGAAGGTGATCGGCCCATTCGGCAACACCTTCCTCATGCCGAACTTGCCCCATTCGAACATCATCATGATTTGTACGGGGACCGGCTCGGCCCCGATGCGCGCCATGACCGAGCGCTGCCGCCGGCTTACTAAAGACAAAGCCTTTAATGGTAAGCTTATGCTCTTCTTTGGTGCACGTACCGAGCACGAGCTCCCCTATTTTGGGCCGCTCATGAACTTGCCCAAAGATTTCATCGATATCAACTTGGCGTTGTCTCGTGCACCGGATAAGCCCAAACGTTATGTGCAGGATCTCATCCGCGAACGTGCGGCTGACGTCAGGGCCTTGCTCAAAGACGAAAACACGACCATTTACGTGTGCGGACTCAAAGGCATGGAAACTGGCGTGCTGGAAGCCCTTAAATTCGTGGTGGAATCCGACGGCCAGCAGTGGCCCGAGGTTCATGCACAGCTCAAGGCGCAAGGTCGGCTGCATTTCGAGACGTATTGACCGAGCACCTTTCAGCAGGGCAAGTCATGAAATTTAACGAGTTCCGCAATGGCCAGGTCATCCAGGCCGGCCCCATCGTCATCGAAGAGCAGGAAATGCTCGCCTTTGCGAAGCAGTACGACCCGCAATGGTTTCATACCGATCCCGACCGCGCCTCGCAAGGCCGCTGGGGCGGTTTGATAGGCAGCGGTTGGCTTACCTGCAGTTTGGCGATGCGCATGGTGGTTGACTCTGTATTGACCGGCTCCGAGTCCTTTGGGTCGCCCGGAGTTGACCGTATTCGCTGGATGTTGCCGGTGCGCCCGGGCGATACCTTGCGCTTGGAAATTACTGTTGATTCGGTGCGCGTGTCGTCCAGTCGTGACGATCTGGGTATTTTGCGCTGGACATGGCGCATGTATAACCAGCGTGACGAGCAGGTTCTCGAACTCGAAGCAACCAGCATGTTTGATCTTGCCCTGAACGAAGTCCAGACCTGATTCTGGCCTTTAAACCTGCCATTACTTACCTCTAGCGTCCGGCTTTGTACGGGCGCTTTTTTTTTGCCCTCGCTCTTTTCCCGGCGGCTTTTTCGCGGCCCGTCTCTCGTGGGATAACGGCACGGCGACCAATGTTCCTTCCATGCGCACGGGAAATCTGTATTACGAGCCCCGTACTTAAAAAATACGGGAGCCTCGGCTCCCGTATTTTAATTTGTACCTGTCGAGGTACGAATCGATGTGCAGTGGCTTAGAAAAACGCCTGCAGACCCGTCTGGGCGCGTCCCAGAATCAAAGCATGAACGTCATGTGTACCTTCGTACGTGTTGACGACTTCCAGGTTCACCAAGTGGCGAGCCACGCCAAACTCGTCGGAAATACCGTTGCCACCCAACATGTCGCGTGCCATGCGAGCGACATCCAGCGCCTTGCCGCAAGAGTTGCGCTTCATGATTGAGGTGATTTCGACGGCAGCGGTGCCTTCGTCTTTCATGCGGCCCAGACGCAGGCAGCCTTGCAGGCCCAGCGTGATTTCAGTCTGCATGTCGGCCAGCTTCTTTTGAATGAGCTGGTTCTGCGCCAAGGGGCGGCCGAACTGCTTCCGGTCCATGGTGTACTGACGTGCCGTGTGCCAGCAGAACTCGGCGGCGCCCAATGCGCCCCAGGCAATGCCGTAGCGCGCCGAGTTAAGGCAGGTGAACGGACCTTTCAGGCCGCTGACGCCAGGCAGCATCTGGTCTGCGCTAACGTGCACTTCGTCCATGACGATTTCGCCGGTAATGGAAGCGCGCAGGCCGACCTTGCCGTGAATGGCAGGAGCGGTCAGACCTTTTGTGTCTTTTTCCAGAATGAAGCCGCGAATCTTGCCGTCATACTCGCCGCCCACACACTTGGCCCAAACGACAAAGACGTCGGCGATGGGCGAGTTGGTGATCCACATCTTGGTGCCGTTGAGTACATAGCCGTCGGATGTCTTGGTGGCGCGGGTTTCCATGCTGCCCGGATCGGAGCCATGATTGGGTTCGGTGAGGCCGAAGCAGCCTATCCATTCGCCAGTAGCGAGCTTGGGCAAGTACTTGCGCTTTTGCTCTTCAGAGCCAAACTCGTTGATGGGAACCATGACGAGAGAGGACTGAACGCTCATCATAGACCGGTAGCCCGAGTCTACACGCTCGACTTCGCGGGCGATCAGGCCGTAGCATACGTAATTCAGGCCGGAACCACCGTATTCTTCGGGAATGGTGGGGCCGAGCAAGCCCAATTCGCCCATTTCGCGGAAGATTTCCGCATCGGTTTTTTCGTGACGAAACGCCTCGAGTACCCGGGGCGCCAGCTTGTCTTGTGCGTAAGCGCGGGCGGCCTCGCGCACCATGCGTTCGTCTTCAGTAAGCTGGGAATCGAGCAACAGGGGGTCTTCCCAGTTGAAAGAGGGCGCCGACATAGTATCGCTTCCTTATAAAGGTATAAAGTTTAGGTCTAAAGTATATGTGCGCTGCACGCATACTGCAATTGATAAAATCGCACAATATAGTGCTGTTTTTGCAAGCGGATACCTCATGCGCAAAGGCATTCCCAATCTAGGCGCTTTGCAGGCCTTTGAAGCGACGGCCCGACTGGGCTCATTCTCGCGCGCCGCGGAAGAGCTATCCCTGACCCATAGCGCTGTCTTTCGCCAAGTGGTGGGACTGGAGGAGCGCCTGGGGGTTCAACTTTTTAACCGGCACAGACGGCGTCTTTCGCTGACGGATGCCGGGCGCGAGTACGCTGCACGTGTGCGACACCATCTGGACCAGCTTGAAAAGGATACCTTTGCCCTGATGTCGCGGGCAGGCATAGGGCGCAGCTTGCATATTGCCGTTGTGCCCACCTTGGCCACAACATGGCTGGTGCCTCGTTTGCCCGAGTTTCAACGGCGTCACAGAGACGTGGCGGTCAGCCTGTCGGTGCGCACTTTACCGTTTCAGTTCAACGACCAGCCATTCGATGGCGCCATCTACCACGCGGCGCAAATGTGGCCGGGTACGGCCGGTATAAAGCTGTTTGACGAACAAGAGCTGGTGCCAGTTTGCCATCCCGATCTATGTGCGGCAGCTCGAGCAGGGATGGCGGGTGTGACGCACTTGCATATGATGTCGCGGCCTGAGGCATGGCGCCAGTGGTACTCTGCGCAAGGCTGGGACGAGCCCATTACTGTGGTGGCAGGACCGCGCTACGAACTTTTCACCATGTCTCTGGCGGCGGCGGAGGCCGGTATGGGAGTGGCCCTGGTGCCGCGATTTCTTGCTGACGAGGCGCTGCGGGCCGGTGCACTGGCGGCCCCATTTGAGCGTGGCTTGCCGGTGCCTGACTCTTACTTCTTCAGCTATCCTCAACAGAGCGCGCCTTCGGATGCGCTTCGCGCCTTCGAGGCCTGGCTCGCCGAAATTTCTCAGTAAGCGGCGGACACAAGGGTAAAGATGTCTTGGTGCAGTAGCGGACTCAACCGCCTACACCCCAGAGCCAGGAACTACTTGAATACCACGGTTCGGCTGCCGTGCAGCAAGATGCGGTGTTCCACGTGATACCGCACGGCGCGAGCAAGAACGAGAGACTCCACATCGCTGCCCACCTGCGTCAGCTGCGCTGTGCTCATGGCATGGTTGACCCGTTCAATGTCCTGCTCGATGATAGGGCCTTCATCCAGATCAGACGTCACGTAATGCGCCGTGGCGCCAATAATTTTGACGCCCCGAGTGTGTGCCTGATGATATGGGCGCGCCCCCTTGAAGCTGGGCAAAAAGCTATGGTGAATATTGATAGCTCGGCCAGATAGCGCTTCGCACAAATTGGGGCTAAGTATTTGCATATAGCGGGCCAGCACAACCAAGTCCACTTCCTGGCTTTTTACCAGATCCAGTATTCGCTGCTCTTGCTCGGCGCGGGTCTCGGCGGTTACGGGCAAGTGGTGAAAGGGCACTTTGTACAGCGACGCAAGGTCGGCGTAGTCGTTGTGATTGGATGCCACCGCGGCGATGTCCACCGGCAGTTGCCCACTATGCGTTCGAAACAGCAAATCATTCAGGCAGTGGCCTTGCCGGCTGACCAGAATAAGCAGGCGCGCCTTGCGGTTGGCGTCGTAAATGTGGGCGTCCATGTCGAATCGGTGGGCCACCGACTCAAAGCCTTGCTCCAGTTCTTCCGGGGAGGCGGGATTAGGCAGCTGGAAGTGAACCCGCATGAAAAAACGCTGCTCTTCTACGTCTCCGAACTGCTGCGCATCGACGATGTTGCCATGCAAGCTCAATAGCCATCCGGTCACGCTGTGCACGATGCCCACGCGGTCAGGACAAGACAGGGTAAGAATGTAATCGTTCATTTAGCAGTTTTTATTTATTGGATAGTGGCTCTTGCGACGGCGTAAGCTCGAAGTCGCCGGCATGATAGACAAGGGGTTGCGTAAAAGACCGGTGGCAGCGTTCTACCTGGCCGATGAAAATAATGTGATCGCCTGCCGCGTGTCGCGCCCAGTTGTAGCATTCGAACCAGGCAGAAGTTTCGGGATCGTCCAGCATTAATGTGCCATTGGGAGCGCGGCCCAGCGGTATGTCGCGAAAGCGCTCGGCCTGCGGTCCGCTGGCGAAGCGGCTCGCCAACTTCAGCTGTTGAGCACCGAGTACATGAATGACATAGCGCTCGGCCTTTTCGAATTGCGACAGCGTGCTGGCTTTCGTTGATAGGCTCCACAACACCAGGGGCGGATCCAGAGACACCGAATTGAACGAGCTGACCGTCAGACCTATGGGCCGGCCGTCTTGGCCGGTCGAGGTAACCAAGGTGACGCCCGTCGCAAAACGCCCCAGCGCTGAACGGAAATACGCTGTGTCAAAATCGGGAGCAGATGCAGTCATGTAAGCAAAGGGGCAGCGAGGTAAATCAAGGAGCAAGCCGTTGGACTATCCAACGCTCGTTTTCCAGCCGGTACTGCATGCGGTCGTGAAGGCGGGAGGGCCGGCCTTGCCAGAACTCCACCCGCTCCGGGCGCAAGCGGTAGCCGCCCCAGTGAGGCGGCCTCGTTGGGTTTTCTCCCAATGTCTCCGTAAAATGAGTAAGACGTCGTTCCAGGTCGTCGCGAGTGATTGGCTGGCTTTGAGGAGAGACCCAAGCACCTATCCGTGAGCCCAAGGGACGGCTGTTGTAGTAGACGTCCGACTCAGCACCGTCAATGCGCTCAATACAACCTTCTATGCGCACCTGCCGCTCGAGCTCCGGCCAGAAAAATAACAGACTTGCCCGAGGGCAAGCAGACAGTTCGCGGCCTTTACGGGATTCGTAGTTGGTGAAGAACACGAGGCCGCGCTGATCCAGCCCTTTGAGCAGAACAATTCGGGCGGCTGGACACCCGTCCTCGCCCACGGTGGCCAGGGCCATGGCATTGGGTTCCACCACTTCGGCTTGCAAGGCCTCATCAAACCACTTGGAAAACTGTTCCAAGGGGGTGGGAGCAAGAGAGTCTTCCAGCAATACGCTTTTACTGTATTGCTTACGTATGTCGGCGATAGACATGAAGTAATAAAAAAATGATGCCGCCGCGCGGCTTGTCGTCACTACTTACAGTGTACTTTACGAGCTCTTGAGCGCCTGCTGAAGCTCGTGAGCGAACGATTCAAGGCGTCGGTCGCGAATGCCGGCTTGAAGCAGGGCGCGAGACGTCTCCAGCACGTACTCTGCGCAATGCCCATAGCTGCCTTCAGCTGAGCGGACCACCTCAATGAGCTGCTGAGGCGTCAGGCCTTGGGCGTACGATTCCTGCTGACGATCCATGGTGAAGACCAGCGACCGCACCTCCCCTTCGGGCGTGCGGGCCCTGAGCCACTTTGGGATGTATGCCCCTGTGGGCATTTCACGCTTCCATAATTCAGTCAGCGTTTGTGGGACTTGTGTCGATGGAATGCGGTAGACGACTCCTCGGCAGGAACCGCCCACGTCGAGCCCGAAAACCAGGCCAGGACGTTCGGGCGTGCCTCTATTGACACGCGACCATAAGCAAAGCGCCCTATGGTAGCCCCTGATCAGGGCAGGGCGTTGTTCGGCAAAGTCGAATTCCGGGCGCCACACGAGAGATCCGTAGCCAAAGACCCAGACATCCTCCTGTGCATTCCAATTCTGCAGGAACCGGTCCAGCGATGCCTGACGTTCGTCGTCGGACAATAGACGAAAATTGGATGTCCTGGGTGCGAGGACGACGGGAAGGTTCGAGGACGAAGTCACAATGATGGCGGTTTGAAACGACTGGCAGCGTAGCAGAATGTCCTGATTTCGGAGCCGGCAAACGGGTGTTGGGGGCATGCTCTAATAGACAGATATTCTACTCAAATACCGTGACCGGCCCCGTCCAGAACGCGTTGATTGGGCCGCAATGAGGAGCTATGGACTTATCGGATACGGATTTCGTCGACATGGACCGCCGGTTTGGCGGTATAGAGCGCCTGTATGGCCCGCATGCATTTCACGTGTTGCGGCAATCCCATGTGCTGGTGGCCGGTATCGGTGGGGTCGGATCGTGGTGCGCCGAGGCGCTTGCCCGGTCAGGTGCGGGGCGCCTCACCTTGGTCGACATGGATCATGTGGCCGAATCGAATATCAACCGGCAGCTGCACGCGCTGACAAGCACATTGGGTCAAGCCAAAGTTAACGCCATGGCGGATAGGATAAGGGAAATCAACCCCCACTGTCGCTTAAGCCTGGTGGAAGACTTTGTGTTGCCGGAAAACGTGGCCGAGCTTTTGGCCCAGGATGTGCACGTGGTCATCGACTGCACCGATCAGGCATCAGCCAAGATAGCGATGATTCTTGAAGCGCGACGGCGCAAGCAGGCTCTAATCGTGTGCGGCGGAGCGGGCGGCAAAACCAACAGCCTTAGTCTGAAGGCGGGCGACATTGCCCACACTACCAACGACGCCTTGCTGGCCAAGCTGCGTAATACCCTACGACGCCAACATGGTTTTCCCAAGGCCGCGACGCAGGCCGGGAAAACCCGTCGCCTGGCGCCCCGCATGGGGGTGCGGTGCCTGTGGTTCGACCAGCCGGCCATACTGCCGCAGCAGTGGTTGGCGCCTCAGCCCGTAGAGCTGGGCGGGGTCGGATTGCAAGGCCTTTCTTGTGCCGGGTATGGTTCGCTAGTCACCGTCACAGCATCCATGGGCATGGCTGCGGCCAATGACGCCATTCATTGGTTGCTGAATAAGCGATTCGCGACCTGAGTGTCAGGTAAGAAGCGCGGCCTTCACGCTACGTCGAGCGATCCGGCCTTGTGCCCCCATTGATCGGGCTCACCCCTCACTTCATGCCGCGGCCTCCTGTCCGAGCGTCATGCAGAAGCGGTCGAACGAATGAATTCGTCCAACACGGCGCCCGTGTGTGAGCGCTCTTTCTGTTCCATGATGTATTCCGGCGTGCCTTCTGCAACCAGGTGGCCGCCGCCAGCGCCGCCTTCTGGCCCCATGTCGACAATCCAGTCAGCCTCTGCAATGACATCGAGATTGTGTTCGATGACGACGACCGTATTGCCGGCGTCGACCAGGCGGTGCAGTACATGTACCAGCTTCTCGACGTCAGCCATGGACAGCCCTACGGTCGGCTCGTCCAGGACGTAAAGGGTGTGAGGCAGGCGTGACGCCCGACCACTGGTAATCACGCCATCCGTCAGGCGAGCCTTGTTCAGTTCAGTCACGAGTTTGATACGTTGCGCTTCGCCTCCCGAAAGCGTCGGTGAGGGCTGGCCCAGGGTCAGGTAACCCAGCCCGACGTCCTGCATCAAGCGTAGAGGCCGCAAAATGCGCGGGTGTGATGCGAAGTAATCTACGGCGTCATCCACTTCCAGTTTAAGGACGTCTCCGGGGTTCTTGTCCTGCCAGGTAATGGCAAGGGTGTCGCGATTGAAGCGCGCGCCTTCGCAAGCATCACAGGGCACTTTCACATCGGGCAGGAAGTTCATCTCGATAGTGCGCATGCCCTGGCCCTCACAAATCGGGCAACGCCCATCGCCGGTGTTGAAAGAGAATCGCGCAGCGGTCCAGCCGCGCAAACGCGCGTCACGGGTGCTCGCGAACAGTTTGCGCGCGTCGTCCCAGAAGCCCACATAGGTGGCGGGGCAGGAGCGCGGCGTTTTTCCGATTGGCGTCTGGTCCACTTCCAGCACCCGATCTATGCCTTCCCAACCCGAGATGCGGGTGCAGCCGTGCCAGGCCGGCTCGGCCCGCGCCGCCACGGCCCGGGCCATATTGTCCAGGATCACGTCTCTGGCCAACGTGGACTTGCCAGAACCGGAAACCCCCGTCACCACGGTGAGCCGGCCAATGGGGATGCGGGCCTCCACGTTGCGCAGGTTATGCCGATGTGCGCCTTCCACCTTCAACAGGGGGGTGTCCGCTTCGATGGGCCTACGCGGAACCAGGGGGTGCTGCAAGGGATGTCGCAAGTAGCGGCCAGTCAGGGAGTCGGGGCTTTGCATAATGTCCTCGACGGTGCCCTGAGCCACTATCTGGCCGCCCCGCACGCCAGCGCCAGGCCCCACATCAATCACGTGTCCGGCTCGGCGAATCGTGTCTTCGTCATGTTCAACCACTACCAGCGTGTTGCCGTGGCCCTCCAGCTTTGCCAAGGCGTTTAACAAAATGCGGTTGTCGCGGGGATGTAGCCCGATAGTCGGTTCGTCCAGCACATAACAGACGCCTTGCAAATTGGAACCCAGTTGCGCGGCCAGGCGTATCCTCTGGGCTTCGCCGCCAGACAGCGTCGGCGCCGCGCGGTCCAGCGCCAGATACCCAAGACCGACTTCTTCCATGAAATCCAGTCTGCCGCGGATCTCGGTCAGTATGTCGCGCGCAATATCGGCTTCGCGGCCGGAGGTGACGAGCGCGGAAAAGAAAGTGCGTGCTTCAGTGACTGACATGCCTGCCAGTTGCGCAATGGAGCGGTCCCGCCAGGTGAATGCCAGGGCCACCGGGTTCAAGCGTTGGCCGTGGCAGCTCTCGCATTCGCGGGGCTCTCCGTCGTACCAGTCGTTCCATGCCGTCTCTTCTCCGGTCTGCTCGGCGTCGAAGCCGGGAAGCTGCACGCCGGTGCCGAAACACGTTTGGCACCAGCCGTGCCGCGAGTTGTACGAAAACATTCGAGGGTCGGGCTCGGGGAAGCTTGCCCCGCAGCACGGGCAGGCGCGCTTCACCGAGAAATGCAGTTGCTGCACATCGTCTTGCACCCCGAGTTGGCGTCGCTGCTCTATCGAATTGCCTGCCGCCGTCAAGCCTGTCAACACGCTTAACCGCCCGTGACCAAACTCCAGTGCTTTGCGCAAAGCGTCGCGTAAGTCGGATTCGTGCCGTGGGTCAACCAGCAAGTCGGCCACCGGAAGCTCGATGGTGTGCTCTTTGTAGCGATCCAATCGCGGCCAGGGAGACACAGGTATGAAGCGCCCGTCGACTCTAAGGTGGGTATAACCTTTGGAGCCGGCCCACTTGGCCAGGTCCGTGTAATACCCTTTGCGAGCAACGACGAGCGGCGCCAGAATGCCCAGGTGTTCGCCTTTGTGATCACGCAGTAGCTGGGCCGCGATTTGCTCGGCCGATTGGGGTTGGACAGGTGCATGGCATTCCGGACACATCTGGGTGCCCAGCTTGACATATAGCAAGCGCAGGAAGTGATGGATCTCTGTCATGGTGGCGACGGTGGACTTGCGTCCGCCGCGGCTTGTCCGCTGCTCGATCGCGACCGTGGGAGGAATGCCGTAGATGGCGTCGACATCGGGCTTGCCCGCCGGCTGCACTATGGCGCGCGCATAGGCGTTGAGCGATTCCAGATAACGCCTTTGACCTTCATTAAACAGGATATCGAAGGCTAAAGTGGATTTGCCCGAGCCTGATACTCCCGTGACGACAGTGAAGGTGTCGTGCGGAATAGAGATGTCCACACCTTTCAGATTATGCTCGCGTGCATTGACGATCTCGATAGCCGTGGGCGCAGTAGACTGATGCTCTGTCGACGAGTTGTGGTCGATATAAGCAGGCAATGGCTGCTTCAGCTCTGTCGTGGATGCTTCCTCGGACGGTAGGAGGATTTGCGAGGTGTACTCGCGTAACGCGATGCCTGTATACGAGGTTGGGTGTTGCATGAGGTCGGCAGGCGAGCCTGCCGCCACCACATGGCCGCCTGCGTCGCCGCCCTCAGGCCCGAGGTCAATTATCCAGTCCGACGCCCGTACGACGTCCATGTTGTGTTCAATGACGAGCAAAGAGTGTCCCGCTGTAAGCAGCTTGCGGAACGCCCGCATAAGTCGCGCGATGTCGTCAAAGTGCAAGCCGGTAGTCGGTTCGTCGAAAAGAAACAAGCTTCCTTTCTTGGCCACGCGGGCCGAGGAAATCCCGCTGCGGGACGCCGCGGCCAAATGGCCGGCAAGCTTCAGACGCTGCGCTTCCCCGCCCGAAAGCGTGGGCACGGGCTGACCGAGCTTCACGTATTCCAGACCGACGTCGGCCAGGGGCGCCAGGCCGTACTGCACGTCCCGCAAGCCCGCGAAGAACTCCAACGCTTCGCTGACGGTCATATCGAGCACTTCGTCTATTGAGGCGTCGCGCCCGAGGTGCTCCACGCGCACCTCTCGGACTTCGGGCCGGAAGCGTTTGCCGTCGCAATCGGGGCAACGCAGATAGACGTCGGACAAGAACTGCATCTCGACGTGTTCGAAGCCCGTTCCACCGCATGTGGGGCAGCGGCCATCGCCGCTATTAAAGCTGAAAGTACCAGCCGTGTAGCCGCGTTCGCGCGACATCGGGGCCTGGGCGAACAGCTTTCGGATAGCATCGAAGGCGCCCACATAGCTGGCCGGGTTTGAACGCGCGGTCTTTCCGATAGGACTCTGGTCGACCAGAACGACGTCCGCAATCTGTTCCACGCCCAGCAAATGACGATAGGGGCCCGGTGCTTCCGTGGGCTTACCCTGTTGCTTGAGTATGGCCGGATACAGCACATCTTGGATCAGTGTGGATTTGCCCGACCCAGAGACACCGGTAATGCAAACCAGTCGGCCAAGAGGAATGGAGACGGAGACGTTCTGAAGGTTGTTTGCAGTAACCCCTTCGAGTAGCAGGCGAGGCGTGTTATTGGCGACCGGCATGGGTCGCGGGGATTCGACGCTGAGACGTCCGGACAGGTAATCACCCGTCAGCGTCCGTGTCTGACGCAGACCTTCGGGAGTTCCGTCGAAAACAATGTGTCCGCCGCGTTCGCCCGGCCCCGGCCCGATATCCATGATACGGTCGGCGGCAACCATCACTTGCGGGTCGTGTTCCACCACCACGAGGGTATTGCCGTTATCGCGCAGCCGTTGCATGACTTGAACGATGCGATGCATATCCCGCGGGTGTAAACCGATAGACGGCTCATCCAACACAAACAAGGTGTTGACAAGCGAGGTGCCCAAAGCCGTCGTGAGGTTGATGCGTTGAACCTCGCCTCCGGAAAGCGTGCGGCTCTGGCGGTCCAGGGTCAGGTAGCCCAGGCCCACATCACACAGAAACTTCAGGCGTGTGCGCACTTCCTCGAGCACGAGCTCGAGGGCGATGTCTGCCCGGCCATCTAAACTAAAGTCGTCACAGAAACGAAGCACGCGAGTAATTGGAAGCCTCATGAGATCGTGTAAACCGAGCCCTGGCAGGGCG
>JAJUGB010000046.1 GCA_029268595.1 Alcaligenaceae bacterium | reverse complement strand
GCCGGAGGCGGGGACCACTGTGTTGTAGGCGCGGGCCAGACGTGTAATGGAGTCAAGCAGGATGACTACATCTTGCTTCAGCTCGACCAGGCGCTTGGCCTTTTCAATAACCATTTCGGCTACTTGCACGTGCCGGGTTGCCGGTTCATCAAAGGTAGAGGCAACCACTTCACCGCGTACGGTGCGCTGCATCTCGGTCACTTCTTCGGGCCGCTCATCAACCAGTAGGACGATCATGAAGGCGTCCGGATAGTTGGTGGTGATGGCATGCGCGATGTGCTGCATCATGACCGTTTTACCGGACTTGGGAGGCGCCACGATCAGCGCACGCTGGCCTTTACCGATGGGCGCAAATATGTCCATGATGCGCCCGGTGATGTTTTCCTCGCTTTTGATATCACGCTCGAGCGTCATGACCTGGTTCGGATGCAACGGGGTCAGGTTCTCGAACATGATGCGGTGCTTGATGGCCTCCGGCTGCATGCCGTTAACCTTATCCACCTTCACCAATGCGAAATAACGTTCGCCGTCCTTGGGCGTGCGCACCTCGCCTTCAATAGAGTCGCCCGTGTGCAAATTGAAGCGGCGAATCTGTGAAGGCGAAATGTAAATATCGTCGGTGCTTGCCAGGTAGGAAGTTTCCGGCGAGCGCAGGAAGCCGAAGCCGTCGGGCAGCACTTCGAGCACGCCGTCGCCGAAAATCTGCTCTCCTTGTTTGGCGCGCTTTTTCATGATCGCAAACATGATTTCTTGTTTGCGCAAACGGCTCGCATTGTCGATGTCGAGGCTGGCGGCCATTTCCAGCAGCTGCGATACGTGCAGTGCTTTTAATTCTGTGAGATGCATGTGAGGAAAGAAGGGGGGTTATGCAAAGTAGGTGGCGGACCCGGACGGGTCCGCGCGCGAGGATGAGGCGAAGTGTTAAACCGATTCGTCGAGGAAGCTGGCAAGCTGAGATTTAGACATGGCGCCGACCTTGGTGGCGACAGCCTTGCCATCTTTGAACAGCATTAAGGTGGGAATGCCGCGCACGCCGTACTTTGCCGCCGTGTCGGGGTTGTCGTCGACATTGAGTTTGGCAATGGTGACCCGGCCCTGGTACTGCTTTGCAGCGTCGTCCAGTAGCGGCGCGATCATTTTGCAGGGGCCGCACCATGCCGCCCAGTAATCCACTAGGACCGGGCCATCGGCCTGCAACACGTCGGCCTCGAAACTGGCGTCGGTCACGTTTCGGATGAGTTCGCTCATGGTAATGATTTTTTGTATAGCTAGAAGAAAAAACTGACGGAAGCTTGCGCGGGGCGCACCGTGTGATGGTTGGTTAGAGGTGCAGCGCGTCGTCCCTATTGTCGCAAGCATACCACCAGGCAGACGCCAGTGCATAGTCGGCAGCGGTTATTCCACTGTCAGCTCGCCACAAAATCGGACTATACCGCTGCGCTTTATGCGTCGGTTCGGGCCTGCTCGGTGTGCGCGCCGACTGTCAGCGTGTCATCGAGGGGTAGAAACTCGCTCGGTGGGCAGCCATCGGCATTGTGTTGCAGAATTTTCACGGGCCTGCCTTGGGCGTCCAGCCACACCTGCCCTATGCCGGCGTTATTCCATAGCCGCTCGCCGCGTTGACGACGGCTGGGCAGCCTGGGCCGGATCGCCAGATCGCGACGTTGCGTGAACCAGTTCAACGGCGAGCGCGGCGAGTACAGCCAGCGATTAAGCCGATCCAGCCAATCGAGCAAACGCCTCGGGAACTCGTTCTTGATGCCGCTGCTGGTTATTTGCCAGATGTGGGGCGTGCGCTCGCGGTCGCGCACGAGCACGTCGTAGGCGAATGAGTAATGCACATCACCTGACAAGACAACGTAGTTCCCCGGGGTGCGGGAGTGCCTGAAAATATTCAGCATGACGCTGGCCGCGCCCCGATGTGCCATCCAGTTTTCCGCGTCCACCGTCAGAGATTGGCCGGCATAAGTACACACTCTCTGTATGACTTCAATCAGCTTCACGCCAAACATCGGTGTGGGCGAAACGATGACCGCCGCTTTCTCATCCAGAAGCTCGTGCTGCAGCTCAGTCAGTGACTCCCAGTCCATGAGCCCCGAAGGGCGGCTAAGCAGTCGCCGGCTGCGCCAGCGGCGCGTCCGTGTGTCAAGCACGATTACGGTTGGATTGCCTCGCAGCACATAGCCCCAACGGTCGAAAGCAAGCAGGCTGTTGATGAGTGCGTCCTGTGCTGCAGCATCCATTCGACCTTCAGCGTCTGTCGTCGCCGTCAAGGCTTGCATCTGGTCGAGCACATCTTCAAACACTTCGGGCTGGTTGCCCCAACCTTGGCACAGCATGTAAGCCGCGATAGCGTTACCAACTATGCGTCGTGAGAATGGATGCCCATAGGCGGTCGCTTCCCATCTGGCCGAGAGGTTCCAGTCGTCCGTGATGTCGTGGTCGTCGAAGATCATCAGGGTCTGCACGTGTGCGAATAAACGCGCAGCGCGAGGAAGATCCTTGCAAAAGCCGGCGAGGCAGACGGTTTCTCGCTGCCACCGCTCGGTGTGTTCGGCGCTCAGGGCCGGCATGGGTGGCTCGCCGACCAGTTGCCATGTCGTTGGTGACCACGCCAACAGATACATCGCCACGGTCTCGGCGAATGTCACGAGATGGTTATGGGCATTCGCCGTGGTGAAAATTGGCTTTTCGACACCACCAAAAAACCGCTCTCGCAGGGCCTCATTCGACTTGAATGCGGGAAGCAGATCTTCGCGCCGGTAGTAGCCTGCAGGGTGGTTATAAAGGGCTTGGCTATCTGCCACCACAGCGCCTTCCAGGTGCTCGCCAAACAACCCGAGCCGGTGGATGAGCGCGTGAATGGCGCCGAGCATGGGGCCGGCCACATCGTCGGCATATACCTGGTCGCCGCACATCATGAGCATGGCAGGACGACTTTCGGCGTGGTCTATGCATGTGGCCAACAGTTTATCGGCACAAGCCAGGCCGTCCGGGGAGGGGTGGTGCGGTTTGCGGCACGAGCCAAAAAGGATGTTGTCCGCCTTGCTGCGGATCACCATATTGGGCATGACGGCGCCATCATGCAGCAGGTGAGGCGCCCACTTCGCAATGTTGGACTCCTCGCCGTCATGCAGAGTTGCAATCAAATCGTAATGAATCACTGTGTCTTGCGGGAGCGCATCCGACAACCTGATATCGATCAGGTGCACATGCGCATCGCGACCCACGGCAACTACCCGCATGAGGGTGTCGTCCAGCGCCAGTCGCCTCGATGCTCCCCCGGCGGGCTGGAGTAGCAGGGCAAGGTGCAACGGCTTGGTCGCCGTCAGCCACATCACAATTCGACCGGGTTCAAGACGGCGCAAGATGGGGCCGGCAAGCACCAAGGGTAGGGGGGCGGAGTGGGAATCGGGGGACAATGGAAAAGAGGGGTCGGACATGCCAAACGCCTGTTCAGTTTAACCGGCAAAAACGAACAGTAGTGTGGTGTCTTTATGCACGCGCCCTGTGCACTTTCCGTGCTCGTCCGTAAAATACTGGTTTTTCATCCACATCTTTCGGAACTCATCCTTGGCTACACCTCGATACGACGAATCGTCCATCCGCGTCCTGAAGGGTCTGGAACCAGTGCGGCAGCGCCCCGGCATGTACACGCGTACCGATAACCCGCTGCATATTCTTCAAGAGGTCGTCGATAACGCCGCAGACGAAGCGCTGGCCGGATTCGGACGCAATATCCAGGTCGTTTTGCACACAGACGGCAGTGTGTCGGTTGAAGACGACGGCCGTGGCATTCCGGTCGGCATGCACCCGGAGGAAAACGCGCCGGTGGTTGAAATCGTGTTTACGCGACTGCATGCGGGCGGTAAGTTCGACAAAAAAGCCGGGGGCGCCTATGCGTTCTCTGGAGGGTTGCATGGCGTGGGTGTGTCGGTCACCAACGCCTTGTCCACGCGGCTCGAAGTCACCGTGTGGCGCGACGGCAAGACGCAGCAAATTGTGTTCGAACACGGCAATGTAGTGCAGCCCCTGCAGCAGGTGGAAGGCGCAGGTCGCAAAAAGCGCGGCACGCGGGTTCGATTATGGCCGGACCCTCAGTTCTTCGATAGTGCGGCCATTCCCATCGCCGAACTTGTGCATTCCCTGCGCAGCAAGGCGGTGCTGCTCGAAGGCACTAAAGTTTCACTCACCATTGAAAAGACGGGCGAGACCCGCCAATGGCAGTACGAGGACGGCTTGCGCGGTTATCTCGAAGAGGCGTTGGGCGACGCCGAAAAGGTTGTGCCCTTGTTCGAAGGCCGCCAATATGCTGGCGCGGGCGACGACAATTACGCCGAAGGAGAAGGGGCGCACTGGGTGGTGGCCTGGACCGCCGAAGGTCAAGTGGTCCGCGAATCGTACGTCAACCTCATTTCGACCACGGCTGGGGGCACACACGAGGCGGGTCTGCGCGATGGCTTGTTCAACGCGGTAAAGTCCTTTGCCGAGTTGCACGGTCTTATCCCCAAAGGGGTGAAGCTGTTGTCCGAAGACGTCTTTGCCCGCGCCAGTTTTGTCTTGTCGGCCAAGGTGCTCGATCCTCAGTTCCAGGGTCAGATCAAAGAGCGGCTCAATAGTCGCGATGCGGTTCGACTGGTGGGCGGTTACGTAAAGAACGCTTTGGAACTGGCCATGCATGCCAACGTCGAGGTGGGCAAGAAACTGGCCGAAATAGCCATTCGACAGGCGCAGGCTCGTGCACGGTCCGCGCAAAAAGTCGAGAAGCGCAAGAGTTCCGGTGTGGCGGTGCTGCCCGGCAAGCTGACCGATTGCGAGTCCACCGACGCATCGCGCACCGAAGTCTTTCTGGTTGAGGGCGATTCGGCCGGGGGATCGGCCAAGATGGGCCGCGATAAAGAGTTTCAGGCGGTATTGCCCCTACGCGGAAAGGTGCTCAATTCCTGGGAGGTCGACCGGGACCGTCTCTTCGCCAATAACGAGATCCACGACATATCGGTCGCCATTGGTGTCGACCCCCATGGCCCTAACGACAATCCCGATCTGTCCGGTTTGCGTTATGGCCGTATATGCATTTTGTCGGATGCTGACGTCGACGGCGCCCATATCCAGGTCCTCTTGCTAACCTTGTTTTTCAAGCATTTTCCCAAGCTCATTGAGGCGGGTCACGTCTATGTCGCTCGGCCGCCCCTGTTTCGACTCGATGTGCCTGCGGTCGGTAAGCGAGCGGCGCGCAAAGTGTATTGCCTTGACGAGGGCGAGCTGCAGGCGGCGCAGGATAAACTGCGCGCCGAGGGGGTCCGCGAAGGCTCATGGAGCATCAGCCGCTTCAAAGGGCTCGGAGAAATGAGCGCCGAGCAGCTCTGGGACACCACAATGAACCCGGACACCCGCCGCCTCTTGCAGGTCACCACGGGCGAGCTGGATATGGACGCCACAGTGCGCATGTTCGACATGCTTATGGGCAAAGGCGAGTCCAGCCAGCGGCGAAGCTGGCTGGAAGAAAAGGGCAATCTGGCCGAGGTCGATGTCTGACGATTTGTCAGGCACTGGGGCGTCAACCGGTGGCTCAGCCGGCGGCTTGGCGCACCCACCGCCACATCTCACATTTTTGCCGTCTATGCGCTGCTCCGGGGTAGAGCAAGGCCTCACAACGGAAGTCAGGGGCCACATAATCGAGACTATTTATGGATGACACCACACAAGCGGGCTTGTTCGATAGCGAAGAAGAAGCTCTGACGCTGGGCTTTTACGCTGAACAAGCGTATCTGGACTACGCGGTATCGGTCGTGAGAGGCCGGGCCCTACCCGAAGTGGCCGACGGCCAGAAGCCGGTTCAGCGCCGCATCCTGTACGCCATGGATGCCATGGGTCTGGGCCCCGGCGCCAAACCAGTGAAGTCGGCTCGAGTCGTGGGCGATGTGCTCGGTAAATACCATCCGCATGGCGATCAGGCGGCTTACGACGCCATGGTGCGCATGGCGCAGGACTTCAGCTTGCGCTACCCGCTTATCGATGGGCAGGGCAATTTCGGTTCACGCGATGGCGATAACGCGGCGGCCATGCGATATACCGAGGCCCGCCTGACGCCTTTTTCGCGCGTGCTACTGGACGAGCTGGATGAGGGGACGGTCGACTTCGCGCCCAACTACGACGGCAGTCAAACCGAACCGTTGCTACTTCCGGCTCGCTTGCCGGTCATGTTGCTGAACGGCGCCTCGGGCATTGCCGTTGGGATGGCAACCGAAATTCCTTCACACAACCTGCGTGAGGTCAGTCGAGCCTGCGTCGCTTTATTGAAAACGCCCAAGCTGACCGATGATGAGCTGTTTGAACTCATTCCGGGCCCCGACTTTGCCGGCGGCGGGCAGATCATTTCCGCGCCCGGAGACATCGCGGCCCTTTATCGAGGTGGGCGTGGATCCATCAAGGCTCGCGCTCGCTGGCGGTTTGAGGAGCTGGCCCGGGGCCAGTGGCAGTTGGTTGTCTACGAATTGCCGCCCAATACTTCATCTCAAAAAATCCTCGAGGAAATCGAAGAGCGCACCAACCCCAAGGTGAAGGCAGGCAAGAAGAGCCTGAGCGCTGAACAACAACAAACCAAGGCGCTCATGTTGTCCCTGCTTGACGCCGTGCGCGACGAGTCAGGCAAAGACGACGCGGTGCGACTGGTGTTTGAACCTAAGACCAGCCGCATTGACCGCGATGAATTCGTTAATGTGCTGTTGGCGCAGACGAGCCTGGAAGGCAGCGTGCCCGTCAATCTGGTGTGCATCGGCATCGACGGACGCCCCGGCCAGCGTTCGCTCAGACAGGTACTGGAAGAGTGGTTGGGCTTTCGCACCAGCACCGTCATGCGTCGTACCCGTCACCGTCTGGAGAAGGTGCTGGACCGCATTCATGTGCTCGAAGGGCGCATGGTGGTGTACCTGAATGTGGACGAGGTCATTCAGGCTATACGCGAATCTGACGAGCCGAAGCCCGCCCTTATGGAACAGTTCAACCTTACAGAGCGCCAAGCCGAAGACATCCTGGAAATGCGTCTGCGGCAGCTGGCGCGACTGGAGGGCTTCCGCATCGAGCAAGAACTCAGCGATAAGCGTGAACAAAGCAAGTCGCTGCAAGATTTGCTGGATAGCCCTACGGCACTGAAGCGCTTGATTATCAAAGAGCTGGAGGCAGACGCTAAACAATACGGCGACGAACGGCGAACTCTTATTGAGGTCGCTCAGCGAGCCGTACTTGAAACCCGGGTGGTGGACGAGCCTGTCACTGTCATCATTTCACAAAAAGGGTGGCTGAGGTCGCGTCAGGGCCACGGTCACGATGCCGCACAGTTCAGCTTCAAGTCGGGCGATGCGCTTTATGGCGCCATCGAATGCCGCAGCACCGATCAATTGATTGCCATATCGAATACGGGCCGAGTCTATACAGTTGCCGTGTCCAGCTTGCCCTCAGCCCGAGGTGATGGTCAACCGATCACCTCTATGGTTGATGTAGAGCACGGGACGCGGGTTGTGCATATGGTGGCCGGCCAAGAGACTCAGCGGTATGTCCTGGGGACGGAATCCGGCTACGGCTTTGTAGCGCGGTTAAAAGATATGGCCTCCCGCCTGAAAGGCGGTAAACAGTTCATCAACCTGGACAAGGGCGACTCGCTATTACGGCCCTTGCCCTTGCAGGAAGAGGATGGCCAGCTGGCCTTGTTGAGCCGCAAAGGCCGATTCCTTGTTATTGACCTGTCTGAAGTTCGCACGTTGGCTGGCGGCGGCCGGGGCACCATACTGATGGGGCTTGATGCGGGCGACGTCATAGAGCAGTGGGTGGGTGTGGGTCCCGCCGGCATGATGGCCCGCGGCATCTATCGCAATAAGGCGACTGAGCTGTTGCTGGGCGAGGCGGAACTGGCCGAATACGTGGGCAAGCGCGCACGCAAGGGCAAGCTGTTGGGATTGAAGATAAAACAACCCGTCCTGGGAAGACCCTGAAGCAGAATAGAGCCTAAGGGTTAAGGCATAGGCGGTTTGCAGCTTCCGTATCGGTTTGGGCGGGGGCTTACAATAAGCAATGAACCTGTAAACGCCCTCACTACTGATAATCAATGAGTTTTAAAGTCACAATACTGCCGAGCCAACACGAATTCACTGTGCAGCCTGGCGCCTCTGTACTGGATGCGGCGCTCGAAGCCGGCATTGTGTTGCCATATAGTTGCCGCGACGGCGCTTGCTCGACCTGCAAAGGCAAGGTGGTATCGGGCAGTTTCGATGCGGGCAGCAGCCCGGCGCATATTCTCTCGACAGAAGAGCTGGAAGCCGGGCTAACCCTGTTCTGCCAGGCACGGCCGACGTCCGATATGGTCATCGAAGCGCGCGAAATTCGCATGGCCAGCGATATCCAGATACGTAAGATGCCATCGCGTGTCATGAGCCTTGAGCCGCTCACCCACGATGTCATGCAGGTGCAATTGCAGCTGCCGCCAGCCGACCCGTTTCATTATTACGCCGGCCAGTATCTGGAATTCATTCTCAAGGATGGAAGTCGCCGCAGTTACTCCATGGCGAACGCGCCCCGTGAAAACAACTTGGTGGATCTTCACATTCGGCATATGCCTGGCGGTGTCTTCACAGACCACGTGTTCGGAGCGGGAGCCACGCAAATGAAGGTGCGCGAAATTCTTCGTGTAGAAGGGCCTCTGGGTTCATTCTTCCTGCGCGAAGACAGCACTAAACCCATAGTGTTTCTTGCCAGCGGCACGGGGTTTGCGCCCATCAAGGCGGTGCTGGAGCGCATGATGGAACAAAACATCGCGCGTCCGGCCGTCCTGTATTGGGGAGCACGCCGTCCCCGCGATTTGTATATGCAGGAGCTCGTGCAAGAGTGGACGAAAAAGCTGCCGCATTTTAGTTATGTACCGGTCATTTCTGACGCCCTGCCCGAGGACAACTGGACGGGTCGTACGGGTTTCGTGCATCGGGCGGTGCTGGAAGATATCCCCGATTTATCCGGCCATCAGGTCTATGCTTGTGGCGCACCCATCATGGTCGAGACGGCAAGAAAGGACTTCACGCTTGATCACGGACTGCCGGACGAGGAGTTTTTTGCAGACGCGTTTACCTCGCTGGCCGATATTCCGGCTTAATTGGGGGACGGCCGTGCGCGTCCCGCCCGCGTCGGCTCTTTGCGGCGGGCAAGAAATACCGACCAGAAAAGGGTTTAAGCCATGAAAGTTGCGGTACTGGGAAGTGGCATTATCGGGGTATCGACCGCGTGGTGGTTGACTCAAGCTGGCCACGACGTTGTGGTGGTAGATAGGGAACCGGGGCCGGCGCAGGAAACCAGTCGAGCCAATGGCGGTCAGATTTCTGTATCGTACGCCGAGCCGTGGGCCAACCCGCAGGCGCCCATGAAGCTTCTACGGTGGCTGACTTCCCCTAACGCCCCTTTAAGCTTTCGGCCCGTGATGGATCCGCGGCAATGGATCTGGGGTCTGCGATTTTTGCGCGAGTGCCTGCCCAACCGGCTGGCGCCCAATATTCGAGCCATGGTCACGCTGGCGCAATATAGTCGCAGTACCTTGCAAGGTATGCGGCGCGATCTTGCCATCGACTACCACCATCTGGAACGAGGCATTCTGAATTTCTATCGAGACCCGGCCGCATTCGATGCTTCTCAACGAGCCGCCAGCGTCATGCGCGACTACGGAGTCGACCGACGCATTGTGACGCCCGAGGAGGTCATTCAGATAGAGCCGGCCCTGGCCCCTGTGCGTCACAGCATTGTTGGTGGCGATTACACGCCCGAAGACGAATCAGGCGACATTTATATGTTCACCACCGCACTGGCGCGCCATTGTGAACAGGCCGGAGTGCAGTTTCGATACTCCACCCAAGTCACCCGGCTTCTGGCGGCGGGCGGGCAAGTGCTGGGCGCAGAGCTTGTTAATGAAGAGGGGCTGTACGAAACTCTGCATGCCGATGCCTATGTCGCGGCCATGGGATGCTGGACCCCGTTCCTCGTCGAGCCGTTGGGCATATCTTGTCCTGTGTATCCGGCCAAGGGGTACTCGGCCACCTTCAATGTGCTGGATCCGGAAGGCGCTCCGACGGTAAGCCTGACCGACAGCGCTCACAAGGTGGTTTATTCGCGTCTGGGCAACCGTTTGCGCATGGCCGGGGTGGCCGAACTGTCGGGCTATTCGCGTGCCTTGAACACATCTCGTTGCCAAAATATGGTTCAACTGGCGCGAGGCTTGTTCCCAACCGCCCTTGATTTTGCTAATGTTTCGTTCTGGTCCGGCTTGCGACCTTCAACCCCTTCCAACGTTCCCCTCATTGGCCGTACCCGCATTCCCAATCTGTATCTCAATACGGGGCATGGCACCTTGGGGTGGACCATGGGCGTCGGTTCAGGTCGTGCATTGGCGGACATAATTTCGGGCCAAGTCCCAGAGCCCCAGTTTCCTTTTTTAGGTTGAAATCCTTCATGAAGATGCATCAGCTTTTTGGCGCGAGGCCCGCGGGTCGGACGCTGGCAGTGGCGGGTTTGACTGCTACGACGGCTTTTGTATTTGGCGCCCAGAACGCCTACGCCGCCACCGATGTTGAAGTCTGGCTTGCGCTTAATGCGCATAATGAACAAGTCTTTGAGAAGCTGGTCAAGCAATTCAATAGCGAACAGAACGATGTACGGGTTTCACTGAAGTCGTTCAAGCATGTCGACGATATCGACCCTGCCCTGGAAGCGGCGGTCAAAGCCAAGAAGACCCCCAATCTCGTACAACTGGAAGACAATAACGCGCCGGAAACCATAGCGTCGCGCAAGTACATTCAGCCTTTGTACGAAGTGATGGCCAAGGCGCCGCTTAAGAACACGGATTGGTTTGTGTCTTCGGCCAACGGGTTCATGCGCGATAACAAGGGCCGCTTGCTGGCCTTCCCCTACATGATGGAAATTCCCGTCATGTACTACAACGTGGATGCCTTCAAGAAGGCCGGCCTGACTCCCACCGTGCCTGATCGCTCTTGGCAAGGGCTGCAAGATCAGTTGGTGGATCTAGCCAATAAGGCAACCCGTAATTGTCCAGTAACCACCAATATTCCTGCCTCCATCAACCTCGAGAACCTCGCGGCGGTCAATAACCAGTACTTCCTGTCGAACGAGAACGGTCTGAAGGGCAAGAGCACACCCACCTTCTCGTTCGACACGCTCTTCGTGCGCCACCTGTCGTTAATGATCAGCTGGGTGCGCAGCGAATTGATGACGGCTCCTGCTTATCGACAGCAAGCCTTGCAGCGCTTCACCAATAAAGAGTGTGCGGTGCTAATCACCAACTCCGGCAACCTGGGTGCGTTCCGAAGCGTCCGTGGTCTCGATTTTGGTGTTTCGGGCTTGCCGTACTACCCGCAGGTTACCTCCAAGCCCGGTAATCCTTTTGTCGATGGCGGCGCCCTATGGGCGGTCAAAGGTCACGACAAGCAGCAGGATAACGCCACGGCTCAGTTTCTTGCCTGGCTGGCACAGCCCAAGCAGGCCGCACATTGGTACCAACAAACCGGGTTTCTACCTTTGACCAAGCAGGCCTTCGCCTTGACCGACGATGGCTATTACAAAGGCATGGGCCAGTGGAAGGACCTGGTGGCGGTGTACGCTAAAGAGCCCCCGCTGACGGCGCGAAACTTCCGTATCCAGAACTACCCGCAAATTGAAGATATGTTTGAGGAGGTCATGGAGAAGGCGCTTAAAGGCGAAGAGTCGGCTCCTGTGGCTCTGAGTTCAGCCGCTTCCCGAGCCAAGCAGATCTCCGGCGGCAAGTAAGCGTATTCGCCGGCGCCAGGCCTGCAGTTCAGGGCCCGTCGCTGTAGCAGCAAAGGCGTGCGGCCTGTTCCAGAGAACAGAAGTGCACGCCTTTGCGTTTATAGTCTTTATAGTAGTAAGGATGTGGCGACCTGTTCAGGCCGCCATTCTTTTATCTGGTTTACATAAAGGACTTCAATGACCGATCTGTCGACTTTCCCCATTACCAAGAAATGGCGCGCGGCGCATCCCGACCGCATCCAGCTCTATTCGCTGCCCACACCCAACGGCGTGAAAGTGTCTATTGCGTTGGAGGAGTTGGGACTGCCGTACGAGGCGCATCGAGTGGGGTTCGATACAAACGACCAGATGTCGCCGGAGTTTATTTCGCTGAATCCCAACAATAAGATTCCGGCCATCATCGACCCGCAAGGGCCGGGCGGAAAGCCCTTGCCTTTGTGGGAGTCCGGTGCAATCTTGATTTATGTGGCGGAAAAGACAGGCAAGCTGCTTCCGACAGAACCGGCGTTGCGCTACGAGACCATACAGTGGGTGATGTTCCAGATGGGGGGAATTGGCCCCATGTTTGGCCAGCTTGGCTTTTTCCATAAGTTTGCGGGCAAAGATTACGAAGACAAGCGGCCGCGGGACCGGTATGTAAATGAGTCGAAGCGTTTGTTGGGCGTGCTGGAGGGACGATTGCAAGGCCGCGAGTGGATCATGGGTGACGAATACACCATTGCGGATATTGCTACTTTTCCGTGGGTCCGCAACCTGGTGGGGTTTTACGAGGCGGGCGAGCTGGTCGAGTTTCACGCCTATCCGAATGTTCGCCGCGTGGTCGAGAAGTTCGGACAGAGGCCGGCTGTGATCAAGGGGCTGGATACACCGCCCAGGAATCCATAGCGGCTTTTAATCGAAAACCCACCGTTTCATGCAAACGATCCACTGTGCCGGCAGGAGGACAAGCGCCGAGGCTTTGGCGCCGTGGGTCCATCCGACGGATCGTGAACGGTGGGCACGCGGTCGGCGGCCCTTTCTTAGCCAGGATCGGTTCTGTTTAAGCTGTTTCAATGGCAGGATAGAAGTGCGTATTTTCGCGCTGCATGCGCGCATGAATTGTTTTTAAGACCGTGTTGGCATCAGCACGAAAGCCTTCTGGCGAACGTTGAATCTGGGTGGGGGTGTTCCACCGCCGCGAGAATTGGGCGTAGGCGGCGGCGATGTCCTTCATTTCTGTCTGGTACGCCTGACCCATGGCAGCAAGCGCCGGATTATCCAGGCGCTGCACAGAGGGGTACAAAAGGCGGTCCTCAACTGCCAGATGCACCTTGATAATTGAGCTTAACTCGACCACGCCGGTGGCGATGGCGGCGGCATTTTCGGCAATGCCTTGTCGCGCAAGCTGTCGCAGCTGGTTGATGCCTTTAAGTATCTGAACGTGCTGGTCCTTGAAGCTGGTCAAATCCATTTGAAAATTCTTGTGACGATTGCTTGCTTAAAGTTGCATAGTAGATGCAAGTATCGAGGCTGGCAAGTCTTCGTGCAACTGATTGAGTCGATTCCGCGAAGAACAGGAATCGACTCCGTGTGTGCTAACTGTGTGGCAAGTGTGCTAAAGCAGCTTGTCCAAAGTAATCGGAAGGCTGCGCACTCGCTTGCCGGTTGCGTGCCAGATGGCGTTGGCAATCGCCGCAGCGGCGCCCACAATGCCTATTTCTCCGACGCCTTTGGCGCCCAGCGGATTGATGCGGCTGTCCTGTTCTTCGACGAAGAGTAGGTCCAGCGTATGAATGTCGGCGTTGCTTGGGATGTGGTATTCGGCCAGGTTGTGATTCATGATGCGGCCGAAGCGGTGGTCGAACATGCTCTCTTCTTGCAAGGCCATGCCTATTCCCATGACCAGGCAGCCTAGGATCTGGCTTCGTGCTGTCTTGGGGTTGAGGATGTTGCCGGCTGCAATGGCAGCCACCATGCGGGTGACCCTCACGACGCCCAACTCTTCGTCTACTTTCACTTCTGCGAAGATGGCGCCATGGGTGTTGCGAGCATGCTCGTCGTCATCGTAATCCTCCGGGTCAATGGTTGCCTCGGCTTGCAAGGCGTCTTTGCCGGAGCGAGCAACCAATTCGTCCAGAGGCATGGAGCTGGACGGGTCGCCCGAGATGCATAGGCTGCCCTCGTGGAACAGTATGTCGTCGTAGCGCGTGTTGGCGTAGGTGTCGGGATTCGACTCGCGGGCAAGCTCGTGAAGCTGCTGGCCTATGTCGCGGCATGCCATGGCAATGGCGCTGCCTACCGAGGCGGCCATGGCCGAGCCGCCCTCCAGCGGCGCCTCGGGTAGGCGCGAATCGCCCAATTTAATGTGCACTTTCCGCAAGGGAAGGCCGAGGGCCCCGGCCGCGACCTGAGCCATGATGGTGCAGGTGCCGGTACCGATATCCGATGCGGCCGAGGTGACGTGCAGTTCGCCGCGGTGGTCTAGCTGCACACGGGCGCTGGTCTTGAAGACCAAAGCTTCCCATAAGGCCGTCGCCATGCCCCAGCCCACTTTCTCTTTGCCATCCGCCATGACGCCGGCCTCCAGGGGCCGGCCCTCCCAGCCGAAGCGCTTGGCGCCTTCCTGGTACGCTTGCTTGAGAGCTTTGCTGGTGTACGGTTTGTTATCCAGGCCGTCGTAATCGGAGTAGTTGGCCAGGCGCATGGCCAAGGGATCCATGCCGGCCGCCTGGGCCAGCTCGTCCATGGCCATTTCGAACAGTGTCATGCCGGTGGCAGCGCCAGGCGCTCGCATATTCCCGGGGGTGGGGGTGTCTATGCCCGCAACGGCGTAATCAAGCTCAAGGTTGGGAGAAGGGTAGGCGCTCGGTCCCCACCCCAATATGTTTTCCGTGTACGCCTCGTAATTTGAAGTGCTTGTGGTGGCGCGCATGCCGATGGCGGCCAATTTACCGTCTGGCTGGCATGCCAGGTTGATCTCCTGCAAGCATTCGGGGCGGTGTACATGGCTGAACATCTGTTGGCGAGTCAGGCTGACTCGAATCGATCGCTTCAGCATGACGGCTGCCAGCATGGCCAGGTAGCCCTGATAGGCAGGACGCAGGCCCGAGCCAAAGGCCCCGCCTACATAGGGATTTAGTACCGTAAGGGTGCCGCTGTCCAGGCCGAAGGCCTGTTCAATTTGCTGCCGTGCATTTTGCGAACCCTGGTTCTTATCGTACAAGGTATAGCGGCCGTCGCCATGGAACTGCACGGTACTGCCATGCAGTTCCATGGGGTTATGGTGCTCCATCGCCAGGTGATAGCGTTGTTGCACCGTAAAGGGCGACTCCCGCAAGGCGGTCTCAACGTCCCCACGGGTGATGTTGTTCTCGCGCTTTCGTTCGGGCGTATAGCGTCGGCCCAAAGAGCGCTCCAGGCTGGTGTTGTGTGCGGCGGTTTCGTAGCGGGCTTTGACCAGCATGGCGCCGCGTCGGGCGGCCTCAAAACTGGTGGCGACCACCAGGGCGATGGGTTGGCCCGAGAACAGGATCTCGTCGTTGTACAGCGCTCGAAAGGGCGGCTTGCTGTTGGCGGCCTGACCGTCGTTCTCCATGTCAAACCACGGTACATGCGGGCGGTTCTCGTGGGTCATGACGGTGACCACTCCCGAGACGCTGCATGCTGCGTTGGTGTCCAGCGCGACTATTCGGCCTCGAGCAATGGCTGAGCTGACAATCACCCCGTAAAGCAGATTGTCCACTTCGTACTCGGCCGCATAATGCGCCCGGCCAGTTACTTTCACTACACCGTCGATGCGGTCCAGAGGGACGCCAATGTCGGGGCGCTGCTGCATACAGAAGACTCCCTAAGCAATACGCTTATCAGTTTGCGATTGCGGCCGCGCTTCGGCCGCTTGCATCAAGGCGCGGACAATGGTTCGCCGTGCCAGCTCGATCTTGAAGTCGTTATGGCCCTGACCTCGCGCGCCCTGCAAGAGCAAGGGCGCGTACTTAGTGAAAAGCTTTCGATCGGGTGTGTTGCCTACCAGCATGCGTTCGCTTTCGGAGCATCGCCAGGGCTTGTGCGCAACGCCACCCAAGGCTACGCGCGCTTGCTTGATGCGACCGTTCTCCAGGTTCAATGCTGCCGCCACCGATACGAGAGCAAAAGAATAGGAAAGCCGATCACGGATCTTCAGGTAGCTGTAATGGCGGCTAAAGTCCTCGGCGGGTAAATCGACGCTGGTAATGAGTTCGCCAGGCGCCAGATTATTGTCGCGCTCGGGCGTATCGCCGGGAAGACGATGAAATTCATCAAAGGCCAGGCTGCGCTCACCGGCCGGACCGGCAATGTTGACGCGGGCACGTAGGGCCGCCAACGCCACGCACATATCCGAGGGGTGTACCGCAATGCAGTGCTCACTGGCTCCTAGAATCGCATGGATGCGGGTCACGCCGCCCACCGCGCTACAACCGGTACCCGGGTCTCGCTTATTGCATGGCGTGGCCAGATCGTAAAAGTAGTAGCAACGCGTGCGCTGCATGAGGTTGCCCGCGGTTGTAGCCATATTGCGAAGCTGAGGACTGGCGCCGGCAAGCAGGGCGCTGGCCAATAGCGGGTAACGCTCTTGGATCAACGGGTGCATAGCGAGGTCGGCATTACGCACCAGCGCGCCGATTCTTATTTGCCCATCGGCGAGAACCTCGACCTGGTCCAGCCCAAGGTCATTGATGTCGATAAGCCGGCTTGGCCGTTCAACACCTTCCTTCATAAGGTCCAGAAGGTTGGTTCCACCGGCGATAAAGCGTGCATTGTCTTGCGAGGCCGCCTGATACGCTTCAGTGATGGTGGCCGCGCGTGTGAAGGAGAACGGGTTCATTTTTCCAGCCCTTTACCACCACTGCGAACCACACTTTCAATAGCGTCCACGATGTTGGTGTAAGCTCCGCAGCGGCATAGATTGCCGCTCATGAACTCGCGGATGACGGCCCGCAGCTCTTCAGTCCGCTTCCTTTCTTCCGGGGATGGGGAGTCGGCTCCGTCCATTCTCGATGCTGCGTTAGCATGGGCCGGGCCGACCTCGCCCTGACCCGAGTCGTTGCCCGAAGCGTCCGCGCAATTCGACCGAAAGGGCTTGAGGGGTTCCTCATTCAGGAGCGCCACTGCAGAGCAAATCTGTCCAGGCGTGCAGTAACCGCATTGGAAGGCGTCGTATTCTATGAAGGCTTGCTGTACCGCGTGCAAGGCGCCTTGTTGTTCCAACCCTTCTATCGTCGTGATGGAACGCCCTTGCTGCATCACCGCAAGCGTCAGACAGGAATTGATCCGGCGGCCGTCAACAAGCACGGTACAGGCGCCGCACTGCCCGTGATCACAGCCTTTCTTTGTGCCTGTCAATCGCAACCGCTCGCGCAATGTATCCAGCAAAGTGGCGCTGACGTCCAGGTCCAATTGATGCGGTTGGCCATTTACCGTGAAATCCACTGACGCGGTCTGCATCGACGCCCCTCCGTTCAAGCTGATGGGAATATGGGAAACCTAGTGCTTATCGAATTCGCGGTTCGGAGCAAGAACCGTTCCGAGGGCGGGGTCGAGTGCCGCTGAGCCGGACGCGAAACCACTTAGCCCTGCGGGCCAGGAAAAAGCCGTGCGGGCCAGGAAAAGTGGCTGGGCGGGATAGTGGAAATGGTGGAAACATTGGAAACGGTGGAAGCAGTGGAAGCAGTGGAAGCAGTGGAAGCGGTGGAAACGGTGGAAACGGTGGAAACGGTGGAAGCAGTGGAAACGGCCGGAGCGCATAAAATGACCCACCTTGAAAAGCACGAGGACATTTATGTCAATTCCAACCGGCACCCAATTCGTCGACGTGTCGCGTGCACGCGTCTGTTATCGCGTAGATGGCCAAGGGCCGGGCCTTGTGCTTGTGTCGGGCACGGGTGGCAACCTGCATAGCAATTGGGATCACCTCATCGAGCGCTTTAGCGCTCATCGACGGGTTTTGCGTGTCGACTACTCGGGGGCCGGGGACACGGAGGACGACGGCGGCCCTTTATGCTTGACCGCACTGGCCCAACAAGTGAGGGCGGCATGTGAGGCAGCCAATATGGAGCGTTTTGATCTGGTCGGCTACTCGCTGGGGGCGTGTGTCGCTGCCTGTCTGGCTGCCGAGTATCCAGAGCGGGTCCGTTCAATGGTTTTGTTGGCAGGGTTCACCGGGGGACAAGAAGACGTCCGCCTGAGTCTTCAATTTGATCTGTGGCTGGATCTGATACGTGAGGACCCGCGCATGTTTGCTCGGCTGGTGCTTTTAACCGGCTTCAGTCCGGCTTTCCTGAGTCAGCTTTCTGACGATGAATTGAACCTGTGGCAAGACGCCATCTGCGCGTCTAACCGTTGGGATGGCATTACGAGGCAGATTGAACTCGATAAGCGGATTGATATACGAACCCATTGCGCGCGTATCACACGACCCACCTTGGTCATCGGTTGTGCCAATGACATCATGGTGCCTGTCGAACATGCCAAGGCCTTGGCGTCGGCCATACCCGGCGCCAAGTACGAGGAACTGCACAGCGGTCACCTGGCGCCCTTTGAGCGGCCCGACGAGTTTGCGTCCATGGTGGAAGCCTTTTTGCAGGAAGTGGCGCGGGACAAAACATGGTTGTTTATCGCGTCGCGCACGCGTTTGTCGCTGCCCAGGTTTCTGCCTATGGCCAACATGGCATGGTCCAGATGGCGGGTAAGCGCGGAATCATCTGAAGCCAGATCCGCACGTAAGGCGGCATGGATG
>JAJUGB010000045.1 GCA_029268595.1 Alcaligenaceae bacterium | reverse complement strand
TGGGCTTTTCTCCTGCTACGAGGCTTTCATACACATTGTCGATTCGATGTTCAACCAACATGCAAAGTGGCTAGATGCCTGCAACGACTTACCCTGGCGAAAGCCGATTGCCTCTCTAAATTATTTATTGACCAGCCACGTGTGGCGCCAGGATCACAATGGTTTTAGTCACCAGGACCCTGGATTCATCGATGTGGCATTGAACAAGAAATCGAATATCGTTCGGGTATATCTTCCGCCCGATGGGAACACCTTGCTCTGGGTCACACGTCACATCCTTGGGACATGGAATCGAATAAATATTGTGGTCGCTGGCAAACAGCCCTCGCCTCAGTGGCTATCCGAGGAAGCAGCGCGTTTGCACTGCGAGGCGGGTCTGGGAAGATGGGAGTGGGCGTCCAACGAAGGCTCGCAGGAGCCGGATGTAGTCATGGCCTGCGCCGGCGACGTCCCTACCCTCGAAACGCTTGCTGCTGTGAGCATTCTTCGCGAGCACCTTCCAGAACTGAAGATTCGTGTCGTGAACGTCGTCGATCTTATGACGCTCTTGCCGCCAGAAGTGCATCCACATGGGATTTCCCGCCAACGGTTTGAAGCGTTATTCACCGTTGATCGGCCGGTCATTTTCGCATACCACGGATATCCCTGGACAATACACCGCCTCACTTACCGCAGTGCAAATCATGCAAATATCCACGTTCGAGGCTACCGTGAAGAGGGCACCACTACGACACCCTTTGACATGACGGTCCTGAACGGGCTAGACAGGTTCCATTTGGTTTGCGATGTAATCGACTACAGTGGCCGGCGGGAGCCTGCTGCCGCGCGCTTACGCCAAGCGATGTCTGACGCGCTTGACGAACATAAGCGTTACATCAGAAGGTTCGGCCAGGATTTGCCGCAAGTGCGCAACTGGAAGTGGAACCTGCCCAGCTAGTTATTTCAAGGCTAAACTCGAAGGGCTAACCGCCGAATGTGCGATCTTGCCGCTCAAACCATGTAAGCGCTTCATCCAGATGACTCTCATCGAAATCCGGCCAGTACGCTTCCACAACGAAAATGTCGGCATAAACGCACTGCACAGGCAGAAAGCCACTAAGACGACGCCCGCCGCCCCAACGGACCACGAGGTCGATGCGGGATACGTCTTGAGAACGCAACGTGCCGTTTTTAAGTCCGTTTAGATCCCACTGCCAACCGTAGTTCACCAATAGATTGACCTTGATGCCTGCGCCCCGACGGAACTTGTATGGCTTGAGGGCATGCGGAAACTGCTCAGACTTGTCATCGCCGACGACGAGTAGCGCTGCGCCCCGCTGAGCCACTTCTAGTGCGAACTCGACGCAGGCCTTGCTGAAGCTTTCCTTTTGTATGGCTGGTCGCCGCGTGTTGTCTTGAGTGAAACCATAAACCGACACTTCCTCTATCCCCAGCGCTTTACAGGTCTCGATCAGAGCCAATCCCGGCTGGATGCCGTGCCCATATCCCTCTTGCTTCTCTAATCCCTGTTCAAGGGCCCAACGCCGATTCCCATCGGGTATGAAGCCGATGTGACGAGGTAAGCGGTGCTTCTCCGAAATGCTCATTTAGTACTTGTCCTCGTCTCTAAACACCAACTTTGGAAAGCGAATCCGAGTTGGGTCGGAAACGCGCCCCTTGCACTGTGACTGTCAGCGGTTGTCTTCAAAAATACGATAAGGCCGGACGACTCTCTGTAAGTGAAGGAATGGGCATGCGCCGTGCCTGTACAACTGCACGGCCTGCTCCTCATCGGCGGTCAAGGTCCCGTATGGGCAACGATCTGCCCGAACTGCAGCGTCGACTTCGTCGACACACTTCTTCAGGTAATATTCGGCATGTTGTCGTCGCACACTGCGCCTTAAAAATCAGGAGAACTTGCCAGTGCACAAACTCAAGCGAGTGCCAAGCGGAATCGAGGGCCTTGACCGGGTATTGAAGGGCGGTTTTATCGAGGGCGCGGCTTATATTATTCAGGGACTCCCGGGCGCGGGTAAAACCATACTATCGAATCAGATCGCGTTTTCCCACACGGCTAACGGAGGGAAAGTACTTTACGTTACGCTGCTTGCGGAAACCCACGAACGGCTGTTCCAGGCACTGGCTACGCTCTCGTTTTACGACGCCGAGAAGGTCGGCCAGGACATCGTATATATCAGCGTGTTCAAGGCCCTTCGGGACGACGGGCTCGATGCCATCGTGCAGTTGCTACGTAGCGAGACCAAGCGCCATGGCGCCACCCTGCTCGTCTTTGACGGCCTGCTTAACGCACGGCATCGTGCCGACACTGACCTGGACGTCAAGACCTTTGTGGCGGAAATTCAGAGTCAAGCCGCCTTCGTCGGGTGCACGGTGCTTTTTCTAACCAGCACTCCACTGGACGACAGCAGTCCCGAACACACCATGGTGGACGGCGTCATCGATCTTTCGGACGAGCTTTTCGGGCTTCGCACCATACGGCAACTGCAGGTTCGCAAGTCGCGAGCCAGCGCATCACTGAACGGTCTGCACCAGTTCGAGATATCTGACAAGGGAATCACTGTTTATCCCAGAATGGCGCGCGCGAGCAATTTGCAGCCTCAGGCTTCCGTACCCGCTTTCAGCCGGGTTTCGTTGGGGACTGCGGGGCTCGACGAGCTAGTCTTGGGCGGAGTGCCGTCCGGCTCTGTCACATTGGTTGGGGGGCCTGCCGGATCGGGTAAAACCACGTTGGGCTTGCACTTTCTCAGCAAAGGTAATGCAGCAGAGCCGGCCCTTCATTTTGGATTCTATGAAACCCCCGCGCGACTGCGCAGAAAAGCACAGGAGCTGAATATTTCGCTGCCGTCAGATTCGTCCTTCGGCATTATATGGAACCCTATTTCTGAGAATCTGCTCGATAAACTGGGTCATCAGCTTCTTGAGGAAGTGCGAGGGAAAAATGTGCGCCGCCTCTTTATAGACGGGCTTGGCGGGTTCGAGCAGTCGGCGGGAATGCCGACCCGCCTGGCGCAGTTTTTTTATGTTCTAACAAACCAGCTCCGAGAAATGGGGGTCACAACGATTCTCACCCTCGAATGCGAGGAGGTTCTTTCAGCGCCTTCTCGGCTCCCGCCCCATCCAACTTCCGCACTGATCGACAATATGATTCTGTTGGGTTTGACCCAGAATCAGTGTGGACTCCAACGTCATATTGCTGTTCGCAAAATGCGAGACAGCGCCTTTATACCGACTCCTTGCGAATTTGACCTGACCGATCAGGGCCTCGTTGTGGGTAAGCCGCTTGCTTCCAGTATCGAAGATGTGGCCAACAGGGACGTGTCTTGAACGGCATGAAAAAGATCTACATTGCGAGTGGACCATGGCGCTGATCGTCGTTGCGGACGATGAGCTGCTGCTGGCCGAGATGCTGGCGGCCGTCCTTGAAGAAGCCGGCTTCGAAGTGCTTGTTGCATCCCATGGCGCAGAAGCACTCGAGCTCGTCACCAAGCGTAAGCCCGCGCTGCTCATCACCGACTTCATGATGCCGATTATGACGGGCCTGGAGTTGGCTGAAGCAATCCGCGCGGACGAAGCATTGGGACACATGCCCATCCTGCTTTTGACCGGAGCGCAAGGCGCGTTGGCCCGTCAATACCCTCACCTTTTTACCCAGGTATTGGATAAACCCTACAGTCTGGACGCCCTGGTTGAGACGGTGGTGGAGCTCGTACCGTAATCGAGAAGGTTGCACGACCGTGCAAGGGGCCGGCCAAAGCCACTGCCCCGCCGAGGTGCCCTATTTCTGATCACGCGCGCCGGGTACGAGCGAAGTCAGCAAGTCTACCGGCACCGGAAACACCAGCGTAGAGCTCTTGTCGCCCGCCACTTGGGTAAGCGTTTGCAAATAGCGCAGCTGGAGTGCTGCCGGCTCTGCTGCAAGCGTGGCGGCGGCTTCCGAGAGCGCCTGAGCCGCCTGCTTCTCGCCTTCCGCGTGGATCACCTTGGCACGCCGCTCGCGCTCGGCCTCTGCCTGGCGAGCAATGGCGCGGACCATGGTTTCGTTCAAATCGATGTGTTTGATCTCGACGTTAATGACCTTGATGCCCCAGGCGTCCGTCTGCTCGTCCAGAATGTGCTGAATGTCGCTATTGAGCTTTTCGCGCTCTGAAAGCATTTCGTCCAGCTCATGCTTGCCCAGGACCGCCCGCAGTGTGGTTTGAGCCAACTGACTGGTTGCATCCCAATATCGCTCGACGTTGATAATGGCTTTGTCCGGCGCCATGACGCGGAAATACAGTACCGCGTTCACGCTGACCGACACGTTATCGCGAGATATGACGTCCTGACTTGGCACGTCCATTGTGACTACGCGCAAATCGACTTTGACGATCTGCTGCAGGACAGGGATGACGAAAATAAGCCCCGGGCCCTTTACCCCCGAGAATCGTCCCAAGGTGAAGATGACGCCGCGCTGATACTCCCTGAGTATTTTGATTGCATTAGCGAGGATGAAGGCCGCGATGACGACAACAACCGCGACAATTATATTGACCCCATCAAGCATGAACATACTTTTGCCCCTTGTTATGGTGGTTATCTGGAATCGGTTGGAAACACCGGTTCAACGATCAAAGTCAAACCATCGACTCCCGTGACGCGAATCGGGTCGCCGGGTGAAAGTGGCTGGCTTGAACTGATACGCCAACGTTCACCGCCAACCTCGGCATACGCAAGCCCCTCGTGCGAAAGAGCCACTCGGCCCTGCATGCCTATCATGCCTTTTTCGCCGGTAACCACGGGCCTTCTATGCGCTCGGGCCGCCAGGGTTCCCGTGAGGAGGATCAAGGCTGCCATGGAAATCGCGGTGCCAATAAGAAATGGCATGGAAATGCTGTAGCCCGGCCAGTCCAGATCGCTTGTCATCATGCCGCCGATAATGAATGCGGCCACACCCCCTACTCCCAGTGCCCCGAAGCTCGGTAAAAAGACTTCCCCTATCATCATGGCCACGCCTAGGAAAATCAGGGCCAAGCCAGCCCAATTCACCGGCAACAGCTGAAACGCATAAAGGCCAAGGACAAGACAGATGAGTCCAGCCACACCCGGAATGGCAGCCCCCGGATTGGTCAGCTCAAAGAATAGTCCATACACGCCGACCATCATCAATATAAGAGCCACCTGAGGATTCGCCACAATGGCCAGGACCAGCGTCCTCCAGCCCGGCTCCACCTCTTGGATGTCTGCGTGCGCGGTCTGCAAGATGACAGACGAGTCTCCGCCAAGGGAAATCTCGCGCTGGTCCAGTTGCAGCAACAGCTGCGGAATATCGGTTGCCACGATGTCAATCACATCTTTTTCCAGCGCCTCTTGAGCCGATAAGCTTTGAGCTTCCAACACTGCTTTTTCGGCGAACTCGACATTGCGCCCGCGCAACTGGGCCAGACTGCGCAAATAAGCCGCTGCGTCGTTGGTGGCCTTACGCATGGAGGTGTCCTGGCCCTGATGCCGTTCTGCTCCCGGCTCATCATCTTTGCCTTGCCGAGCGCCCTCCTCATGTTGACGCTGGGCTTGGTCAACAGGCCCGGTGGGGTTGTCGGACGGCCTGTCTCCTGGCGCGGCCGGAGAGGCGCCGCCGCCGACGGCAACGGGAGACGCCGCCCCTAGGTTGCTGGCCGGCGTCATGGCGGCAACGTGGCTGGCATACAGAATGAATGCACCGGCGCTGGCAGCCCGGGCTCCCGATGGAGCCACAAAAGTGACCACCGGCACGGAAGAACTGAGGATGGCTCGAACGATTGACCGCATGGATGCGTCCAGACCGCCAGGAGTGTCCATGCGCAGAATAATGAGGTGCGCGTTGTCCTTGGCGGCCCCCTCGATGCCTCGGATTAAAAAGTCGGCACTGGCCGGACTGATGACGCCCTCTACGGGTAGCACACGCACAAGGGAGGAGCCCCGGGCCCTCGGGTCGGTGTCTGGTGCTTTAGAGTTGGTTTGCTCGGAAGCTTGGGCGGCCGCTGAGGGCGGCACGATATGCGGCGCCAAAGCATGTAGTGCTGCGCCAAGCAGCAAGGTGCAAAGCCACCCCATTAGCCAGGTCTTACGCACGGCAACCTCCGCCTGGTTGAATTTTATGGATGCGCAGCAATACTCTGCATACCCAGCAAGCCTTGGACCAGTGACCGCAGGCCGACGATCAGCCTACCAGCAGCCTTCTCATCCAGTCCAATAAGACGACCGGCAAATGTTCCGATTTTGGCAGAAGAGCATACTGCCTGGCCCCGAATATGGCGGGCAAATAGCCTGCCGCCTGACGGTCTATGGTAAGGCAAAACGGAAATACGCCTTGCAATTTCGCTTCGGCGACCGCTTGACGCATATCTTCGACGCCATAGCGTCCTTCATAACGATCGGCGTCATTCGGTTTGCCATCCGATAACAAAAGAAGCAAACGATGTTGTGCGGGCTCTTGCATTAACGTGGCGGTGGCATGCCGCAGGGCAGCGCCCGCGCGAGTGTAGCGATCTGGTTCCAGCCCGGCAATCCGACGCGCGACGTCGCTACCGTAGGGCTCGCGATAGGTTTTTACCGTGGTAATAGTGACGCCTTGCGGTCCTTCGCCCGAAAACGCCTGGACGGCATAGGGGTCGCCAACCCTTTCCAAAGCTGCACAGACGAGCAACAACGCTTCTTTCTCGACGTCAATGATGCGCTGGTCCGCCGACAGCCATGAATCCGTGGATCCGCTTATGTCAATCAATAACAAAATGGCGGTGTTCCGCTTACCCGGCCTTTGCGCCTCGTAAAGCGTCTGAGACATAGAGCATCCGGCTCGCTTGTCAGATACCGCCTCCACATATGCGTCGAGGTCCAGCTCATCACCGTCCAGCTGTCGCTTGAGCCTGGTCCGCTCGGGCCGAAGCATCTCGAAGCGACGGCGTATGGAGTCAAGCAGGCTCTGGTGACGCCGTAAAATGGCATCGACCCAAGCATGTGGGCCGTAGGGAGCACTTAGCAGATGCACGGTGGCTCCGGCGGCGTTATAGGAAGACGAACGATAATCCCATTCCGGGTAACGCAATCGAGTTGTCTCCTGCCATTGCACGGTCGATTCGCTATGTTGCCGCTTTTCGGGTGGATCGTCCGATAACAGCACTTCTCGAGCAGGCTGAGACGTTGAAACCAATCTTGCCTCGGGCAACTCCGACAACGAGTCGGCGAACTCTTCCGGTGAAGTCAGCTCGTCTTTGTCTACGGGGCGCTGCATCCCCATAGGATCTTCGGCATGTTCCAGAGGTTCGGCCGTCTGCACCATCCATGCTCCGGGATCCTTATCGTCCTCGTTGGGGCGCGCCTCACGGACTTTCGGGCGTCGAATAAGCCTGGCGCTGCGGTCAGTGTTGCGCGGCGAACTGTCATGAATATCGCCGTCGAAGGTGGAAGCGCCCATCGACTCTGCCGTCATGTAGTCGCATGTCCACAAATCGGGTATGACAGCAAACCTGCCCCAGCGGTGGCATCCGGGCGAGAACTCGGCGCGGGTCCGGCAAAGTTGCTGGGCAACGACCCTGACATCCTCGGCATGGGGTGGCGAGCTACCACGCAGAGCACCTGCAAGCGGCTCACACCCCTCGGGCCAGTCACCCGCCAAAAGAGATTGAGCAAAGTGCTCGAAGGGTCTGAATAGCGAGGGCAGAGAGTTGATCTGGGGACGCCGCTCGGCGGCCTCGCGGCGCAAAGTAGTAAGCAACGGCCCCAAGCCCGGCAGCCTCTGCTCAAGCTGGTGATCGCAGACCCTGGCTTCCAGTAAAAGAAACAATGCACGCTCTGGAACGCTGGCGGCCTGGCTGGCGATAGTTGCACTTCCGCGCTGCGCTCGGAGCGCCAAACCAAGGCACAGGACGCGATATCGCTGCAAGGTGTGCTCGGGATCAGCGCTACCCAACGACGGGGGCAACCATAAGTCTCGCCCGTCGGTGGCAGGCACCGCGTACTGAGGTGCTCGCAACTCGTGCCGTTTAAATAGGCGTTCAAGCACGGTGGGACGTGCAGGAGCCTGAGCAATACGCAATGGGTAGCGCACACCGAACACTGCTTCCACCAACAATTGCAGCCGCTCAGACATATCGGCAAGCTGGACGATACGTGGAGCCGCCGAACTATGCCGATGCCGCCGCCAAAGGTCGCGAGCATAAATTGTGGCATGGCGTGCCGCATCAGTGATGACGTCTTCTGCTTCTGCCACGACCCCTCCAATATCAGGGGAAGCTGAGCTCGACCAGATCGGTCATCGCACCAAGCAAGGAGGGATCGTCTGACAATGGCGCCACTAACGCGGTCTGGCAGGCCCGGCGCGGGTGGATGCCCGCGGCGATAAGCCGGCCCGTCGCGACGAGCAAGCGAGTGCTCGGCACTTCCGCCAGGCCGCGGTCATGAAGCTGGCGCAGTTTTTGAGCCAGATTTACCAACGCCCGTGCACGGTCGCCATCGACGTCGCTTTCTTGCGCCACAATAGCTGCCTCCGTCTCTGGCGAGGGGAAGTCGAAGTCTAGCGCGACGAAACGTTGTCTCGTGCTGGGCTTAAGGTCTTTAAGCATGCGCTGATAACCGGGGTTGTACGACACCACCAGTTGAAATCCCGGCTGAGCGGTGACTATTTCGCCGGTCTTATCCAGTGATAGCGTCCGCCTATGATCGGTTAGCGAGTGCAGCACCACGATGGTGTCCTGACGCGCCTCTACGACCTCGTCCAGATAACAGATTGCTCCTTGCCGCGCCGCTTTGGTAAGAGGGCCATCCTGCCACACCGTCTGGTCGTGCTGAATAAGAAAGCGGCCCACAAGGTCACTGGCGGTCAGGTCGTCGTGACACGAAATGGTAATGAGAGGGCGGCCGAGTCGCCATGCCATATGTTCCACAAAACGAGTCTTGCCGCAGCCTGTGGGCCCTTTCAGCATGACGGCCAGCTGCCTGGCATGGCACTGTTCAAACACCTGGACTTCGTCGGAGGTGGGCAAGTAGTACGGTTCCTGCCCAGGCGCCTCAGACTCCGTACCTTTGCTTGACGGCCTTGACCATGTGCGCGCATCAACCAGCATGATGGCTTACCGGACGGACGGAGGTGAGAGGCTCGGCCGGATCTTTGCGGCCCACATCAAACTGAGGGGCATGGCGGAAAAAGTCGTAGATGAACAAGCCGACACCGATGGCGAACAAGATCGCGCACGCAATAAGCATTAAGAAGTGGATTTGAATCTTAAGCTGGACATCGAGATAGCCGATGCCCAAGACTCGTTCGAGATACACCTGCCCGATGCCCGCCGTGGCAAACGCCAGGGTCATGCCGAACATCCCGCTAATTTGCAGCCAGAATGCCCAATACCCCACCGCTGTTCCTTTGACCTCCCGAGAAGACGAAAAATACGGGAGTATGTAAGAAATCATCGCCATGATGATCATCGCATAGGCCCCATAAAATGCCGCGTGTCCGTGCATGGCGGTGATCATCGTGCCATGGGTCCATTTGTTGATGGCGGGAAAGGTGTGAGCCAGGCCGAGCAGACCCGCCCCAAAAAGAGTGAATACAGCGCTACCCAGCGTCCAATGCAAAGCCAGCGTGTTGGGATGGTTCAAGCCGGAGCGCCGCATGGCATAATAGGCATACATGGCCATGGCCAGTAGTGCGACCGGCTCAAGTGCGCTGAAAATGCCGCCAATGGGCAGCCAGTAGTACGGCACGCCAACCCAGTAATAATGGTGGGCCGTTCCCAGTATGCCGGCAATGAAGACCAGGCCCACAATCACATATAGCCATTTTTCCATCACTTCCCGATCAGCGCCCGACAGACGAATAAGCAGATAGGCCAGGAAGGACGCCTGGATCATTTCCCAGACACCTTCAACCCAAAGATGGATGGTCCACCACCGGTAGTAGATGGAGACGATATAGTTTTCGTAATGCAGCAAGGCCGGCAGATACAGCACGGCCGAAGAGCCGAGCCCCAGTAGCAGAACCCCTTCGGTAGTGGTGAAACGCCCAGATCGCTTAATGGTCATGCCCACGTTGTACAAGAACATGAGCATGACAATGACGATGACTATCTTGTGGGGCAGCGGCTGCTCGAGCAGCTTGTTGCCCGTGCCATAGCGAAAAAAGTAGCCGATAATGGCCGACACACCCATCAAGGCCCATACAACCAGCTGAATGATCGCCAGGCGCGGGCTATATAACTCGGTGCGTGACTCGTCACAGACCAGCCAGTACGTGGCGCCCATAAACCCTGTGAGCACCCACACAATAAGTAGATTGGTGTGTATGGTTTTGGTGACATCGAACGGCATGATGTTCAGCAACGGGTCCGGCCCCAGATACTTGGCGGCCGAAAGCAAGCCGAAAACCAGTTGCAAACCAAACAGTATCATCGCCAGAGCAAAGTACCAGTAGGCGATAGATTGAGACTTATACCGCATAGCGTTTCCCTCCTTTCTTCTTGAACTGATGCCCTTGCGGCGCCTTACCTTAGGCTGGCCAGATACTGCACGAGGTTGTCAAGCTGTTCGGGGCTCAGGTCTTTTTGGTAGGTGTTGGGCATGAACGAAGTGCCATTTGCCGAATACATGGGTCCCGGATACAAGTAAGCGCTGGGTTCGACGATGGACTCCAGGATGAATTCCTCGACCGTCGTGGCCTTGCCTTTGTAGTCGGCCGAAGCAATAACTTCCTGCGCGCGTTGAGTCAGCCCGGCCAGGGTTGGGCCGGCCAGGTTCACCCCCGGCGCGATGGAATGGCAGGCCGTACAGGCGGGTGTAACCGTGCGGAACAGTGCTTCACCCAGGGCACGCGGATCATTGCCCTGCGTGACAGGCGTGGCTCCGGGCGGAGGCGATGCCGCTTCGGGGCTACTGCGATCACTCTGTTGGGCAACCGCCAAATCGGTGCCTGGCAATGAGCCGCCGCTAACCAGTATGGGCCGCGGCGGCCAACCTTGGTTGTCCACCTTGCTGACCCAGTCCATGAAAGCGATGAGGTCAGAAATGTCTTGATCCGAAAGGTCTTGCTTCGGCATGAGGCGGCGATGCCGCTCTTCGTCATAAAACTGAGAGGGGTCTTTCAAAAAGGCAGTCAGGTAGGGGACGCCACGATGCTGCGTGATTTTTGTGAGATCTGGCGCGTAATAGGCGCCCTCGCCCAATATGGTGTGGCAGTTGATGCAATTATGCTTATGCCAAACGTTTTGACCCCGCACCACCTCTTCAGTGAGTGCGTCGGTGTTGGTGAGGGTTGGAAACTGCCGATGCGTGTCCACGGTTAATGCCAGGAACACCACGGTGGCAATGGCAGTAGAAGCAATCGCGAAAATCCGGGTTTGTCGTCGATTCATGGCCCCCTCCCCTAGACGCCAATGCCTTCCCAGTAGCTGGCGCCGATGACGGCGGCGTAGATGATAGCGACCACCCCTAGAAACAGAACCAGATAGCCCACCAGCTTGAGAATTTGATAGACCGCGGAAGTCTGCATGTTCTTCTCCTCTGTTCTTGCCAAGTAGTTGTTGTTAGCAGCCCAGCTGATGCTTCTCAGTTTGTATCGACGTTACACCCTTTGGCAGAACCGTGTGTAACGAAAATAAACTCCTCGTGGCTTTCCCCACTAGCCTCCTCTGCCTTCAGCCGACAGAATGTGGCTTTTTTCCAAGAGAATTTATGTCTCAACGCGTACTAGTCACCGCCGGCGCATCGGGCATCGGTTTATCAATTGTCAAGGCGTTTGCCGCGGCAAACCGCTCGAGCCGCATTCATATTTGCGACATCGACGAGCGGGCCGGTCTCGCTTTGGTCGACCAACTGCCCGGAGTCACCTTTACAAAGGCCGATGTCTGCAAAGAAGACGACGTGCGCCGTCTGTTCGACGATGTGCAGCGGGAGTTGGGCGGATTGGACGTGCTGGTGAACAACGCCGGCATCGCAGGAGAAACCGCTCCCGTAGAGTCTTACGATCCCCAAATCTTTCGCCAGGTTCTCGACGTCAATGTGATGGGCAACTTTCTAGTGGCGCAGGCCGCCATCCCATTGCTCAAGCAGTCACCGTCGGCGTCCATCTTGATCATGTCATCCTTGGCCGGGCGCTTTGGCTACGCGAATCGAAGCGCCTACTCAGCAAGCAAATGGGCGTTGGTGGGTTTAGCAAAAACCCTGGCTTTAGAGCTGGGTCCATATGGCATAACGTCCAACTCAATACATCCGGGCGCCACGCAAGGCGAGCGATTCATGAATGTGCTGAAGGACCGGGCCGCCTGCACCGGAACAACTCTGGAAGCGCAGATGCAACTGGCCTTGCGCAATCAATCTGTGCAGCGGGTGACGGAACCGGACGATATCGCCGCACTCGTGCTGTTCTTGGCCGGACCTCATGCTCGAACCATCTCCGGCCAAATGTTTGCAATGGACGGAGATTCGAAGGCTGCCAACTAGCTTCGAGTCAAGGCCCGAAGCACGTTTGTGCCGGTTCTTTGAATGTGGCTGCGCAAGAGCTCGCACGCATCGTCAGCGCGACGCTCGATAGTGGCTTTGCAGATTTCTTCGTGCTCTTGCCGAACGTCACGATCGATGGGGTTGTCGCTTAAGAAAATACGTCGATAACGGTCGTTCAGATCGTGCAAGGTGGAACAGAAGTGCAGGAGCAAAGGCAGCTGGCATGCCGAAATCAAATGCCGATGAAACAAGCAATGGAATTGCTCCCACTGAGCAGAGTTGGCTTCGTCAACACCCCGCTCTATCTTGTTCAGGCGATGCAAGGCGGCCACCACCTCGCCCTCCCACTCGTCATCCCCCAGGCGGATGGCCTCGCGCAGCGCGTAGGTTTCGAACTCGCAGCGCAGGCGAGTGACTTCATCCAGGTTGGTCGGCGACACCGGAACGACACGGTAGCCCCGCTGATCTTCTGTAGCGACAAATCCTTCAGCGCAAAGCCGCGACAAGGCCTCTCGTAATGGGCTGAGGCTAACCCCGAACGACGCTTTTAAATCGTTCAGGCGCAGGCGAGCTCCGGGGGCAATTTCGCCGGTCGCGATCAATTCACGCAGCCGCGCAGCGATGTTGGTTGCGAGAGTTTGAGAAGAATCAAGCTTGGAGGACGTTTGCATGGAAAAAGCCAGGGGCTGGTTGACAGCGATTATAAACGACCCTAAAGTGAATCGAAATTTCTCATTAAATCGAACACCGGAGAAAAAATCGATGGGCATTCAAAATGTCGATAGAACTCTGCCATCCAATCAGATGGTGTTTGAGTTGCGGCGCGACGAAGCCATGTATCAAAGGTTTCAGCAAGACCTCGAAGGCACCATGGAACATTACGGGCTCACTCCGCCCGAACGAGAAGCCTGGCGCAACATGGATATAGCGGCACTGGGAAAAATGGGTGTACATCCTTATTTCCTCCCGCAAATCAGCCGTCTATTCAAAGGCGGCGGGTACAACCACAATGACAGCGAAGCCGCACGACTTTACGCAGAGAAAATGGGCATCGCTAAAGAAGGAGAGCATTAAAAATGGCGCAACTTGTCGCTTCTTTGGGCATAGCACACGCCCCCGGCGTGACCGGATGGCCAGACCGTGCGCCACAAGAACAACGTGACGCAGTCATTGCCGGCTACCAGGAATTTCATCGCCGCATGGAAGAGCTCAAGCCCGATGTGGTCATTGGGGTCGCCAACGATCACCTGCTCAACTTCCCCATGAGCAACGTTCCGGACTTCTGTATAGGTCTGGCCGATCAGTGGCAAGGTCCGGCCCCCTGGTTCCGTGACTGGCTGAATGTGGCCGATTATCAAGTCAAGGGGCATCGCGAACTGGCTCGCACCCTGGTGCGTGAGTCGGCCCGCGCGGGCATCAATCACGCTTTTGCCGAAGAGCTTCTGTTCGACGACAACTGGTCGGTGCCACTCAAATTCCTCTTTCCCGAGTACGACATACGTTTCGTGCCCATTCACATGAACCCCATCGTCCCGCCGGTTCCTTCAGCGGCGCGATGCATTGAAGTGGGCAGGCAAATCGCGCGCATCGTGCAGGCGTTTCCGTCCGACGAGCGCGTGGTGCTCATGGGCACGGGCGGGCTCTCTCACGATCCTGGCGGGCTCGATTACTTCGAAGTGCACGAGGAATTCGATCGGTGGTTCATGGGCTTGCTAGAACAGGGCGATGTCGATAAGGTCGTGCGCGAAGTCACATTCGAAAAACTGCTGACTGGTGGAGACGGCGGCGCCGGCGAGCTGCTTGCGTGGCTGGTTGCCATGGGCGCTGCCGCCGAGCTGGGTCGGCCGCAAGCGGAAAGCGTCTTCTATGTTCCCTCGGTCCCTATGCGTTGCGGCATGGGCGGCTCGTTCTGGGCGTTGGAAGAGGTCACCGCATGAGTGCAGCGGCACAGTCCTCCGCCGTGGTCGCCCAGCTAGCCAGGCCGGGCGAGACCGCCCTGCTGGTCATCGACATGCAGAACGATTTCTGTGCGCCGGGCGGGTACATAGACTCAGTCATGAAGAAAGATGTCAGCGCCGCGCAAGGCATCTGCTCCACCTTGCAGCGCCTCATTGAATCGGCGCGCGAGGCGTCGGTACCTGTGATCTGGATCGGAGCCGACTACTCGCCCCAACATATTCCTGCCGGAATGCAGCGCAAACTGGCTCAGCGCGGCATCACACAAGTATGTTGCGAGCCGGGCACCTGGGGTGCGCAATGGTTCGGCGTCGAACCGGCCGCAAACGAGACCGTCATCATCAAGCACAACTATTGCGGATTCTCCGGCACTGACCTCCATCAGCAATTACAGAAGTTGGGCATACGCACCTTGGTGGCCACTGGTGTGCAAACTCAGGTATGCGTAGAGTCCACCGTACGAGAAGGTCATGCTCTGGGCTACCACTGTGTGGTACCTCGCGATGCAGTTGCGTCCCACACCCCACCGCTACATGAAGCCAGCTTGACCAATATTCAATTCCTCTTCGGAGAAACCTGCCAGGCGGACGATCTCATCACCGTCTGGAAATCTTCCGTCACCACTACCTCTGCATAGGGTTTTGTTCAGTAATGCTACCTAAACGTATCGACAAGAATATTGTTTCCGAACGCATCGGCGCCTATAGCGACAGCACCTCCCAAGACGAGCGCTACCAAATCTACAAAGACCTGATTGGCTTTGTACCGCCGCGTATCGAAGCCCGTGTCGAAGTCACCGGCGCGCTCGATCCCAAGATGGTCGATCTGCAGGAGCAGATCCGCGAACACGGCATGTATCCAAAAAGCTTCGACGTCAAGACCACTCAGTTGATGCTTTTCGGCATGCTGCTGAACTCGCTCAGCGACGCCGCCGTCTTGCACGCCATCGCCGCCCGCCGTGCTGGCGCTACCTGGAACGAACTTCAAGATGTTGTGAACCTGGCTTTTCTGTTCCGCGGGCTGTCCGCGGCCAATCGAGGCGCCGAGATTCTTGCCAACATTGCCCAGCGTGAAGCAGCGGAGGACACCCCCAAGGAGAACTAACCATGAAACGACGCGCGGTATTGGGAACCCTACTGGCAACCCTGATTTGCAGTGCCCCCTTATTAGCGTCAGCGCAAGATCAGAAGCCGCCTTTGCGCATAGGCATCATCACTGAAATGTCTGGCGCCTTTGCCGATTACGGACGGCAGGTCAAGAGCGCCGTCGATGTCTTCATGAAAGAACACGGAGACACGGTGGCCGGGCGCAAAGTGGAAGTTCTATACCGCGATACCACCGGTCCCAATCCCGAGGCGGCACGTCGCCAAGCCCAGGAGCTGGTCTCGGTGGAGAAGGTCGATTTCCTGGCGGGATTCGGCCTCACCCCCAACGCGATGGGCGCAGCGCCCATCGCTACCGCCTCAAAGACCCCTATGATCATCATGAACGCAGCGGCGACTTCCAGCATCGTCATGCGTTCTCCGTACATTGTGCGCGTATCATTTACCTTGCCCCAGGTTACCGCGCCTTTAGCAGAATGGGCCGCCGATAACGGCATCAAGACTGTTTACACCTTGGTGTCAGACTATGGCCCCGGACACGATGCAGAAAAAGCCTTTATCACCGCATTCGAGGCAAAAGGAGGAAAGATAGTCGGCAGTGTCCGCGCGCCCATGGCAAATCCCGAATTTGGTCCCTATCTTCATCGGGCCGCCGATGCTAAACCAGACGCTATTTTTGCGTTTGTCCCTTCCGGAGACACCGGTGTCCAGCTGCTCAAAGCCTATGGCGACCGCGGCCTGAAGGACAGCATGCGGCTCATCACGACGGGCGATATCACGGACGACGTATTTCTGAATCGCATTGGGGATGTTGCCCTGGGCCTTATCACCAGCCACCACTACTCCATGGCACACGAGTCGCCCGAAAACGAAAAATTCGTATCGGCTTACAAGAGCATGTTCGGTGCAGATGCCCGCACTAATTTCTACATGGCCGCCACATGGGACGGCATGGGCATGATGTACGAAATTGCACGTCAGTTGAACGGAGAGATTGACGCCGACAAGGCCATCGAAATTGCCAAGGGGATGAAAATAAACAGCCCTCGTGGCCCCGTCAGCTTCGACGAAAACCGCGACGTCGTGCAAAACGTGTATATCCGCCGTGTCGAGCGGCGGGACGGCGAACTCTACAACATCGAGTTCGAGACCTATCCCGATGTAAAAGACCCCGGCAAGTAAGGCCGCTTATCGTCAGCCCACAGGTACGGCATGCTGAACTTTCTTGCAGTACTTATTGATGGCTTATCGTACGGCGCCCTGCTCTATTTGTTGGCAATCGGCCTGTCGATCACTCTTGGGTTGATGGGCTTTGTCAACCTGGCCCATACAGCCCTGGCAATGATAGGCGGCTATCTGGCCGTAACCTTTGTCTCGTCCTGGCAATGGCCGTTTGTCTGGGCGGTTTTGGGCGCCGTCGTCATCACCACGGTGGTAGGCGTCATCCTGGAGCAATCGGTGTTTCGCTTAGTGTACCGACGCAGCCCGCTCGCTCAAGTGTTGCTCACCATTGGGTTCATGATGATTATTGGCGCCTCGGTCACCTATTTATGGGGGTCCGCGCTGCAGCTCATTACCATACCCGAGGCGCTTGAAGGCCGCACCCAATGGGGACCACTTTCTATCTCGCGTTACCGTCTATTGCTCCTTGCCATAAGCGTGACCTTGCTCATCGTACTGTCGCTCGGGCTGGACCGCACTCGGTTCGGCACCATGGTCCGGGCTGCAGTGGATAACCAGCGCGTGGCCGCAGCATTAGGCATCCCCATCAACAAAGTCTTCATGGCTTGTTTTGCCATTGGGACTGCATTGGCCGGGCTGGGGGGTGCGCTGGGCGTTCAGGCGCTCGGGCTGGATCCGGCCTTTGCCGTCAAATATCTGGTACTTGCCCTATTGGTGGTGGTTGTCGGAGGCGCCGGATCTGTCACCGGCACATTTATGGCCTCCATGGCCCTGGGTGTACTCGACATCGCGACGAAATATTATCTGCCGGATCTCGGTTCTTTTGCCATGTACGCCATCATGGTGGTGCTGTTGCTTGTCCGACCTCAAGGTCTGCGCGGCTTGCGCAAAGGAGACCTCTGATGGCCGTCCCTACTTCCCGCCCCCGCGACCCCTTTCGCCTCCCGTGGCGCGTCGCCGAGCTGCTGCCATGGGTCATTGCGCTAGCCGCTTTTTTTGCTTTTCCAAACCACCTGCCGTTGGCCACCCTCATAGTTATCGTGTCTCTGTTCGCGCTATCGCTTGACCTGGCCCTCGGCTACGCGGGTATCGTGACTTTAGGACATGCGGCATACTTTGGGACCGGAGCCTACATAGCAGCCTGGCTAGGCAAGTACGGGTGGACGGAGCCCATTACCGGAGCGCTTCTCGCCATGCTAGGCAGCGGCCTGCTCGGACTCGCTACTACCCGCGCCATTGCATCTGGCAACGAACTAAGTGGCTTGCTCGTCACATTGGGCCTGGGGCTTTTGCTATTCGAGGCAGCCAACAAGGCCACTCACATCACGGGGGGCATCGACGGCCTGTATGGGGTGGTCATCGACCCGGTTTTCGGCATATTCGAATTCGACTTCGCCAGCCGCACTGCCTATGTGTATTGCGCCGTGTGGCTGCTTCTTGCGGTCCTGCTGGTTCGGTACATCCTGGGCAGTCCCTTAGGTCTTACTTTGCGGGCCTTGGGTATGAATCGGCGCCGCACCGCAGCGCTTGGCATAAACAACCGCCAAGCGCTGACCTTGGTCTACACCATTTCCACCGCTCTGGCCGGACTGGCGGGCGCCCTGCTTACCCAAAGCACGCAATACGTGGCCATTGACGTTTTAGCATTCCACCGGAGCGCGGATGTCCTCACCATGTTGATTATTGGCGGGGCCGGCTATCTGTATGGGGGCCTGCTCGGAGCCGCCGGCTTTATCTTGTTGCAAGATAAGCTGTCGGGCATCAATCCCATTTATTGGCAGTTCTGGCTGGGATGGGCTCTGGTTCTGGTGGTGCTGTTCATGCATGACGGCGTATATGGCACCTTCCGGAAATTGTTTCGTCGGTGGTCACGAGCGC
>JAJUGB010000044.1 GCA_029268595.1 Alcaligenaceae bacterium | reverse complement strand
GTTATTGAATTCAGCGGCCACATCGTTCAGTGCGGGCGTCACCGTTCGTTCCAGGAACTGAGTCACCTGCCGTAAAGTCGGGAAGGCGCGCAACTGCTCAAGCCGCTGCGTCCACGACCTTTCCGGCACATGGCCGCCGATAGGCGCAATGGATCGTCGTTGCAGCACCTGTCCCTCGCGCTCGGCTCTTTCCATGCGCAGTACTTTATGGAAGGACGCCATGGTGAGGTATGCAATGACCGTTACCGGCAGGGCAAAGATCAGGGTGGCGTATTCCATGGTGGTGACGCCGCCTGCAAGCAGCATGGCCACGGTCAGCACCGCCGTAAGCACCGCCCAGAAGATGCGCAACCACTTTGGTCCGTCCTGTGCCGGGTCGGGAATTGACGCCGAAAAATTGGACATGACCATGGCGCCCGAGTTGGCGCTGGTCAGATAGAACAGCAATCCCGACAAGGTGGCCAGAGCAATCAAGAATGTCGCGCCTGGGAACATGCTGAGCAAGGCATACCAGCCTTGTTCGGGGCTTTCGATGGCCAACGCGGCAAAGTTCATATTGCCGCTTAAGACATGGAATAGGGCCGAATTGCCAAACAGCGACACGATGATGAAATCGCACAACACGGGGGCGGTAATAGCCGCAACCACAAACTCGCGCAAGGTGCGGCCGCGCGAGATTCGCGCCAGGAAGACACCCACGAACGGCCCCCAAGCCAGCCAGAACGCCCAAAAGAACAGGGTCCATCCGGCCATCCAGTTGGCGCCATCGGGCTCGTAGGCGAAAGTTTGTAGGGTACGTGCGGGTAGCGTCAGGATAAAGCGGCCGATGTTCTCGGTGAGCGCATTGAGCAGAAAGGCCGTTTCGCCGCTAAGCAGGATCTACACCATCATTGCCACCGCGCTCCACAGGTTCAATTCGGAAATCCAGCGGATTCCACGATCGACACCAGAGGTGGTGGCCCCAATGGTGAGCACAACGGCGCCAATGACCAATGCAATCTGAAGCGCAAGGCCTTGTTCCAGCCCGAACAACACAGCAAAGCCGACGTTAAGGAGTACGACCCCAATTCCCATGGAGGTGGCGACACCGAACACAGTGCCTACCAAGGCGATAATGCTGATGCCGTCGCCCAAGGGGCCGCGCACGCGCTTGCCCAACAAAGGGTAAAGAGCCGCACGAATGGATAGCGGCATCCCCCAGCGGTAAGCGAAATACCCCATTGCCATGCCTAACAAGGAATACATGGACCAACCGGCGATGCCATAGTGGAACATGGTCCAGACGACGGCATCTTGCATGGCGGCTGGCGACGCTCCCTCGCCCGAGGGTGGGTTCAAGTACTGAAAGACGGGTCCCGTCACCGAGTAGAACAGCATGTCAATGCCGACGCCTGCGGCAAACAGCATGGCGACCCAAGTGCCCAACTTGTACTGCGGCCGCGAGTGGTCAGGGCCCAGTCGTACGTCGCCTTCCTTGGACAGAGCCACCCATACGACAAAGCCGATGACCAGGGTCATGGTGACGACGTAGTACCACCCAAGATTGGTCGCGATCCAGTCGACTGTCGACTGCATGGTGCCCCGGGCCTCGCCCGGTACAACAATGGCCCAGATGGAGAACGCCAGGATGACCACCGAGGAAAATGTCAGGACGGGCCAATTGACGCGGTCGGGGCGATGCTCGAGAAGTTCTTGCGGCCCTTTGCTAAGGTCGCTTCGCGAGACCGGCGCATCGTCATCATCCGGTCGTTCCGGCCGCCGATCTGTGCCGCCAAAGCGCCTGCGTTCTATGCGCGGAGGTGTTCTGGGCGATTGCCCGGGCGGTGTTTCTTGACCGCCTTTTTCTGGGGAGGGGCGATCGTCATCGGACGGCTCAACAGGCATAGAGCAACTCCTTCCTCTCGCGCGATGCGCTTCTGGGCTGGCGCAACTGGCACAGGCGGCTTCTCGTCATGAACTGAGGAAATTATGGCTCCACTTCTGCGCGTCCGGGCAAAGCACATGTCACCTACGGTTACCGTGTCGCCTTAAACTGTCACGCGACCGGCTAGGTTTGCGGTGGAGCTGTCGGCGCGGCATCATGGGCCATCCACTGGTACAGCCCGTCGACCCAGGATTTGGCGGGCAAGCCGAATAATACGCGTATCTCTTCCGCCCGCGCATAGAGATCGTCGAAATCGACTGTGGGCGATTGCTTGAACCCGATGGCGACAATATTGCCGTCATGCACCTCTGGCAGCCATGCCAAGGCTTCGAACGACTTTTCCATCATCTGTAAGTGATGCAGGTGCTCTGGCCAATCGCAATACAGATTGACCGTCATCATGCCCTTGACCGATAAGCAGTTGGCGCAGGCGGCGTAAAAAGCCTCCGAGCTCAGTACGGGGGCGTGCGCCCGTGCGTCGTACAGGTCGACTTGAAGAACATCGATGGAACGGCGCAAGGAAAAGTCGTTCACGAAATCGGCCGCGTCCATGTTTAAAACGCTGAGTCGTTCGTCGTCCGGGGGCAGGGCGAAATGGCGGCGACAGATGTCGATTACATTTGCATCCAGTTCCACCGCGGTGATTCTGGTTGACTTAAAGTGGTGATGACAGAATTTGGTAAGCGCTGCTGCTCCCAGGCCCAGCTGAACGATGTGCTCTGCTTCCCGTCGGAACAACAGCCACAACATCATTTGCTGCACATACTCCAGCTCGATGTCGTGGGGGCGTTCTAGGCGCATGGCGCCCTGCACGGCAGAAGAGCCAAAATGCAGGGTACGCACCCCATCGGCTTCAGCGAGATTTAATTTGCTGGTGGACATGCTAAAGATTTTACTTTCGAAGATGCTCGAATCCCACAAGCCTGTTAGGCGCTCCTGTGAGCGGTGTGCAAGACCACTTGCTTATTGCCTATGCGACCACGTTCAAGTCGTCAACAACCGTACTCGCGTGCTGGTGCTGCAGCATCCTACTGAGGCCAAGCACCCCCTAAATACCGCGCGGTTGGCGCTATTGGGATTGTCTCGCGCAGAACTTTGGATAGGTGAACACTTCCCCCAGCTTGAAAGCCGGATCGCTTCTGCGGGGCAGACATTACTGCTGTTTCCATCCCAAGAGCCGGTCCAATGTCCGCCCGCAGATCATGCGCGCGCCGCCGACTCGTCGCTGTTGATCGTGCCCGACGGAACCTGGCGCAAGGCAAGCAAGATAATCCATATGAACCCGGCACTGGACCGGCTTCCCCGGTTCAGTCTTCCGCCCGGAGACCCCTCACAGTATCGGATTCGTAAAGCACCAGGGCCGGAGGCGGTATCCACCATCGAGGCCATTGTGCGCGCCTTATCCGCTTTGGAACCGGAGTACGACTTTCATCCCCTGTTGAAGCCTTTCAATGTGCTGGTCGAGCAGCAGATCGCCGCCATGGGCGAAGAGGTGTACCGGCGCAATTACTTGTCCAGGTCGTCCAGCAACTCTTGCGATGTGGTGGTTGCTCGAAAGTGATGTTTCCACAACTTGATGCCCAACTCGCCCGATCGATCCAAAGAAGATCCCACGGTCAGGTCAGTGACAAGTGTGGGGTGCAGGCCGGCGTCAAATAAGGCAAAGCCGGCTGCCAGTACACAGGTGTCGGTCTGTATGCCGCAGACTAAAACGCGTTGCGGTTTAAAACGTGCCAAGTAATCCAGCGCTTCGGTCGTCGGCAGATACCCGTGCTTGGCGAAAACTCGATCGGCATCAATCAAGCTTTTGTCGTTGAGGGCGGGCGTCCAGCCGATCTGTCGCTTAAAAGGCGTGCGGCTTTCGTCGTGCAACTCGAGCGTGGCCACGGAAGGGATGCGCGGTACAAGCTGCTTTATGCCTTGTAACAGCCAGTCCGGCGGTGAAAACGTGGGCTGTACGTCGACGACCAACAGAATTTGACGCATGAATGGCCTTGCTTCTTAGCTGAGCCCGGCTTTGTCCAAGCCATAGGCCTTGTCCGCAGAACCCGGAGTGGGCTGAAACGCGACGCCCAGTCGGTTCCAGCCGTTGATGGCGACAATCAGGAAAGTGAGAGCCGCCAATTCGGCTTCCGAGAAATGCTGGCACACGCGCTCATACACGTCGTCGGGAACGCCTCGGCCTGGCAAGCGGGTGAGGATTTCGGTCCACTCCAGTGCGGCGCGCTCGCGTTCGTCGAACAACGGCGACTCGTGCCAGATGGCGATATGGTGTACGCGCAGCTCTCGTTCCCCATTGATCTTTGCTTCTTTAACGTGCATGTCCACGCAGAAAGCGCAGCCGTTAAGCTGCGAGGCGCGTATGGTGACCAGTTCTTTAAGGCCGTGAAGGGCTTTGTTCTTGGCGACCGCCTCGTTAAACAGAGCGTACTGATTGGCAAGCTCGGGGGCGTGTTGGAAGTAGTTCAAGCGCGACATGTCGTCTCCGTGTGGTGGGTGGTTGAAGCACCGGCCGCGCTGCCCTGGGCTTACATCGTCATATTCATGCCCACTTCAAAATTGGCTTTACTGTTGCGCCGCTGGCGGAGTCTTCGAAGGCCTGGTTGATTTGGTTGAAGTCGTAAAACTTGACCAGCCTGTCGAAGGGGAATTTACCTGCCTTATAGAATCCGATCAATTGTGGAATGAACACACGGGGAACGGAGTCGCCCTCGATCACACCTATCATGCTCTTGCCCTCGGCCATGAGGTCGTTGTGCACGTCGATGTTCATCTCCGGTGTGACGCCGACTATGGCTGCCTGCCCTAAAGGACGTAGCGCCTGCATGCATTGACGCACTACGGGTGGGGCGCCGGTGGATTCGACGGCATAGTGGGTGCCGCCTTTGGAATGGGCCTTGATCTCTTTGACGACGTCTACGTTCTTGCCGTTAAGGGTATGCGTGGCGCCCAGTTCCTTGGCCAGCTCCAGTCGGTTGTCGTGCACATCGACGGCAAAGATCTGGGGGCATCCGGCGATCTTCGCGGCCATGATGGCGCTTAGCCCTACTGCGCCGCAGCCGTACACGGCGATGGATGTGCCAAACTCTGGCTTAAGCCGATTCAGCACGGTTCCCGCGCCGGTCTGTATGCCGCAGCCCAGGGGGCCAAGCAGGGCCAGATCCACATCCCGGTCTACTTTGACCACGTTACGCTCATGGGCGACAGCGTGGGTGCCAAAGGACGACTGACCAAAAAATGTATGCACATCCGTGTCGCCTTGATGCAGGCGGCAAGTGTGGTCGTCCATGCGCCCGCCAAAATTCAAGTCGTTGAATAGTTCGCAGACGGTGGGATGTCCGGTGAGGCAGTTGTCGCACTGACCACAATGAGCAAAGGACATGACCACATGATCGCCCGGAGCCAGACGGCGAACGTTTTCGCCCACCTGTTCGATAATGCCGGCGCCTTCATGACCGAGCACGATGGGGTAAGGCGATACGCCCAGGTCGCGCCCCACGGCATCGGTATGGCAGACGCCGGTGGCCACTATCTTGACCAGGACCTCGTCGGCCCGCAATGCAGACACCGATACTTCTTCAATGGAAAAAGGATCGCCTTGGGCGTGCGTAACCGCTGCTTGAATTTTCATATCTGACTCCGTCGGGTTGGGTTCGAGGACGCCTGATAATCGATTCTAGTGTGGTTTCATGAAGGCAGTAGGAAGCATCGGGGTAGGTTGTAACCACCTTTTGGCCAGACCTACTGCGTCACCGGCTTGCCATGTGCAGCGACGAGTGCCGTAAATTTCGGGGAATCGCGTGCCAAACGCTCCGGTGTCATCAGGCCGGTGCGCAGCATGTAGTCCAGGGCCAGCTCCTCGGGCGACAGATGCATTTTTGCTGCCAGGTTCTCGTACCAGGCTATGCTTTTCTCTGCGGCTGTATTCAGCTTGTCGCGCACCGGCCGACGTTCAGCTTCGTAGCTGAGGAAGGCCGACTGTATATCCGTGCCATGCCGATTAAAGGCCTGCCATAGGGCAATGGAATCTTCCATCGCCAGACGTGTGCCGGCGCCGATGGAAGGGTGTGCACTGCGCTGTGCGTCGCCTATTAGCACAATGTTCTTGTGGTGCCACTTACCGTTCTTGACCAGCCGCCAGCGTCGCCAGAGTGACCGGTTGCTGATCAATGGCTGGGCGTCCAGCGTGTCTTTGAATATGTCTTCGAAGTGGTGTTTGCGCTGCTCGTCGGTCATGCCTGCCATGCCGGAGGACTCCCAGGTTTGCGCATCGACCTCTGCCACGACCGTGCTCATGGCTGGCGTGTAGCGGTAGTGGTGGGCACAGTACACGCCACCCTGGTGGCTTTTGAAAGTAAGCGTATGCGCATCGTAGGTGGTTTCGACCCCGTACCAGGAAAAATAGTTGGCCAGGTCGGTGACTTCCGTCTGAAACTCCGCGGCATAGCGGTCACGTATGACGGAGTTGGCTCCATCTGCGGCCACCAATACGTCACAGTCGTCTTCGGGCGAACCGTCCTCGATACGCTCTCCGAACGTCAGCTCTACCCCCGTCTCACGGCAGATGGCCTGCAGCTCTTGAAGTAAGGTCAGGCGTTTAATGGCGGAGAAAGAATTGCCGTCAATGACGACTCGCTGGCCCTTGTGAGTTATGTGCTGATCGCTCCAGGACTCCATGTGACGCTTTAGCCGTTCTATGACCCCTGCATCGCCTTGCTGCAAGAAGCTCAGCGCTCGACCGGAGAACACCACGCCAAACCCGTAAGTAGCGTCGGGCGGATTTTGCTCGATGACTCGCACCCGATAGTCGGGGAAGGACTTTTTCATCAGGTAAGCGTAGAAGAGCCCCGCAGGACCGCCGCCCACCACTTTAATATTCAAGCTCATGACATCTCCAACATCGAACTTAGGGGCGGATGGAGAATTGAATCACCCGCCCCGCTCCACCGCTTTCGAGGGCGGCGAAGCAAGCCAGCCCGACTTTGCTAGGTGAAGTAAAACTGGCTTACAGCTTGCACTGGTCAACATAGGCGTCGTGATGCGCCTTCAAAGAGACGTTTTGCATCTCGAATCCGACTTTGCCTTCGCCTTTGTTGACGACCTTCCAGATGTTGTAGTCCTGTACGGGGAAACCGTTGCGTTCGAAGGTGATTTCGCCGCGTGGGGACTCGAGCTTTGCAGCTCGCATGGACTGTATCCATGCCTTTTTGTCTTTGGCCAGGTCCGGGTTGGCAGTCAAGGTCTCGTCAATCAGTGCGGCCGCGTCGTAGCCTTGGACGGCATACACTGAAGGCGTGCGGTTATAGCGGGCCTCAAAGCTCTTGATGAACTCTTGCGAACGTGGGTTGCTTGCACCCGAAACCCAGTGCGTACTGACCAACGAGCCCACTGCAGCGTCGCGAATGGCGGGAATGGTGATGTCATCCACGGTAAACGAAGACAGGAGCGGGAATTTATCCATCAGCCCTGCTTGCGAATATTGCTTGATGAAGTTGATGCCAAGTGCGCCGGGCAAGAAGACGTAGACGGCGTCAGGCTGCGAGGAGGCCAATTGGGTGATTTCCGCCGAGAAGTCGGTCTGGCCCAGGGCAGGGTAGAGCTCTTCGGCCAATTCCCCTTTGTAAAAGCGTTTGAATCCGGCAATAGCGTCTTTGCCGGCCTGGTAATTGGGGGCGATGACGGCGACGTTTTTATAGCCACGATTGCGTGCTTCGTTGCCGGCCGATTCGTGCGCGCCGTCGTTTTGAAAGGCCGTCGAGACAAACCAGGGCGAGCAGCGTTCGCCAGCAAAGGGTGAAGGCCCGCCATTGGTGCCAATCAAGGGCACTTCTTCCTTCACGATGTACGGAAATACCGCGTTAATGACGTTGGAGGCGGTGATTCCCACTACCACGTCTACTTTGTCTTTTTGCAGTAGCTCGCGAGCCGCTTGCAAGCCCACTTCTGGCTTGCTTTGGTCATCCATGCGCAGCAGTTCGACTTTTTGTCCGCCCAGCATGCCGTCGCCTTGTTCGACCCGCAGCTGGAAGCCGTCGTACTGGTCCAGCCCCAGAGCGGCCAAGGGCCCGGTCATCGAGCCAATGTGTCCGATCTTAAGCTGCGCCTGGGCCGCCGGCACGGCGAGCAGCGCCAGGGTGAAGGCGGCAATATGGTGTCGCAGTTTGAAGGGGGTTTTCATCGTTGTCTCCTGGTCTTTGATGGGATACGAATTGTGCAGAAAGGGCTGGGTGGACAGCTAAGACGATGCGTGGGCGGTATTAGCCCGATTTTCAGCCGTCAGTTTCTCGGCAATTTGCTTACGCATTGCAGGCTTGTCGACTTTGCCAACGCGGGTGACGGGAAAAGCGTCGACAACTTCTATTCGTTCGGGGCACTTGAACTTGGCCAGGCCCTGGGCAATAAGAAAATCGGCCAGTTCGCGTACCGTGGGCGCGGTCTCGCCTGGTCGAACAATGAGATAGACGCAGGCCTTTTCGCCGTAAATGGGGTCGGGCATGGCCACCAGCTTGGCATCGAGCACTGCCGGGTGCTTGCTGACGAACAGTTCAACTTCCTCACAGCCAATCTTCTCGCCGCCCCGGTTGATGTTGTCGCGCAGACGACCTTCGAAGCGGTAATACGTCCGGCCTTCGATAGTGTGTTCGGTGACGATATCCCCGGTGCGCACGAACCCGTCGGAAGTAAGAGCAGTGCGGTTTGCCTCCGGCGCCTTAAAGTAACCTCGCAGGGAAGATGGCCCGCGGAAGCACAGCTCTCCCATCTGTCCGGGCTCTACCGGTGTCTCCGATTCGGGATCCAGGACGCGGATTTCATCAAAAGGACATCCGCTGGCGCCATTGGTGCCGTGGCGCGCCTGTTCGGGGGCGGAAGGCCCTGAACCCAGCAAGAGGCCCTCGGTAATGCCGAAAAGATTGCTGCAGGGCACGCCAATCTTCTTTTCGAGCATGTCGGCGCGTGTCATGGTGAAAAACAGCTTCAGACTGGATAAATCGTGCTTGTCCAGATCCGGATAAGCCATGATTTGCGGCGCAATAGGGCCGATCGACGAGGTATGCGTAACCTTGTGCAGCTCCACCAAGCTAAGCAGACGTGGGATGTCCACACCTGGCATGAGAACCGTGGTGCGCCCCAAGACCAGGGTCGGAATCAGCGCATATAGTTGCCCGGCGTTATGCATCAAGGGCAAAGACCACAAGAAGACGCTGTTTTCATCCATTTCATAATTGCGGGCGGCGAAGGTGGCGTGACTAAGATATTCGCCATGGAAACGCGGAATAATCTTCGGGACGCCCGTGGTTCCGCCCGACAACTGAAAGCTCAGCACGTCTTCCGGGCTCAGTTGAACTTGCTCCAGCCGCTTACGGGCGGAGGCCTCGTCTTGCGACGCGATAAGGGCGGCGATCGTCACGCTGCCCTCAGGCGCGCGGGAGCCGGAAAAGAGCAGATGCGAAATGCCGTGGGTAGCCGCCATCTCTTGGGCAAAAGGCACCATATCGAAACTGCCTGCGGTGTCCGATTGCACCATGTAGCCGCGGGCCTCGCTTAGCCGGGCCAACTGGCCGATTTCCACTTCTCGGTATTGTGGGATGGCGCAGACGGGAACAATGCCTGCCTTGAAACAGGCCAGTACGGCCAGAGCCGTTTCAATGTTGTTGCCCATCTGGAAAATCACCCGGTCGGCCGGTTGAAGGCCCAGATCGAGCAAGGCGGCCGCCAGGCGGTCCGTCTGGCTGTCGAGTTCGCCAAAAGTGACGCTTCCTTCGTCGGTGACCAGGGCCGGCTTATTCGGCAGACGCGCCGCAGTACCTCGCAGGACGTCGCCTACCGTGGCATTCATCCATGCGCCGCTTTCAAGATAGTGCCTGGACCGGGCGGGGTCGGTGTACTGCACCCCTTCAATGCGGTTTATGGGTCCGCTCATTGTTGTCTCCTTCCTTCTAATCAAGCTTGGGGCAGCCGGTGGCGCACTAAACGAAGCCTCGGCTTGCCAGCCAACTGCTTATCTCTTTGGCGGCAGCGGTGCGACCAGGCGCTTCGTCGCCATTCAGAGGCCGCCCATGGTGATCGCCCCTGACCCGCACGTGGTGTTTGTCGGCGGCTCCGATCCAGGAGAAGATTTCTTGGATCTGGAGCGGGAACGTTGTTTGGTCGCCCGTGTATTCCACCAGCAGAGTGGGAACCGTGACCGAGGGTGCGGTTTTCTCGAGAGCCGCCTGGGACGAGACGCCGGACCAGGTGGACAGCCACGATTCCGGAGAGCACAGCCGACCGAATCCCACGGCGCCGTAGTTGGAAACCAGTAAATCGTTGCCCCAGACGGAGCCCGGCGCCCGGTCTGAAGGGTCGAGGCTTAAATCCAGGCAACGCAAGTCGGCATCGGTGCGCCAGACGGTAATGATGGGGGTGTGGGCCGCTTGCAGCCGTAGATTGCGCTCGGTGGCGCCCTCTTTGATTTGCCGGCGGGCAGACTGTCGGCGCTGGATCAGGTTTCGCGCTATGTCGTCCAATTTTTCGACCCGGGCACGTTGGGCCTGCCGATAGCGCTCTACAAATTCGGGCGAATAGCGCGACTGACCCGGTTCCGGGGCATAGCCGTTGTCTTCGTTGAACGGGTCCAACGCCGGGTCGACGGATAATGCGTCGTTCTCGTCCGTCACCGATGGGTCGATACAACCCATCAGTAGCCGGCCCTGGCCCGGATGGGGGGCCAGATACACCATGCCGTCCACTGTGGGCATGTCCACTTCGCTAAACCGCGTGGGCTTACCCACGGCCGACTTGGCGAGGCGCTCTTCGGGCGGCAGGCAAGACTGCTGAATATAGTAGCTATAGACGCCCGAACCGCCGGAATTACCGATAAGCACAATGCGTTCAAAACGGTCACGCAAATATGCAATGCCCGTGGCGGCATCGATGACGGCTTGTTCGTGCTCGAGGCGAAGGTCGTTGCCGATGGAACGTGCGCCTTGCGTCCACACGGCCATGCCGCAATCGAGCAGGGCCGGCACGAGATAATGCGCGCCAAAGTATTCGCGCGGGTGCATGAGGCAGGCCACGCTGCGCGACGTGCCCCTGGTGTAGAGCGTGCCCAAAACGGCCGCGCCGTCCGCTGTTCGAAGGGTAATGGCGGTGGTGTCGGTATCGGAAGGCAGCGATTGGGGATACCAGTCGATGCCCAGTGTCGGTCTCTTGGCTTTTTTTGGCGTGTCGGTCATGCCGAATCCTTTTAACGATCAGTTCGGTACGATGCGCACGGTGTCGCGACCGAAAGATTCGATACGGCCGCGAAGGCCACCGGTGAACAGCCCGTACCAGACGGCCGGTTTGAGATTCAGCTGCTTGCGATGAAACTCGATGGGTTCCTGGGCGTCGATGATTACGTAGTTGTCGTCAGCTTCGCTAACAGTGCAACCGGGCTGCGAGCGCGCGGCCTCGACCAGCGCGGAAAACTCAGGCACGTTCAACACATATAAGCGAATGAGCGCCTGGTTGCTGCCAGCACTGCCAAGCTGCTGGTCCAGGAGTCCGGCCTTCTCGTTCCAGATGGCGTCTATAGACTGGGCCTTACCGCCGGTCTCGAGCGATTTGGCTTCCAGTTGTATGGCCGCTTCCAGCGTCAGCTGCGCATCGCGGGCATCCGACTCGTCCACGGGCCTGAGCTTGCGCGTTATTTCAATGAAGTAGCCATTGGGGTCACGAAAGTAGATGGATTCGATGACTTCGTGAGCCGTCGCTGAAGAGACCTCGACGCCCTTGCTTTCGAGCTTGTCCTTCCAGGCCAGCAGCTCTTCTTTGGTATCGACCAGCCACGAGGTATGCGTAGCGTCAAAAATGTGGTCTGAAGGGATAGGAGGCTGGCCGGGCCTGTGCTTCATTGACTCCGGCTCTTGTGCGCCGAGGTAGTAGAAAAACGCGATGGTGCTGCCGTTGCCGCTGTCAAAAAAGAAGTGCAGGAAATCCGGGTGATTCTCCGGACCCCAGCCGCGTGCTGAAATGGTGTGGATAAGCGGCAGCCCGAGCGTGTCGCGATAAAACTCCACGGTTTCCTTGAGCTTCCAGGTGGGCCGCGCGGTGTGATCCACGCCTTTGAGCCGTAGCCCAGCAGTGTTGTCTTGCCTGTTCACACTCGTCTCCAAAGTTCGAGAAACAGTCGATGCATTCTTTTCGGCATAATAGACTAAAATTTGACGCATGTGTCAAATTGGGCGCCAAGAAAATTGATGCTGTCTTAAACTATTGGGGTTCACCCAGAAGAGAAGCGCATGGCCAGGCAATCGTCAAAAATCAACGTGGTTCCACAAGCTATTCTGGAAGCCGCCGCCAACCTGTTCATCCAGCGGGGGTACGAGGGAACCTCCATGCACGAAATAGCGAAAGAGCTGGGTGTCTCGCGAACGGCCCTGTACTACTACTACAAGAACAAAGAAGAAATACTGGTTAGCTTGACCGAGGGCTTGACCATTGTGGCCAAGCAGCTGGCGGCGCAAGTGGTGGAGCAAGAAAAAGAACCCGAGGACGCCTTGCGCGAATTGGTGCATCAACACGCCAAGCTGATCTTGTTGCACCCGGTGCAGTTTCGGGTGGTGGATCAGGCCGAGGGCTCGTTGCCACCAGCGCAAAAAAAAGTGGCCGAGTCGGCGCGTCGCATACTGCTGCAAAAGTTTACCGAGGTGATTCAGCGGGGGGTGGACCGGGGAAGATTCCGTCTGGTAGATGCCAAGGTAACCGCCTTTGCCATCATTGGCATGTGCAACTGGACAGCCTGGTGGTTCAAATCAAACGGCAAGAAATCGGCTGATGAAATCGCAGATATCTTGGCCGACTTCAGCTTACACGGACTGGAGCGCGCCGAGGTCAAAAAAGAAAGCAAACTCGGCGTGGACGAGTCCTTGCGTTTGCTGGAAGAAAACCTGAGTCAGCTGAAAGAAGTGATTGGGACGCAAAAATAATACCTTCAGTATGCAGCCCCAGTCCGTCTCGATAAAAGCGGAGTGAGCGCTCCAGGTCGCTAACCGACAAGGTGATGAGAGATATCCGGGGCTTCATTCAGACGCTTCCACGTAGCGTCTGAAATTGTCCAAAATTGCTTGCCATCCGTCACGCTGCTGCTGTTCGGTGTAAGTTGAATCCGGGTCGAAAGACACCTTGACCAGAACGCCCTCTGCAGTTTCCGAGAATTCCACCGTTGCGTTGCGATCACCGAACGCAAAGGCGATTAAGCGGTGAGGAACGATACGTGTATACGTGCCCTCAAAATCGAACCCAACACTGCCGTCCTTCGCTTCCATGCGCGAAGAGAATTCGCCGCCTTCCCGTAGGTCCACCCGCGCCTCGGTGGTGTGCCAATCGTCGGAAGCCGCGTTCCAGTGCATGATGTCGTCCGGCGTGGTGTAAGCATCCCAGACCTCCTCAATGGTCGCTTGGATGATCGTCTCTACGGTGATGGGCATGGCGCATTCTCCGGCAGGATAGAGGGGCATTCACCGGGAAATATACGGGAAAAACCGTGTCTTGTTGTAGCGCCAACTGCCTGTTTCGAGGGGTTTTTTGCGTCCCCGAACGGCGCGCACGCAAGTGCAGCCCGGCAACCGGCAACGGCAAAGCCTTTGCTTTTCCCGCTGCCGAGCCGTTCAATAGTCAGAGCTGCGTGCCTGTGCCGACCGGTGTTTCGGTGGTCGGGCCAGGGCCGCTTACTGCTGGTCTTGCTTCTTATCCAGCGCGCGGGCGGCTTCCAGGTGCTCGCGAAGCTTTGGCAAGGTCTTCGTCGCCATGGCTTTCACCTCGGGGTCGGCGGCTTCACGGCTGGCCTGTTCGAACATTTCGACAGTGGCTTCGTGCGAGGCCACGCCGATACGGTTCACGTACATGGCGTCAAATGCGCCGCCCGATAGCGCGCGTAGGGCGGTGATCTCGGTAACCTGCATCGCCGACGGACCGGTTGGAGGCGTCATGCCCTTATTGCTGGCAAGGGTCTCCGCCTCTTTCAGCATTTTCCCGTGATCTTCCAGCATCATCTGCGCAAAGGCTTTGACATCCTGGCTTTCACCTTTTTCCAAGGCTAGCTGACTACCCTCGATTTCGGCATAACTTCCTTGGATGGCGTTTTCAAGAAAGGTTTGATCTTCTTCGGTCAAGGACGACTGCGTCTGCGCACGAGTATTGTTGGTGTCGCGCGCATTCGGATTGGTCTGCCCTGCGCTATTGGCTTGGCCGGCCCCAGTGGTTGGTGAAGTGGCTGAAGGAGTCGTGCCGGTTTGAGCGTACGCGCCAGAACCTGCCAATGCAACGCCGAGCGCAACGGCTACCGCGGAAAATAGTGGCTTCATTGAATCACCTACAAAAGAAGATCGCGTCGGACCATCCGACACGTGTCACTGCGTAGGCGCAAGTTTTATTCCCGATAGCGGGGTTTCGTTTTGATTTTGGGGCGCGGCTATTGCGTTTGTGGGCCGGTCTCGCAAGCGGGTCGGCCGGCGGAAGGTTGGCAGATCTGATTCTCCAGCCAGCCAAGGGTACGCGAAAACACCGTCGTATCATCCAGGGCACGAGCCAGTACAATTGCGCCCTGAATACCCGCCACGGTGTGTTGGGCCAGCAAGAACGCGTCTTCTCTTTTTCGGCCGCTTTGCATGAGTGCGCAAGCGAGGGCATCGATCCAGGCTTGAAAGTAGCTTCGCACTGCCTCGCCGAACCGGTCGCGGCTGTCGCTTAGCGCCACCGCACCCACGAGGCAGACGCGCCGACCCGAGAGAAAGTACTTCTCCACTGCCTGGAACATCTGGGCGATTGCCGCGTGGGGGTCGTCCGGTCGTCGCAAGGTGGAAAACACGTTGGTCTCGAACCACGCGTCGATGTGTTGCAGCACGGCAGCCGCCATTTCTTCTTTTCCGCCCGGAAAAAAATGATAGAGGCTGCCCTTGCCAAGACCTGTCGCTTTAGTAAGCAGGGCCAGGCTGGCCCCCTCATACCCGTGCTCGCGAAACACTTCGGCCAAGGCCGGCAGAGTGTCCGAACGCTGAGCGACAATGCGCGGCATAAAGCTATAACCCCAAATCGCTGAGGCCGGGATGGTCGTCCGGGCGGCGGCCCAGAGGCCAGTGGAATTTGCGATCTTCCTCGCGTATGGGCAGGTCGTTGATACTGGCGATACGCCGGCGCATCAAGCCGTTTTCCGCGAATTCCCAGTTTTCGTTGCCATAGGAACGAAACCATTGGCCCGAGTCGTCATGCCACTCGTAAGCAAAACGCACGGCGATCCGATTATCGGCATGCGCCCAGATCTCCTTGATAAGCCGATAGTCCAGCTCACGATTCCATTTCCTTTGCAGGAAGGCAACGATTTCTTGGCGACCGTTGATGAACTCTGCCCGGTTCCGCCAGGGACAGTCCTCGGTGTAGGCCTGAGCTACCCGCTCGGGGTCACGGGTATTCCACGCGTCTTCGGCCATACGCACTTTCTGCATGGCGGTTTCCAGGGTGAAGGGCGGTAATGGCGGGCGTGTCGTCATACTGTTCTCCTTTGTACCAATTGGTAAAGACCTGGCTGAATGGTACCTCATATTGGCTGGCAGGCATCTTGCTGGCCGACGGTAGGATCTTTGTCTAGGCAAGGTCCAGCGACGCGTCGAGCCGGCCGCGCTTGACACCCTCGCAACAAAGAGGAGCCAACGCTATGCATCCAGAATCATCTTCACCCGGCGAACCTGCTGCGGCTCGAACCGCGCCGGCCTTGGACGAGGAAACATATGAGCTCGCGCAAGAACTGTTTCGTATCGTGCGAGCGGGTGAGGTTGAGCGGGTGACACGCCTGCTGGAAATGGGCTTGGTGCCCAATTTGCGTGACGCTAAAGGGGACAGCCTGCTTATGCTGGCTGCCTACCATGGCCATGCAGAGCTGGTCGAGGTGTTGCTTCGTCATGGCGCCGACCCGGAGCTGGCCAATGAACGAGGCCAGACCCCTTTGGCAGGGGCCGCCTACAAAGGCTATGTGGACATTGTGCGTCTGTTGTTGGACAACGGCGCGCAGGTTGATGCGCGCCTTCCGGGCGGCAAGACCGCTTTGATGTTTGCGGCCATGTTCGACCGCAAGGAGGTCGTGGATTTGATGCTAGCCCACGGGGCAGATCCTGCCATTACAGATGAAGAGGGCGTGACTGCTCAGGCGGCCGCTCAGATGATGGGTGCCTCCGGCACCGCACAGCGCCTGCAAAGTCCAGAGGGCCGCGCAGATGCCGAAGATGATTGAAGCAAAACGTCTACTGATCGTAAGCGGTTCAAACCCAAGTGAGTGCGGGTTAATGCATCGCGTCTTAATCGCAGGGACGGCTGCGCTGTCCCGGTTTACGGAGAAACCATGAACACACCGAAACAGACGGAAGATCAACGGATGGACCTGACCGACCGTCAGGGGCACCCGATTAGCAACAACCAGTCGCAACGCACGGTGGGAAGCCGGGGGCCAGCCACGCTGGAAAACTACCACTTCCTGGAAAAAATGAGCCACTTCGATCGGGAGCGAATCCCGGAACGAGTGGTGCATGCTCGTGGTTTTGTCTGTTATGGCGAATTCGAGGCCAGTGGCAAGATCGGCGATGAACCCGCTTCTAAATACACACGCGCCAAAATTTTCCAAGAAGCCGGAAAAAAGACCCCACTGGCCATTCGTTTTTCTACTGTTATTGGCGGACGCGACTCGTCTGAAGTGGCTCGCGACCCGCGAGGCTTTGCCGTCAAGTTCTATACCGAGGACGGCAACTGGGATCTGGTCGGCAATAACCTGGCTATCTTCTTTATTCGGGACGCCATCAAGTTTCCCGATGTCATTCACGCGTTGAAGCCGGATCCGGTCACCTTCAGACAAGAGCCGAACCGAATTTTCGACTTCATGAGTCAGACGCCCGAGTCCATGCATATGCTTACCCATTTGTTCAGCCCGCGAGGCATTCCGGCCTCGTACCGGCACATGGAAGGCTTCGGCGTGAACACATACAAGATGGTTAACGCCCAGGGTGAAACGGTGCTGGTCAAGTACCACTTCCACCCCCGCTGCGGCGTCGCCAGCTTGACGGCGGCCGAGGCGGCCAAGGTACAGGGGCAGGACCTGGGCTCGGCGTCCAAAGACCTTTACGAGGCCATCGAACGCGGCGACTACCCGCAATGGGACTTATATGTCCAGATCATGGAAGATCACGATCATCCTGAACTGGACTGGGATCCCTTGGACGATACAAAAATCTGGCCCGAAAAAGACTTCCCATTGCGGCACGTAGGCGTAATGACGCTCAATCGCAATGTGGAAGACTTCTTCAATGAAGCGGAGCAGATTGCCATGGGCACAGGCGTTCTGGTGGACGGCCTGGACTTCTCTGATGACAAGATGCTGGTGGGCCGCACCTTCTCCTATTCGGATACGCAGCGTTATCGTGTGGGCCCCAACTACCTGCAGCTGCCCGTCAATCGGCCACGCAATGGCGCCGCCCGTACCAACCAGTCGGGCGGACAAATGTCTTTCCATCGCGACTTGGCCCCCGGCCAGAATCCTCACGTCAATTTTGAGCCGTCCATCCACAACGGACTGCACGAAGCGCCCGATCCCGGGCCGAATAACCCACCTGAAATCCGTGGGCGGCTCACAAGCAGCGTAATTGAGCGGCGTAACGATTACGTGCAGGCGCGGGGGCGCTATAACACCATGATGGATTGGGAGCGCGATGATCTCGTACACAATATGGGCACCTTGCTGGCCCAGTGCGAGCGCGACGTCCAAGAGCGCATGCTGTGGCATTTTTTACTAATTCACGACGACTACGGCAATCGTGTGGGTCAAATGCTGGGCATGAGTGCCGACGACGTACGGCATCTTCAACCTTTGCCCAAGCAAGTGCTTACCGACGAAGACCAGCAGCGGCTGGGCAAGTTGGGTAATAACGGCGACGTCATAGACCCCGAGGTATGGGGACAGTGGACAAGTTCAGTAAAGAATTATCAGGCGACGGCTGAAGAGGTTTTGGAAGGCAGATTGCCGGCCGCCCAGTAAACGTACCGGGGCCGCTTCTCGGGCCCCTGTATATGGGCAACGGGGCAGGGTCGATGTATTGTTTACCCGACCGTGCCATAGCCTTGCCCGGAGCCACACGCCGGAGGCGCTTCAACGCATTGTTATCACACCACAATCTTAAAAAAAGAAGTTGGTGCGCTGATGCGCGGCCTATAGAATTTAACGCTTCATAGGCCGACACATCCGGAATCATTGTGAAACGTTCCCGCCAGTCGCACGTGGCCCCACGTGCCCCCTCGCGTACTGCTGCTTCCCCTTCCCGCCAAGGCAACCCCATCCATAAAAAGGCCACTCTCGTGGCCGTTTTGGCGTCTTTGGGCGTGGTTAGTCTGCCACCAGCCTGGGCCGATGAAAGCGTGCGGGTCGTAAGGCAAGGCGCCGACGGTCGAGATGGCGAAACCGCCTTTGGCTGGACCCAGGCGACAAAAGGGGAAGACGCTGCAGACGCTAACTGGACGCAGAACACGCCCATACGCAATGCCAAACCCACTGTCATTGAGGTCGGATCCCAAGGCGGCGCCGGCGGGTCGGTATACACAAAGGGCGTCTTTCATAATGTGCCGGGTAAACCCGGCGGCAAGGCAGGTAACGTCTCCCTTACCGTTGCCCCCTCGGCCGATCTTTCCGGCACCCTGGATGGCGCCACACTGGATAAGCCGCTTATCAATGTGTATTCGCGGGGCGGCACCGGCGGGTTTGGGTACACGTCCTGGACGGAAAGCGACGGCGGCATTTCGCGAGGCGGTGACGGCGGAACCGTGACTGTAAACCTCGACGCACAGG
>JAJUGB010000043.1 GCA_029268595.1 Alcaligenaceae bacterium | reverse complement strand
TGTACGCGAAAACGGGCGCTGGTTCTATGTGGACGGCATCTTCCCCAGTAAGGATACCGGTAACTGAAATGGCTCTCGGCGAACAATAAAGAGACCATGGCAAACAGCGAACACCCTCAAGAACTGCAAAAGGCGGCCGAACTCATTAGTTGCGCCAAGTCGCTGCTTATTGTGGCGGGTGCCGGCATGGGGGTGGACTCCGGCTTACCCGATTTTCGTGGCGACGAAGGCTTTTGGCGCGCCTATCCGGCCCTGGGCCGTAGCGGCATTGATGTCTATTCAGCCGCGACCCCATCATCCTTTCGAAAAAATCCGCAGCTCGCGTGGGGCTTTTACGGCCACCGCCTGGGTCTATACCGCCGCACGCAGCCGCACGCTGGCTACCAGCTGCTGACAAAGTGGGGATCCGCTGCACCAGATGGTTATCTGGCCTTCACAACCAATGTGGACGGGCATTTTCAGAAAGCGGGTTTCCTCGACGAAGCCGTTGTGGAATGCCACGGTTCCATACACCACTTGCAGTGCCTGGACGCCTGCTCCGACCATATCTGGCCGGCAGATGACTTCGTCCCGCGCGTGGACGAAGACCAGTGTCTATTGCTGAACCCGCCGCCTTTGTGTTCGGTCTGCGGCGGGCTTGCCCGGCCCAACATACTCATGTTTGATGACGCGGAGTGGATAAGCGCTCGCACCAGCTGGCAACAGCAACGGCTAAGCCGCTGGCTGGCCAACAAGAAAAACCCCGTGGTCATAGAGATTGGCGCTGGAACCGCGGTCGCGACTGCTCGAATGTTTAGTGAGCAAGTGGCTCGCGCGCTGGGCGGAACCCTTATTCGCATTAATCCGCATGAGCCCGAGGTTAGCGACCGGCGGAAACACGTAGGTCTAGGTATGGGCGCACTGGAGGCGTTGCAAACTATTGATCAGATAATGACGGGATGACGCGAGACTCAGGACCGACTCCATGCACCGTGCGCTCTCAACAGCCCTGATGACGCCCCAGCCCCAGCATTTTGTTCAGCAATCGCACCAGCTGCCCCGCTTCAGCTTCAGAAAGCTTGCGCGCCAACTGCTTTTGATAAGCCGGAGTTAGCGCGGCCGCATCGGCCACCAGTTGCCTCCCCGCTTCAGTCAGATAAAGCCCCAGCGCCCGCTGATCGTTCTTTGAGCGCTGGCGGCGCAATAATCCTTTTCGCTCGCTGCGCTTGGCCAGATCGCTAAGCGTATTGGCATCCACGCCTACTGCGTGAGCCAGATCCGTCTGGTTGGCGCCGGGCATGCGATTGATGGTGAAGAGCAAGGCCAACTGACGTGAGGTGGCATCGATGCCTTCATAGGCCGACGTAAATTCTGTTTCGGCGTAAAAGTGCGCACGCCTTAACAGATGGGAAAGCAAGTCCTGAACTTCAAAGTCCACTGACACAGTCGGTTCGACCTGTTGTTGCACGGCCGAACCCCGCCTGACCACCCCTGTCATGTCACCGAGGCCCGTGTCGAGAATGCCGGATCTTTCCACGCTTCAGTTTGAAGAATGTCTTTTAAGATGGCGACGGCTCGGGAGACGTCGGCAAAACCGATATACAGCGGCGTAAAACCGAACCGCATAATATCCGGTGCCCGGAAATCGCCAATCACTCCACGAGCAATCAGAGCCTGCATGGCTGGATACGCGTGCTCGAACCGCAGCGACACTTGGCTTCCGCGCAACTTGTCTTGGCGAGGAGTGATGCACTCCAGGCCGAAACCGGCGCACTGCTCGGCGACCAGGTCCATGAAGTATTGCGTGAGCTGCAGGCTCTTGTGCCGCAGCGCCTGGAGGTCGACGTCTTTCCAGTTGTCCAGAGCCCCGGCCAATGCTCTAAGCGAAAGAATGCCCTGCGTGCCGGTTAGAAACATGCGCATGCCCGGAGAAGGAGCATAGCTCGTTTCAAATTCGAAGGGCCGTGCATGACCCCACCAGCCAGATAAGGGCTGCTTCAGCTTGTCGTGATGCCGTCCGGCTGCATAAACAAAGGCCTGGGCGCCGGGCCCGCCATTGAGGTATTTGTACGTGCAGCCCACAGCAAAATCTGCCTTGCATTCGTCAAGGGCAATGGGCAGCGCACCGGCTGAATGACATAAATCCCATACCACCAGGGCACCGGCCTTATGGGCGCGGGCAGTGACACGCGCCATGTCTTGTAGCAGCCCCGTGCGGTAATCAACGTGGTTGATCAGTACGACGGCCGTCTGCTCGTCAATCAGCTCTTCAAAGGTATCGGCGTCGCGCCCCACCAATCGTATCGTTACGCCGGGCAAAGTACTGGCCACGCCCTCGGCAATATACAAATCGGTAGGAAAGCTACCCGCCTCTGCCACAATGACCCGCCGGCCCGCCTGCATGGCAAGAGCGGCATGCAGAACCTTATAAAGATTCAAAGTTACCGTGTCGCACACCACAACCTGCCCGGCCGCCGCACCAATCAAGGGAGCAATCCGGTTGCCAGTTGCAAGCGATAAATCGAACCAGCCGGCTGTATTCCAGCTTCGAATCAGACCCTCCGCCCACTCTTCTTTTGCCGCCGTCTCCAAGCCGGTCAAGGCGGCATGACTGGCTGGTCCCAGGGAATTGCCATCCAGATAGATCACGCCTTGAGGGATGATATAGCGCTCACGATGAAAGGCCAGGGCATCTCTTGCGTCGAGGTCCGCCGGGTCAAGCGCGGCCATCGACCTGCTTTCAATAGTCATGTCTGTTCTCATACGAAATTAATACCCGGAGCGGCTACTCGAGCGGCCCGAAGCACCGAGCCGACCTGGGAAGCCAGCATTTCCGTGCCCGACACCCCGACCACGGGTTGCACCTTGCGCGACTGATGAAGCGAACCGTCTTTGCCGCGCGCCTCGACTTCGGCGATGGCTACATCCAGACTGGGGTCGGCCACCAGCACGGCGCGACACCGATCCAGGCCCACTGTTGCCAATGCACAGGTCGTCATGGTGTTTACGTTGCGCGGGAAAAGTCGCGAAATGCCCCGCACGGGTCCGTCATAGATGATGGTTTCCCCGACTATTGTGGAGGGATCCATGCCGGAGTCAGCAAAGTCGATGTTGGCCGGATTCTTGCGAAAGGTGATGGTGACTTCTTCCCACATATCGCGGACCTCGATCAGATTGTCCAGGCCAATCAGGGCGCCGTGAGGAATAAAAATGCGATGCCCAGTTTTCTTGCTCACTTCGGTCAGGCGTGACTCCAAGTGATTGTCGGCGAACGCGTTAACGGACAAGGGCAGATAATCTGCGACCTTCAGGATGGCTTCCCCATATTGCACCGTGATGGCCGGATGCGCGCATTCGATAACCAGGTCGGGCGAGCGACTGGCGAATTCGCCCAAATCCTTTAATACAAGCTCTTCGGACAACTCCGACAGCTTTTGGGAATCTCGGTTCCAAACAAAAGCCAGTTCCAGCCCCCATTGCGGGTTGTTCTGCACCTTCTGGCACAGGTGACGCCCGATGAACCCGTAACCCGCCACGCCGATCCGGGTCTTTTCCGAGCCTGACATACGCACTCCTTAACAAGCTGATGGCGCCGGCTTTACAGACCGGAACCGATGACTTTACGACCTACCAGATAAGGCCACCCCAAGGTAAGCAAGACGAACAGGCCGGTAACCAGCTTAAGGTCGGACGGATTCAACCCTAGAGCTAAAGCAAGGGAGGACAGCAGGTAATAGACGATGGCGCCCACAACCGGTGCGGCGATCTGCCGCAATAAGGTGCTGCGCCCTGTAATGGCCTCGCCAATGATGACCGAGGCCAGGCCATTGACCAACATACCCACGCCCATGCCAACATCGGCATAGCCTTGCAACTGCGCCATCAGGGCTCCGGCCAGCCCGCTTATACCGGACGCTAATCCCAAGCCTCCGGCTGTATAAAGGACGAGACTGACGCCTAACGCCGGGGCAAGGTGAGGGTTGGCGCCAATGCCGCGTAAGCCCAGACCCACATCGGTTTGCAATAGCCACCACAGCAACGCGATAAGGACAAGCGCCAATGTGCCAAAAAACACAATCTGGACCGCCAAGCTGCCCATGATTTCGGGATGAATCCAGTCGTAGAGGGTCTCGAACCCGAACAAAGGGGCGTTGGGTTTGCCCAAGATCCGGAGATTCACGCTCCAGAGCATGGTGACTGTCAAAATCCCGGCCAGCAGTGAATGCACCTTGAACTTAAGGTGAATCAAGGCGGTGGTCATGCCTGCTAGAAAACCCGCCGCGACGGCAGCCAGCGTCGCTACCAAAGCATGGGCGCCATTGGCCACCAAAGCCACCGCCACCGCTGCACCCAAAGGAAACACGCCTTCGCTGGACAGGTCTGGCACAGACAACACCCGGAAGGGAATCATGATGGCCAGAGCAATGAGCGAATAGATCAGACCTTGCACCAGGGTAACGGGTACAAGATTCCAGAATACGGAAAGTACGTCGACCATGACTCAACTCACGCCTGCAACAACTGGCGGTCAGAGGCGTCGCCGAAGCGCTGGATGAGATCCTCTACCGTTAGTTTTTGTTTGGCTTGTGCATTGAGCTCCAGCTTGATGCGCCCTGCGTTCATGGCAATTAAGCGGTTTCCGTATTGGATGGCTTGTTGCATATTGTGGGTAATCATGAGGGCGCTAAGCCGGTCCTCTTCAACAATGCGGCGGGTGGCCTGCATCACTAGCTCGGCGGTAGCCGGATCTAAAGCGGCCGTGTGTTCATCCAGCAAGAGCAGCTGCGGCTTACGTAACGAGGCCATTAAAAGCGCCAGCACCTGCCGCTGCCCGCCAGAAAGCTTGCCAGCCAGTACACGCATTCGGGTATCGAGCCCCAAGCCGAATGGCGCCAGAATATCTGCAAACCGCTTTCGATTCGTACTGTTCAGGGCCAGATGAAATCCGCGCCGCAATCCTCGGCGACCCGCCAAAGCTAGATTCTCTTCAATGGACAAAGCGGGCGCCGTGCCAAGCATCGGGTCTTGGAAAACCCGTCCGATATAAGCCGCTCGCTTGTGCACCGCCAGGTTGGTGATGTCCTTGCCCTTTAACTCGACACGGCCGCTGTCCGGTAGCAAGGCTCCGGAAATCACGTTCAGCATCGTGCTCTTTCCGGCGCCGTTGGAACCAATGACGACGACGAAATCGCCTTCGGCCATGCTTAGACTCAGATCATCGAGCGCCACGCGCTGGTTGGGTGTACCCGCGTGAAAGGTGACTCTCAGCCGGTCCAACTTCAACAGCGGGGCGCCGGTCTCACTTGACGACACAGTTGCAGCCCTGAAGTTCTGCAGGCAGGCTCATGCCCAGCGAGTCCAGTTGACGTTGGCTAATACGTATTACATGGTCTTGAGCCCCGAGGGTAGCAACCGGTATGGTGGCAGGATCTTCACCCCGGAAAATACGGGTGGCAAGCTCGCCGGCCTTTTCGCCGATGCGGTAAAAATCAGCAGCAAACACGGCTAACACATGGCCGTCGTCTACAGAAGGGGCGTTCGAGCCAAATACCGGCATGGAAATGCGCTTGGCGGCCGAAGCAATAGCGGGCGCTGCCGGTTGAAGGAGGCTGGACGCTGGCACGAAGAGCGCCTCGACATTGCCTTTTGCAGACATGACGCGCTGAGGAATGTCATTAGCGTTGTCCACGCCAATCAGCACGACCTTTACATTGTGTTGGGGAGCGACTTTCTCAAGCCGCTTCACAAAGGCGGTGTCGCTGTCGTCGCCCGGGTTGTAGAGAATGCCAAGCCGTGTCAGCCCTGGTACCAGCGTCTTCATGAACTCAATGCTGCCGTCAAAATCGGGAAGATTCGAGACGCCCGTTAATAGCGGTGCCCCTTCGTCCCACGACGGGAGTAAACCGGCCTGCACAGGATCGGTGACCGGCGCAAACACAATGGGGAAATCACGCTTGGCAAGAATTTGTTTGGCTGATTGCGCCATAGGGGTTGTGACGGTAAGCATCAGATCCGGCTTGCCCGCCGCCAACCGGTTCAAAAACTGCGGTACCAAAGAGCGATCAAAATTGACGTTTCCTTCGTCATAAGTCACGTCAATACCTTCTTTCTTCATCGTAGCCTTGAAGCCGTCCGATACCTGCTGCAGGGAAACATGAGGTCCGAACATCGCAATAGCGACCTTCTTGCTTTCGGCCGCGCTTGCTGTGGAAAAGGCCGTCGCGATCGCTAAGCTGGCGAGAGCGACCTTGCAGATTTTGGTCAGCATGTCAGTTGTCTCCGGATTTTTTCTGTTAGATGCTACGAATACGTATTAAATGGGCCGGCTCAATTGGTGTCAATAATTTAGAGGCAGGATTAGCGTAAATACGGATAAAGCCGCTGCTCACAGAAATGCTGCATAATCAAAGCGGCCACATCACTATAAGAGCTGCTTTGGAGCCGCACATCCATGACGATCCGTATCGGTATATCGGGCTGGCGATACACGGGTTGGCGCGGTGTGTTCTACCCAGAAAAATGGGCACAAGCGCGAGAGCTGGAATTCGCTTCCCGCCAGCTGCAAACCATAGAAATCAACGGCTCGCATTACTCTTTACAAAGCCGCAGCAGCTACATCAACTGGCGCGAATCGACTCCGGACGATTTCATTTTCGCTGTGAAAGGTCCGCGCTACCTGACGCATATGTTGCGCTTTCGTGAACCGGAAAGCGATGTCGCCCTGGCTAACTTCTTTGCTTCCGGACTCTTTTGCTTGGGTGAAAAACTTGGACCGATACTGTGGCAGTTCCCGCCCTCCTTTCGCTTTGACCCTACGCAATTTGAACGCATACTGGCAAAACTTCCTCAAGACACAGAACAGGCTGCGGCATTGGCCAGAAAGCATGACGCCAGAGTGAAGGATCCTTATATCCCCACTAAGCAACGCACCCGCCTGAGGCATGCGGTGGAAATTCGGCATGCAAGTTTCATAGACGAGGCGTTTGTTGATTTGCTTCGAAAGCATGGTGCTGCACTGGTCGTGTCCGATTCCGTGGCAGACTGGCCTTATGCCGAGGACGTCACTTCGGACTTCATCTATATTCGCCTGCATGGTACCGAGACGCTCTATTCGGGGTCGTATAGTGACGACGCGCTTGACGACTGGAGCAAGCGGATCCGCGCATGGGGCGCGGGAAAAGAACCGGACAACGCCAAGCGCATAGGTAAACCCAGCAAGCTGGAACCAGTGGCTCGCAACGTATATTGCTATTTTGATAATGATGTCAAAGTGCAGGCGCCCTTCGATGCCAAAAGGCTAATGGCCAAAGTAGGGGTTTAGTCCGGCTACTGGCGAGGCGCATCTGCCCGTAATTGGGCTTTGACCTGCAACGGCAGATTTTTGCAGTCAGATTGCGGGAAGAGATTTATAGTGAGCTCACGAGTATGTACTGCCCCACCACCAGGAGCGCGACATGAAAATACCGTTTCCCAAATGGACCGCAGTGGTCACGCTAGCCGCGGCAACCCTTCCTTTTCACACGCAAGCGGCATTGCCGACGGGAGCCGAAGCGCCGGACTTCACAGTGCAGGCGGCCTTGGCGGGCCAACCCTTCGAGTTTTCGTTATCGAAAGCACTGCAAAAGGGGCCGGTGGTCTTATATTTTTATCCGGCAGCGTTTACCAAGGGCTGCACCATTGAGGCTCACACGTTTGCCGAGGCCATCGACGAATACAAACAGTTCAACGCCACGGTCATCGGCATATCAAACGACAATATAGAAACCCTAAAGGAATTCTCCACAGGGCCCTGCGGAAGCAAATTCGCGGTGGGTGCCGACACCTCAGGCTCGGTGATTCGCGATTACGACGCGCTACTCGGTACTCAGTCGAATCGGGCCAATCGGATTTCGTACGTCATCTCGCCAGAAGGCAAAGTGGTATACGCATATTCGGCCATGGAGCCTGAAGGTCATGTGCAGAACACCTTGAAGGCACTGAGAACGCATACTGAAAAGCCGGCACAGAACTAAACACCCCGTAGAACGGTGTCCAGGATTAGCAACGTCAGTGGCGCGCCAGGAGCTCGCGAGCTGCCGTTGCAATGGGCTTGGTATCGTCCCCGCGCGTATTAATGGTGCGCGGCAAAGTCGGAAATCAACGCCTCCATGTCGGTGACTTCGGATACGCGCGCAAGCAGCACAGAGGGAGGCCCAGCGGTGTAGTTGGGAAAATCTTCGGACAGCCTCCTGGCCGCCTCTTCCACTTCAAAAAGCCGCAAGAACGTTTCTGCTTCTTCTTTTGTGTCGAAATACACGTTCGTAATGGCCGCATGGGGCGAGGACTCGGGTGTATTGTCCGGACCGTGCACCGGGGAGTAGATGACGATTTTTTTCGGTTTGATTTTTAGGTGTTTTTCGGTCAGACCGACCCCCAACGGGAGATGAACATTGACCAGATGGTCGTAGTCAAACTGGTGCCCCTCAGCACTGGGATATAGGAAAGCAACCATGTACATAAGTAACTCCGACAGAAAGGAAACGGCTTTGGGCTAAAGAGTGACAGCGGGCGCGAGTGCTTGCTCGGCTTCCAGCAGGGCTTCGTTAATGGCGCGGGCCTTCTGAAATAAGAGGTCTCCAGCGAACGAAACGGGCCTCATTGCGGCTATGCCCTGCGTGCCTATGTTCTTCTGCTGGGCTTCCAATATTGGCTTGTCTTGCTCGAAAATGGCCCGGACGCCTTGTATGAACGGTCCGACAAGTTCCTGGCCACCGTAATTCTTTACTGAGCGGTAGAAGTAATGGGAACTGGCCTCCGTCTCGGGTGTAATTGCGTGCATATTGCACACTTGCACACCTCGGTCTGCTTGCTCTCCGTGAGGACGAGCATTTAGCAGAAAAGAGGTGAAAGAGGGTGCGCCCCAATCGACGCGCATATCAAGGTCTACCTTGCCTGAGTAATGTTCGACTCCCATACCAGTGGAAACCATCCAGCGATAGAACGGCCCGCCGTGCTCCATACCCAAAGAGCGAAGCCGAAATGTGATTTCACGCTCTTGGATGTCGTACGTCATTTTCTGGTCGATGAAATCAATGCCCGGTTCTGACCGCCGGTATATGCGCATCTCTTCGCCGCCAAACGAGCCGGGATGCACATACTCGGCATGGGTGATGTCGAAAAGATTGTCATTGATTAGGCTATAGGCTGCCTGAATGGACTCAAAATGACCATAGCCGCCGTCCCACTCTGGGTGATCGCCGCGATACATGAAATCAGGAATGCTGGACAGATCGGTAGCCTGTTCAGGATCGCCCATCCAGATCCAGATGTAGCCATGCTTGACTACGGTGGGAAAGCTGCGAACGCACACATTGGGAAGGGACGTCTGACCCGGCACCAATTTAAAACTGCCCTGCGCATCGAATTGCGCCCCGTGGTAGCCACATTGAATGTGCTCTCCCACAACTTTGCCCAGTGAAAGCGGCACCATGCGATGCGGGCACCGGTTTTCAAGCGCACTGACTTGTCCTGATTCCGTGCGAAACAGAACGATGGGAGTACTGAGTATGGTTCGCCCCAGAGGGCCGGAATCGAGTTCCTGCGGTTCGGCCGCCACGTACCAGGTGTTGCGGATAAACATGTCTATGTCTCCTGTGTTCTTGTCCAGGAGATTCTATTGACCCATCCGCCGCTGATAAATGGCGTTTAGCGAACTTCACTGTTGATCAGGAGTGGACAATGGCGCCCGCTCAGAGGCTCGCACGTGTGCCTTCGGCTGCGGCGACTAGACGATCGATGTTGTCCCTGAAGTAGTCGATGAACATGCTGACACGGGCAGGCGTGTGGCGGGTATTGGCATAGACCATCCATACCGGCAAGGGATCAAACCGAAAATCTTCAAAAATGGGCATCAATTTGCCGGACTGGAGGTGGGGTCGAAGGTAGAGCTCAGGCAAGCGGCAAATTCCCATGCCAGCAACCGCCGCGCTAACCAGAGCGGAACCGTTGTTGCTTGTCCAGCTGCCCTGCGGACGGAAAGCGACCTCCTTACCCTCCACCTTGAAACGCCACACTGCACAGGGCTCGAAGGTGGCCGCCAGACAGTTATGCTCTTTAAGATCTTCGATTTCCCGGGGAACCCCATGACGAGCAAAGTAGGCGGGCGAGGCGCAAACCACATGGGGCAGTTCGTACACCTTACGGGCTTTAAGCGAAGAATCGCTCAAGTCGCCGTAGCGGACCGCAATATCGTAGCCATCGGCCACCAGATCGACCGTCTGCATAGTGACGTGCACATTAATGGTCAACTGCGGGTAACGCTCGCACATTTCCGCCGCTGCGCGAGCCACGTACTGCTCGCCCAGCACATCGGTACAGGCCACCGACAGGCGGCCCATGGGCTTGGCATGAAGATTTGTAACGGACTGCTCGAGCTCTTCAAGGTCGCTGAATAAGCGTTCGCACTTGACGAAAAGCAGTCGCCCCGCCTCTGTCGGACGGATGCGCCTGGTAGTGCGGACAAGCAGCTGCGTACCCAAGCTGTGTTCCAGCTGTGCAATGCGTTTGCTAAGTAAGGACTTAGAAACTTGCAGGCGCTCGGCTGCCAAGGTGAAGCTGCCCGCATCGACCACCTGAACAAACGACTGCATCAGATCCCAACGATTGCTGGCTCTCATGGTGCACCCCTGGTGAACAGACGATCAAAATGTACGACAGTTGGACGCTTGCGGCCAGAGGTGGAATACCCAACCCATAGGCGGATAGCAGGGCTGCCTTCAGCCTTGGATCAAGCCACCCTATTGCCGAGAAAACTTGAGCAAGCGCCCGCGGTAAGGATCTCCGGCCCACCCCTTTTCATCGTCGAGGGTTACGGGCATATCGTCAATGAGCTCGAAGCCGAAATTCGCCATATTGCGGACAAAGGCCGCCCGATAACCGCGCCCCGCGTCTACTATCCACGCCTGGGCGGCCGGTTGGGCATGGTCATCGATAAAATCAGCCAGGTCAGCAGGCGCGTCGCGATCATAGAGAAGATCGCTGCCTATGATGAGGTCGTATTTGGCGGATAAAAGCTCAGCACCCGTGTCCTTTATGCAGGCGGGCGATTGCTCGCCCCATTGCCCATGGCGGTACTTCACTACCGGCACGTCGTTTAATTGCGCGTTGGCTTTCAAGAAAAGGTTGGTCAGTGGATGGCGGTCGCTGGCCGTGATGCGTGAACCGCGTCGTCGCCCGACCAGGCTTGGCAGACCGAGTCCGCAGCCGATTTCGAGAATGCGTTCTTCTGGGCAGAACGGACGTTGTAACAGATGGGCTGCCAGCTTAATGCTGGATGGCCAAAGCAAGCCAAAAAGTGGCCACGATGCAGAACAAATACCTAGTCGTTTGGCGGCCCCTGTTGGGTCGTAATATTGTTGTCGGTCGAACAAAGTTTTAATGACCAGGTCGTCCCCTCCGGGGATGGCAACGCGCTGAGTTCGCGTTTTGAACCCGGGGTTATCGGCGGCAAACACTGAGCAGAATCCTTAAAAAACAATAACTTACTCAGTATCTCCCATTCCCGGGAAAATAGCTAATCCCGTTGTTTTACTTCTGAAACTGCACCATCGGCTCTTGTGTGCCCCAGGGCATCAACGGCACCGTGGAAATGCTGTTTGACGGCGATCCTTCGATGATTTTCTCGCTTACGGCCAAGTAGACCAAGGTATTGTTTTCTTGATCGACCAAGCGCGAGACGTTCAGGCCCTTGAACAGAAAACTCATCCTTCGCGTGAAGACCTCCTCTTCAACTCGAGGCAAAGGCGCCTTTCCGACTATGGGACCGACTTGGCGGCACGATATAGCGAATCGCGACGGGTCCTCCGCAAAACCCAGGGCCCCCGAAATGCCACCTGTCTGCGCGTGCGAGACGTGGCATACCACCCCCTCGATGCGCGGGTCTTTAAATGACTGCACGCAGACCTTGTCGTTGTTGAGAACACGCCAGGTGGTACTGACACAGCCCACCTCTTCCGCCGAGGCATTACCCGCGAAGCTCCACGAGCAAACAAGAAAAATGGTCGAGGTGATGCGAATGATGCGAAGCTTGAGCATATGACAGTCCATTCGGATAGTAGGGGCAAGGAAAGAAAACGCAGAGTGAAAGCGTAGCACCTCGAAGGGACGGCGTAGCACCGTCTAATACAATGAATCATTGGATTAGCCGCACTGCCATACAGTGGTTGGTCATGCTTTATGCCTACCTTGCCGACCTGGTCCTGATTATCCATGCCGCCTTTATCGCCTTTGTGGTGTTTGGCGGCCTATTGGTCTTGTGGAAACGCCAGGCGCTTATATGGCATGCCTTAGCCTTGATATGGGGAGCAACGGTAATAGGGCTGGGCCTCATCTGCCCCCTGACACCGCTGGAGAATTTGCTGCGCAGACTAGCCGGCCGAGAGGGCTACACCGGTGGCTTTATTGAGCATTACTTGCTCAACATCATCTATCCGGACGGCCTTACCCGAGGCATTCAAATCGCGCTTGCCGTAGCTTTGGTAGTGGGGAACATCGCTGTGTATGCTGCGGTTTATCGACGCCATTTCAAGTCCCGCCAATAGGCGCGCGCTAGCTTGCTCTTTCGTCCAGTTTGCGCCCTCTTCATTCGGCAAGCAATTCACTGGACCGGATGGTTCTCAGGTCCGGTCCACGTCCTCTCGTTTACCGGGTCTCACAACCTTTCACCTGCGGTTGGGGCTTTGACTTCTGTTATTGCGTTAACCTGTCAGAACACTTACCTATTTCAAGGAGCTTTTTATGCAGCAAGCCTCAGCCCGCCATATTCTTGTTCAATCGGAACAGAAGGCGCAGGAACTCAAAACTTCTATTGAAAATGGGGCCGATTTCGCTCAAGTGGCTAAAGAAAATTCGCTCTGCCCTTCGTCCGCCCAAGGTGGTGCACTGGGTTCTTTTGGTCGTGGCGCCATGGTGCCCGAATTCGACCAAGTTGTGTTCAGCGCACCCGTGGGTGTTGTTCAGGGCCCCGTAAAAACGCAGTTTGGCTATCACTTGGTCGAAGTCACGGAACGCAACGACTAACGCAAAGCCGGCGTATTCATTAGCGCAGTTCGGCATCAGTCAGCACGGGCGCACTTTTATCCCACTCGGCGGTCCTGCCAAAACGCTGGACCGCTTCTTCCGCCTCAATACCAAAAGGCCTCAGACGGGACGCGAGGGCCGCCGCGTTGGCCTGTAGTGTCGCTTGGTCGGGTAAGGGGTCGGGCGAGGCAATGACCACCCGATTGCCGGCCAAGCCGCTACGCAATTCAAAGAATTCGCCGAACACAGCGGCATAAGTGGCGGACTCGCGGTCGTACATTGGTCGGGTAGTAAAGGAATTGCTGACAAGCAGGCCGTCGGGCGACAGAATTTCCTTGATTAAGGCGAAGAATTCGCGCGTTAAAAGGTGGGCGGGGATGTAGTCGTCATCAAACGCATCCAGCATCACTATGTCGTAGTGTCCGCCTTGTTTATGCACCCGCCCGATAAAAGCGCGGCCATCTTCTACAAAAACCCGCTGGCGGGGGCCGGGCTTGTAGCCGAAATAAGTTTCGGCAACCCGTACGACAGCCGGATCAATCTCCACTGTGTCTATGGTGGCCTCGGGCACTATACGGGCCAAGGCCGTCGGAAGCGTAGCGCCGCCTAAACCCACTATCAGTATGCGGCCGGGGTTCGGCTTGGCAAACAGCGCAGTAGTCATCATGCGCGTGTAGGCAAAGACCATCTTGTCGGGGTCTTCCAGGCTGATGCAAGTTTGCCGACCGGTGTCGGTCATGGAGTTGAAATTCATGCATCGTTCGCCCAGCTCTTCAAACACCAGCACTTTACCGAACTGGGATGACTCGGAGTGTAAAAGGCGCGGCTCGGACGATGCGGAGGGCGGCCTGAAAAAAGCCGCCGAGCCCAGGGCCAAGGTACCGGCCACCAGCAAAAGCAACAGGCGATACCTTGGTTTCATGGGCAAACCTACACAGAATACGTTGCCCTAACCTTACTCTTGCTGAGCGCGATCGCGCAACCGGTCGAGAATGACCGCGAGGATGATGACAATGCCAATAACCAGCGTCTGGTAGTAGGCCGACACCCCAATCATATTCATCACGTTAGACAGCATGCTAAGAATAATGACGCCGTACACGACCTGGCGGATTCCACCCGAGCCGCCGGTAAGGGCTACTCCGCCCAGCACGACGGCCGCCAGCGATTCCAATGTAAGGTTGGGCGCCGCCACCGGCTGAGCTGAGCCGGTCCACGCGGTAAGCACAATGCCGCATACTGCCGCGCAAAGCCCGCTGACCATATACACCAGCATCACGTTGAGCCGGACGTTGACGCCTGATTTAGAGGCGGCCGAAGAGCTGGATCCGATGGCATAGACGTAACGACCAAAAACGGTTTGCCGCAATACAAAAGCTCCGAGGCAGGTGAACAACACCCCAATCCACACCATGACCGGCACCCCCAACCAGTCGTTAAAGCCTACTACTTCCGCATAGCCAGGATGCACGGAATAAATGGGAACGCCACCGGAAAGTATTAAGGCAAGCGCTTGGGCCACTGAAAGCATACCCAGCGTTACGACTAGCGGGCTGGTCCGGAAGTAAGCAATGACAAAGCCCGAGATCGAGCCCATGACAACGCCGGTAAGAAGCATCACCACCAAGCCCGCCGCTGCCCCGTATTCGGCCATGGTGAGAACTCCGAGCACGCCGGCCAGGGACATGACTGCCGCTAAGGAAAGGTCGAGGCCGCCACTGATGATCGCGAACGCCTGCCCCACCGCCATAATCAGTAGCGGCATCATCTGCCGGGCCAGATTCATCAAGTTGTCGACGGATGCAAACTTCGGCTCGATAATCGCCGCAACAATACCGACCCCCAGGATGACCAGAGGCAACATGGTATCGGACCCGCGACGGCCCCCACGTTTGTCGTGCTGAGCGGGCTTCTTGCCCGCCGATTGCTGCCGACTCAGTCTCATATTGTTCAACATGACGTTGTTCCTTAAGCGATTGAACGAGTGACGGGGCCGTCGGCAATTTCACTTGAGTCGGCCGCGGGATCCTGGCCCAGCACGTCGGAGACGATTGCAGGCTGGTCCGTTAATGATGGGTTCTCGTAGCAGTTGACGACGCAACCTTCGTAGAAGGTATAAACCGTGTCGCAAAGGGTGATCGTTTCAATGAGATCACTGGACACTAGAATGACGGTGACTCCTTTTGCCGTCAGGTCGCGCACCCGCTCGTGCAGCTGCAATTTGGCGTCGATATCTATGCCCGCGGTCGGCTCTTCCAGAATCAGCAGGTGCTTGGCCCGCGCCATCGCCCTCGCCATCAGTACCTTTTGTTGGTTACCGCCGCTTAAGCTGGTTATTTTGTCTTCGGAATCGTGGTATTTGACTTTGAAGTGTTCTAGTAGCGATCGAGAGCGGGCTCGTTCGGTCTGCTCAGAGACCACCCCGAAGCGTCCCAGCTCGCCCAATTGCGTCAGGCAAAGGTTTTCGCGTATCGATAAGGTGGCCAATATGCCATTACTTGCGCGGCCAGCCGGCAAGTACGAAACGCCTTTTGCGAAGGCCTCTGCCGGCGAGCCAGCCTGGTATGGCGATCCATTTAGCAGGAATTTGTGATTCTTGCCATTCAGACCCATCAGGCCTCTCGGAATATTTTCCGCACCCGAACCGACCACGCCATATAAGCCCACTATTTCGCCGCGTCCAAAGCACAGCGACTTCGTGGCTCCGTTGCGATATGGCACGTCGTCCACCTGTAAGGTACATGCGCCGTCTACCTTGTTGGTGCACGCCTGCTTGGCCACGCGCAACTTTTTGCCGGTCAGGCGCTCGAGTACCTCTTCAGATGTGATTGCCGGCTGCATAGCGAAGGAATCGACCACTTTACCGTTGCGCATGACCGTAACGTGGTCACCCAGTTCCATCACGTCCTCTATGTGATGCGTAATAAGCACCAAGGCCTTGCCGGCGTCTCGCCAAGCGCGCAGGGCCTTGAACAAACGCTGCTTTTCGACGGCGCCCAGCATGGCCGTGGGCTCGTCCAAAACGATAAGGGCCGGATCTCGCACTAGCGCCTTTGCGATCTCCAGCATTTGTTGCGTCGCCACGGGCAAATGCTTGACCGGCTCTTCGAGATCCAGGGTAAGTCCAAGCTGGCTTAGCATCTGTACGACCTGTTGCGCTTCGGCCTCGTGGTGCAGCCAGCTGAATGGATGCTTGGCCCCTTCATTACCCAATCGCAGGTTTGCCCTTACCGACAGGTCGGGCGCCAGGGAAAGCTCTTGGAACACGAGAGCAATTCCACGGGCCCTGGCCTCGTTAATGTGCCGGAAACTGACAGGTTGGTTCTTCCAGAGCAGTGTGCCGGAATCCGGCGCATACAGCCCGCCGGCAATCTTGCCAATGGTGGATTTGCCCGCGCCGTTTTCTCCCAGCAGGCAATGGATAAGGCCGGGCCTGAACTCAAGGGATACGTCATCCAATGCGACAGTAGCTCCGAAACGCTTCGATATGCCTCGAAGCACCATCGACGTATCGCTAGCAGGTTGGGACGCATGTTGTGGTATGGGTGAAGCTACTGTCGACATGAAGGACTCCTTGCTTCAAGGTCTGGGCCTTACTGCAGCTGCGGGCTTTACTGGACGGCGGTGATACTCCAACCCTTCGGAGGCAGCTCATAGGCCTCAAATGGGAAAGTATTGACGTTATCTGGCGTGATCGTCACCGGAGGAGTAAGCACATAGGGATAGGGCAAGGCGTCGTCGCGCTTCAGACCGTCCATGGGTTTGCCCTCGTGATCGCGAATGGCGTATTGCACAAGAAGGCGGCCCATGAGAATGCCTGGCTCGGAGGCAACGGCCAAGAATCGGCCGTCTTGAATCATTGGAATTGCTTCTCGAACGATGGCGCTCGAGACAACCTGCACGTCTTTGCGTTGCTGCCTGACAGCCTGGGCGGCCCCCATTCCTATTGGTATTACGGGCGTGTAGATGAAGTCCGCCTCGGGATTACGCAACAGTAGATCCGAGGCCTGAGACATGCCATATGACAAATCCACCCCACCCCCGAAGGAGCCGGGCAGCACTTTCATACCTTCGCATTTCTTTGCTTCTTCTTGAAAAGCAACGTATCGCAAACGGGCCCACTCGGCACCCGCGGGGCCAGGAATGGTCAAGGTGGTGGAGTTGGGTTGCTTCTTGCAGATGGCTTTGGCCAATTCCACCCCAATGGCTCCCTCGTCCTGCCCCACGCCGAAAGCCACATTGGGGCTGTTGACGGGAATTCCGACAGCCAAGGTCTTGATTCCTGATTCTTTAAGCGACTTGATGACTGGATCGTAACCATCGAAGCTTGCTGGCCCGAGCGCTACATAGTCAACTCCCAAGGTTTTCAAGGCGTTGAGCTGTCCGAACTGCTCGCGTACATTGCCATAGGCGCCCGCTACGGTTACTTGCGCCACCTCGACCCCACTACGATTTGCTTCATCCTGTATTCCGTAGGCAATGCCCTTCCAGAAGTCGTCCTGCAAGTGCACCAGTGTGACCCCAATTTTGAAAGGCTTCTCTGCCTTGAGTGGTTCTATCAAGCCCTGCAATCGATCCACCGAGTCGTGGTCAGCAGCATGGACTGGTGCGAAACAGGCGGCGGCCAGCGCCAATGCGGCCGCCCGGAGGGCGAGTTTGAATCGTTTGCTTGCTGCAGTGTGGTGCTTCATGGGTACATCTCCTTTGATGTGATTGATGCACGCTACGCAGGTCACTCGGCGATGAGATGACCGGATCCGGTTTCCTCGTCGAACACGTACAAGCCAGCCAGGAACGTCTTGGTGCGCTCGTACCATTTGCGCCGGCGTGGCGCGGGGGGCGTTCTATCAATGGGCTTGCCGCCCTGGAAGATGAAATCGAATCGGCTGGGACGCTGAAGCAGGGTGATGTCTTGTATCGGATCGCCCGGCAACACCAGCACGTCGGCAAATCGCCCTGCTTCCAACTTGCCCACCTGGTCCCGGTACCGAGGCGACAGCAAGCGCGTTGCGGCCAGGGTGTTGGCGTGAATCGCCTGCAAAGGCGTCATGTCCAAGTACTTCACGAAGATTTCCATTTCGCGTGCATGCCAATGCCCGTAGGGCACCGGCGACCAGCCGCTTTCACTGCCTGCAATGAGCGGCACACCTGCTTCAAAGGCCCGTCGCAAGTTCTTGCTGGCCGCTTCCACTTCGCGCTCGAAGGCAGCAGTGGACGAGGCACCGGCCGTTGCGGGGTTGGCCTCGATGAGGTTGACGAGCAGTGTCAGCGTGGGAGTGATGACACAGTTGTTTTTTAGGCAGGCTTCGATGCCGGCATCATCGATGTATGAGGCATGGAAAATATTATCGAAGCCGGCCAGAGCGGAGTCGCGGGCCGAATCGCACGAACGCGCATGGATGCTGCAAATCTTGCCCAGACGGTGTGTTTCGTCGGCGATGATCTTGAGCTCTTCCAGGGTGAAGGCGGAGGCGCCGAGGGCATCAGGCGTAATGAGGTTATCGTTGGAGCCGGAAACCTTGATGGCGTCGACCTCGTCCTTGACCTGTAAGCGCACGGCCTCGACCAGATCGCTTTTGGTTTTCACCAAGACGGCGGCCTGCCCTTCAGGAAACGCCATATTGCTGGGGAAAGAATCTTCGAGGCCCTGACGATTGGTGATTTGCTTGCCCGAGACTGTGAATCGGGGGCCGGGGAACATGCCCGTATCAATCGCGTCGCGCACCGCCTGCGCTACTGCATAGGTGGTGGCGGCGTCGAAGGCACTGGTAACCCCCGCCTGAAGCACTTTTTTGGCGTAATACAAAGCCTTTACAGTGCGAAACTCCACCGGCGTGTATAGCGCGTTCTCTTCTTCGGAGCGGGACTCGCCAAAAGATATATGGGTATGACCGTCAACCAAGCCAGGCATGATGGTGCGCCCCGGCAGATCGATAAGCTCGTATTCGTCGGCGTTGTAGTGTGCCGGTAGCTCTGCCGCTGCGCCCACCCAGCTAATGCGCTCACCATCGATCACAACCGCGCCCTGCTCGATTGGCGGGTTCAGGCTGCCGTCCAGAACTTTGCCCTTGATGAGATAACCCTTGTACTTATTCATTGTGTGCGCGCTTCCTGTTTGGCTAGAAGGCCTTCAAAGAACTCATTGGCAAGCGCCAGGAATGTACTG
>JAJUGB010000042.1 GCA_029268595.1 Alcaligenaceae bacterium | reverse complement strand
GAATCTCTCAGTGCCGCCGTGGAACTACGCCAACTCCGATACTTTACCGCCCTGGCTGAAGAGCTGAACTTTACCCGGGCCGCCGAGCGGCTGCATATTTCGCAGCCGCCACTTAGCGCGCAAATTGCGCAGCTGGAAGAGGAGCTGGGCGTCAGGTTGTTTGATCGCACAAGCCGTAAAGTGGTCCTGACCGATGCGGGGGTCGCCTTCCTGCGCGATGTACGCGTCATACAGAACCGGCTTAAAGAAGCGACCCAACGGGTGCGTAATATCCACTCGGGGCTGGCGGGCCGTATAGAAGTGGGTTTGTCCGGATCCCATTTCCTGGGGCCCCTGCCCGACTTCATTGGCGCGTTGGCCACCACGCATCCTAACATCGACGTGGTGTTAATAGAAATGGCGCCCAACGATCAGCTTGAGGCGTTGCGCGAGCAGCGCATCGACGTCAGTGTCTCGCGCCAACGGATTGAAGACGATTGGCTCTGCAGCCATCTACTGTGGCCCGACCCTCTGGTTGTGGCTATGCCTGCGCAGCATCGCCTTGCCGGCAGCACAGCTCTGCATTTGACCGAACTCGCACACGAGCGCTTCGTCATGTTGCGGCGCGAGACCTCACTATTTGCCGAACAAGTGTATGGGGCCTGTGCCGCGCGCGGGTTCACGCCGCACGTGGTTCAGTCAGTGGCCGAGGTGCCAGCACAGTTAAGTTTGGTTAGCGCCGGGCTTGGCATCGCGCTTGTGCCGGCATCGGCACGGCGCTACCCTGCACCGGAACTGGTTTTCTGCCGGCTCGACGAACCGCAGCTGACGCCCAGCGTGCACGCCGTCATACGTAAAGACAATCAGAAGGCGGCGGTCGATACCTTTGTGCACCGGCTGGCCGCCTACGCGCAAGAGGCGGATGCGGCGGCACTTTAAAGCCGGGTCGGATCACCGGATCGCTACGTCTCGGCAATACTGAATCGCCCCGTAGCCGCATTACTGCATGGCGACATCGCCGAATCGCCACGTCGCTGCCCCGCTGCCTGGCTGCATCACTTCATTACTTCATTACTTCATTACTTCATTACTGCATCATTGCATCACTGCATGGCAGCATGGCAGCATGGCGGCATCTCCATCACTGCATCCGCTTAATAAGTAGCATATGTGCGGCGGAGCCGACACTAAGCGGCAGTGCCGACACTAAGGTCAAGTCAATGGGATACTGGTCACCTCTCGCACGCAGTCCAGCGCCAGCTGCACCGACCGTGGGTACAACTCGTCGTTGCGCCAATACATGCTTACGGATCCCACCCCTTCCAGCTTCAAAGGTAGGACGCGGACCAGATTCATCTGCACCAGCATCACGACCGAGCGGTGAGACGCAGTACCGATGAGATCGCTATTGTTTAGCAAGGTGACGTTGGCTATGACGGAATTCGACTCTATATAGTTAGAGGGGAAGCTACGCTCGGCGCTCGACAAGGCAACTTCCAGGGCGTGGCGCACGGGCGAGCCCTTAGGCCAGACTATCCATCGGTATTGCTCTACATCCTGCCACTGGACGCGATCAAGGTCGAACAAAGGATGGCCCGGACGAGCGACAAGGTCCACGGGATCCACATAAACGACCTCCGAGCACACGCTGCTATCGTCCGGAATAGCATCCGCGGTCCGGCCCAGGACAATATCGACATCTCCACGAGCCAGCAGGGTCAAGAGCCTGTCCATTGTCCCTTCTACTAAATCGACACGAATATCCGGCATCTCACGGGCAATGGCCAGTATGGCGCGCGGTGCGGCCTCGGTTGCGGCTGCCCCGGATGCACCAATAACCACCCGCCCCGCGCCCCCTTCCTGGAGGACTTGCATATCTGCCGCGGCCCTGTCCAACTGGGCATTGATGCGGCGCGCGTGCTCAATCAACACTTCGCCGTGGGCTGTAGGGCTCAACCCGCGAGCATGCCGCTCGAACAGCGTCAGCCCCACTTCACTCTCCAGATCTTTCAACCATTTGGATAAGCCCGGCTGCGTGGTGTGCAAGATGGCGGCCGAGTGACTAAGATTGCGTGTTTGCGCAAGGCTGAGGAGTATTCTTAGGTGGCGAAGGCGAATCCGGTCGGTCCAGTCGGTGGTCATAGCAAACGCCTAGCGAATAGAGTGTCTAAAGGAAATGAGCCGGTGGTGTCGACGCGGTCTCGCTACTGTGGAATGGAGCGGGATGCAGCGCCCAGGGGTGACTATATAGCACCAGCTACATTGCTGCGGTACGTTATCACCCGCGCCTCTTGACCTGGACGCCCTCTCCCCTTATATTGTCGAAAAAGCGACGTATTTTATAAAATCCTTTGCGAGGCCTTGCAATGAAGACAGCCACTCGTCGACCTAACTACCGCGAAGATGTCGTTGGCCGTGCCAACGTGGAAGACACTCCCGAACTGCTCGATTATTACGATCAGTTGGACGAACTCAAGACCGGCGCCCTCTGGACGGTGGCCAACAAGATCGAGCCCTGGTTCCCGCAGTCGGAATCGGTACCGGTGCTGTGGCGCTTTCGCGATCTGCGCGAGCATGTGCTGCGGTCGGTCGACCTGGTCACGCCCGAGAAAGCGGGCCGGCGCGTTATTTACTTGAACAACCCCGGACGTCAAGACGTTGCCGCCGCTGTGGGCTGGTTGTATTCGGGCTTGCAGGTCATGCATCCGGGCGAGCGCGCCTCGGCCCACTCTCATTCGGCCAGTGCTCTACGCTTCATTATGGAAGGCAGCGGCGCCTACACCATTGTCGACGGCCACAAAATGACCCTGGGGGCTAACGACTTTGTGTTGACGCCCAATGGCACCTACCACGAACACGGCGTCAGCGAAGACGGCACCCCCTGCATCTGGCAGGACGGCCTGGATATTCCGCTGGTCAATGCGCTGGAAGCCAACTTCTATCACGTGCACCCTGATTTGCAACAGGCGGTCACCTACCCCGTCAACGACAGCACGGGCGCATGGGGCGGCACTGGCTTGGTCCCGGCCAATTACAGCTGGTCGCATGCCTATTCGCCTTTGCTCAAATACGAATGGGCCCCCACTTACGAAGCGCTTTCCAATTTTGCGCGCGTCACAGACGGCTCGCCCTACGACGGGGTCATGATGAACTACATCAACCCCAAGACCGGCGGCCCCGTCATGCAGACCATCGGCGCCAGCATGCAAATGTTGCGCCCCGGCGAAAAGACCAAAGCACACCGTCACACCGGCAGCTTCATCTATCAAGTGGCAAAGGGCAAAGGGTATTCCATCATCAATGGTCAACGCTTCGATTGGCAAGAGCGCGACATCTTCTGTGTGCCTTCGTGGGCCTTCCACGAGCATGCCAACGCCAGCGACACTGAAGACGCTTGCTTGTTCAACTTCAACGACTTACCCGTCATGCATGCACTGGGTCTGTACCGCGAAGAAGCACTGAAAGATAACGACGGCCACCAACCGGTCACCGAGTAAACCCAAGGGGCCGCACTCAGCGGCCCTTTAAGAATTTGATCTAGGTTAATCCCAAGCGGGTCCCCCGTAATACAACAATTGAAGGAAAAAATTCATGCGATTAGTCACTTATCGCCGCAACGTGCTTGAAGGCGCGCGCCTTGGCGCCATTGTTGATGATCTGGTCGTCGATATCGAGCACCTGGGCCTGTGCGCTGGCGTAGACCTGCCCTGCGACATGCTCGACTTCATCGACCTGGGCCCTGCCGCAGTTACCACCGCCACTCAACTGCTGAAGGATCACGAAAATAACTGGCCCGTGGGCGCTGCCATTCCCCTGGCCAACGTCAAGCTGCTGGCCCCCATCCCGCGTCCTCGTAAAAACGTCTTTGGCATTGGCCTGAACTACGTCGAGCACGTGGAAGAATCCAGCCGCTCGCTCGACACGTCGGCCGAGCTGCCCAAGCAGCCCGTTATTTTCAGCAAGCCGCCCACCACCATCATCGGCCCCGGCGACGCCGTCGAGCACAACGCCAAGATCACTCAGCAAATGGACTGGGAAGTCGAACTGGCCGCCATTATCGGCCGCACTGCCCGTCGCGTGGAAAAGAGCGAAGCCCTGAACTACGTGTTCGGCTACAGCGTCATGATCGATATCAGCGCGCGCGATAACCGCCGTGCCGGCCAGTGGATTTTCTCCAAGGGGCTCGACACGTACGCGCCCTTCGGTCCCTGCATTGTCACCGCCGATGAAATCCCCGATCCCCAGACGCTGGATCTGTGGCTGACCGTCAATGGTGAAACCAAGCAGAATTCCAATACGAAGTTCATGCTGTTCGACGTGGCGACTCTGGTTTCCGACATCAGCTCTGGCATCACCCTGGAACCGGGCGACATTATCGCCACCGGTACCCCGTCTGGTGTGGGCGCTGGCCGCAACCCCCAAGAGTGGCTGTGGCCCGGCGATGTCATCGAGGCACACGTCGAGAAGATTGGTACCATTCGCCATCCCGTAGTCGCGGTTTAATCGTTCTACGTCCTGCCCGACACAGCTAGTACAAGGATTACCATGCTCAAGCTACCTGCCGTTAAAGTGGCCGCCGTCCAGGCCTCCCCTGTGTTCCTGGATACTGACGCCACCATCGACAAGGTGTGCCGCCTCATTGACGAGGCGGCCGGTCAGGGTGCGGCCCTGATCGCCTTCCCCGAGGTATTCGTCTCCGCGTATCCGTATTGGAACTGGATCATGAGTCCGGTAGAGGGCAGCCCCTGGTTCGACAAGCTCGCCCGCAGCGCCATCGAACTGCCTGGCCCCGAGATCCACCGCGTCGCACAAGCGGCAAAGCGGCATGGCGTTCATGTCGTCCTCGGCGTCAACGAGCGTAGCCGCACAGGCATAGGCACCCTGTACAACACGCTGGTCTTTATCGGGCCGGACGGAAAAATCCTCGGCCGACATCGCAAGCTGATTCCGACGTGGGCCGAGAAGCTCACGTGGGCCAATGGCGATGGCTCTTCGCTGCGCGTGTATGACACGGCCATCGGCCCTCTGGGCGGATTAGCCTGCGGTGAAAACACCAACACCTTGGCTCGCTTCAGCCTGCTTGCCCAAGGTGAACTCCTGCACGTGGCCAGCTATATTTCGCTGCCTGTCGCTCCTCCGGACTACGACATGGCCGAAGCCATCAAAGTGCGCGCCATGGCGCATTGCTTTGAAGGCAAGGTGTTCACTGTCGTGTCGTGCTCAACAATCAGCGACGAGATTATCAACGCCTTCACGCCGACCCACCCCCAGGCCGAACAACTGCTGCGTCGCAAGAACAGCGCCTGGTCTGGTGTAATTGGCCCCGACGGCCGGGTGATCGGCGAGCCGCTTATCGATGATGAAGGCATTGTGTACGCCGAAGTGGATCTGTCCAAGTGCATTCAGCCGCGCCAAATGCACGATATCACCGGCCACTACAACCGCTTCGACGTTTTCGATTTGCGCGTCAACCGCCGCTCGCAACAGCCCACACAGTTTTCGGACGCGGGCTCGCCGTCGCTGGACTATGACGAAGGCTTTGAAAGCGTCACGGCTCAGGCCAACGGGTCGCGCAGTAGCCAGGGCTCTATATCATGACACTGACGGTCGCGGCGCCGCCGGCCAGCAAGACGTCTACTCTTGCCGAGCAAGCGTATACGGCGCTCAAGCGCGATATTATTTCGGGCTCTCTTGCGCCCGGCCTGCCGCTACGGCTGGAGTTTCTCAAGCAGAAATACCAGCTTAGCTTCACGCCCTTGCGGGAAGCGCTAAACCGTCTGCAAAGCGAACGCCTGGTAGACGCGATTGCCCTCAAAGGCTTTCGCGTCTCGCCCTTGTCGTTGAAAGAGATGCGCGACTCAATGGAGACGCGCATTTTGATCGACTGCCAAGCGTTGATGCGCTCTATCGACCGGGCCAACGACGAATGGGAAACCGCCATCGTGGCGGCCCTTCATGCGCTTGAGCTCAGTATGCAACGCGGGCCTGGCGATGCGTCGCCCGAAGACTACTACGATGTGGTGGAACAACGCCATCTGGCTCTGCACCGGTCTCTCATTGCGGCCTGCGATTCTCGGTGGCTGTTGGATATATCGATGACGCTCTATGTGCAAACGGAGCGCTATCGCCGACCGATGCTGGTGAACCGGCCTCGGGGTAGCAAGCCACGGGATGTGTCTCGGGAGCATCACGATATTGTTGAGGCGACTTTGGCCCGCGACAAGGCGCTGGCAGCGCAGCGACTCACTGAGCACTATGAGAAGACGGCGCAGCTTATTGAGCGGACGCTGCATTTTCAGGAGTAGATAGCTTTACGAGGTTGGCTTCAGGGGCCCTAGGTCTAATTGTGATATGAAGCTAGGTTCGGTTTAACGGATCTTTGTTATTGGGCGCTATGTGCTATTGCATGTGGCGCTTTTTTGTTGCTAACACGTCCGTCGGTGGTGTGAGGGTCCAGGGTCGCTCCGACTGGGCCGGTTCCGCGCCTGCGCGCTCCACTTCGCCCACGCTCGCTCGTCCGCCCATTCGGGCTACCTTCGCATCCGCTCGGCCGGCCCAGAGTCGCGCCCCCGGCCCCTCACACCACCGACGCACTGCGGGTTATCAGGATGGTGGGCCTTCGGGACGAGTCGCGTGCTTGGCCTTTTTGTGAGTAGCCCGCTGCTGTTGAAAGATCTTGCAGGGCTGCCATCCGAGCGCGCCTACGGAGCGCGCCCTCCTGGCTTTCGGGCTGGTGGAGTGACTGTCCTGGGGCAGAGTGCTTGCCTAGCCTCTTGGTCTGAAATGGCGACTTTCTTCTTGAAAACGTTTCTGCGGGCGCACTCGATGCGCGAAGAAGCCACTGCGCCCCGGTTGATCTCTTCTGCAAAAAGCGTGCTATCTGAACGACTCATAGGCAAGAGCTCGGGCACTTGGATCCGGCCCTAATCACTAATGCGACCTTCCTTACGCCGTCTGACTCGTCGGAGCTTTTATCTCATCATGGCTTGGTGGCAACGACCAGCTCCGCCTTTTCAAAAATCCCGGAAAAGCCACTGGACCCACTGTGATCCTCACAGTCTACGAGACCGGCCTCTGAGCGGCGATCCTTCAACACCTTCCTGAATTGACTCGGCAACCCTCAAGAACCGTCACACCCATTAATTAGACGCCGCTGTCCAGGGGACGGGCTGGGCTTCGGAGTCGGGGCCCTTCACGTGCGCCGACGGATGGCCTAATTCGGGGAGGCAAGGTCGCGGCTGTTTGAGTGGCACGGTTTCGGGAACACTGCTCCCGAGCCACGAGTTCCGCGACCGCCCCGAATTTGGCGAGCCGGCGGGAAGCCCGCAGAGGTCCCGTAAGGGACCGCGGAGGGGACCCCGTAGGGCCGCTAAGTGCGGGCCGCGACTACGAGGCCCAGCCCGGCGCCGGGTTTAGAACTGACAAAAACCGACCGAGCAACCACTCAAGGCCCATCGAAAAGACAAACGACGGAGCTGCCGCAATAGTCGCCAAGGACCGCTCGGTCCCCGACAAGCACTTCAGACGCCCAGATACTGGTTCACCAATTCCGGTTGGCTCATCAGCTCTTCAGATGTGCCATTCCAGACAATGCGACCTTTCTCAATCATGTAGTGGCGGTCGACGAGGTGGTTCAGCTCTTTAAGGTTCTTATCGATGAGCAGAATGGTCTGCCCTTCGGATTTCAGTTGGTTCAGACAGGCCCAGATCTCCTGTCGAATGACAGGGGCCAGGCCCTCCGTGGCCTCGTCAAGAATGAGCAGACGCGGGTTGGTGAGCAGGGCTCGGCCGATGGCCAGCATTTGTTGCTCGCCGCCAGACAAAGTGCGAGCGGATTGGTTGCGGCGCTCTTTGAGGCGGGGGAAGAGCTCGAAGACCCGTTCCATGCTCCAGGAGCCGCCGTGCTCGTTGCGAGAGGTGGCGACGAGGTTCTCGTGGACGGTCAGCGAACCAAAGACGCGCCGACCTTCGGGGACCAGACCTAATCCCAAACGGGCGATGCGGTGAGGACGAAAGCCGTTAAGCCGTTGACCGTCGAAGGTGACACTGCCGCCCTGGATGGGCAGCATGCCCATGATGGTGCGCACCGTTGTCGTCTTGCCCATGCCATTGCGGCCCAGTAAGGAAACAACGGCATGGGAGGGGATCTCAAGGTTCACACCGAACAGCACCTTGCTGGCGCCATAGCCCGACTGCAGGTTTTCAGCTTGCAGCATTATTCTTCCCTTCCGAGGTAGGCGTCGCGTACGACGGAGTTCTGGCGAACTTCGTCCGGCGTGCCGGTAAAGATCGGCTTGCCGTACACCAGCACGGTGACACGATCTGCCAATGCAAAAACAATGTCCATATCGTGCTCGACGAGCAGAATGGCGTACTGACCTTTGAGATCGAGCAGCAGGTCTTTCATGCGACGCGATTCTTCAGCGCCCAGGCCGGCCATGGGTTCGTCAAGCAGCAGCACTGACGCGTTCAAAGAGAGCGCAATCGCCAGTTCCAGCTGGCGCTTCTCGCCGTGGGCGAGGTCGGAGACGCGCTGGTCGGCCCGGTCGGCCAGACCGACGCGCTCCAGAGCGGCGCGGGCCGGCTCGCGCAAGCTGGCGTCTTTGCGCGCGTTGCGCCACAGATTGAAGCGCCGGTCGGATTGGGCCTGGACGGCCATGGCGACGTTGTCTTCTGCTGTGAATTCGTTATACAGCTGACTGATCTGGAATGACCGCGCCAAGCCGACGGAGGCCCGCCTGTGAGCCGGCACACGCGTGATGTCCTTACCGTCCAGCAAAATCTGGCCAGAGTCGGGGATAAGCTCACCACTGATTTGGGAAATCAGCGTAGTCTTACCCGCGCCATTGGGCCCAATAAGGGCATGCAACTCGCCCGGGCGAACGGTCAGGTTGACGTCATTGGTCGCGACCAGCGCCGCGAAGGCTTTACGCAGGTTGCGTATTTCGAGCTTGGCCGTTTCAGTCATGATTCTTGCTCCCTACCAGCCAGCCGAAAAGGCCGCGTTTACTGAACAGCACCACCAGGATGAGGACGGGACCCAGGAACAGCATCCAGTTTTCAGTCCAGGCGGTGAATACTTGCTCCAGACCCAGGTATACGGCAGCCCCCAATATGGGCCCGAAGATGGTGCCCATGCCACCCAGCACAATCATGGCCATAAGCTCACCCGACTTGAGCCAGGCCGCCATGTCGGGACTGGCGTACAGGGCGTAGTTGGCCCATAAGGCGCCCGCCAGACCGGTTCCTGCCGCCGAGATGACGAAGGCTGTCAGCTTATAGCTCATGGGCGCGTAACCCAGGTTGATGTTGCGTCGTTCGCTTTGCTTGAAGCCGCGCAACACCATACCGAAGGGCGATTTGATAATGCGGCGGCAGATCCACACCCATAGTGTCATCAGCGCAAGGCAGACGTAGTAATAGGTGGTGGTGTCTTCCAGATCGAGCCCCGGCAAGACATTTCGGCTGGTCACGGACAGACCATCGTCGCCGCCGTACATCACCAAGCCCACCAGCACGAAATACAGCATCTGGGCAAAAGCGAGGGTAATCATGATGAACTGGACGCCGCTGGTGCGCAGGGACAGGAATCCCATCACCAGGCCCACCACCGCCGCCACCAGCATGGCAAGCGGCCATATCACCAAGGCAGACTCGGAGCCGGCCCAGCCGAACACCAGATCGCCCTGCTCCATATGGAAAGCCAAAATCGCCACTACATAGCCGCCAAGGCCAAAGAAGGCAGCGTGGCCGAAACTCACCATGGCGCCATAACCGAGGACCAGGTCCAGACTGATGGCCGCCAGGGCGTAGATGACAAACTGCGTTCCCATATTAATGAGAAAGCTGTTATTGCTGACGTCGGCGATAACTGGCACCAGCAGCAAAATGGCAAATATGAGTGCCACAACAATATATTTACGGGTCATGTCTTACTACCTTTGCGCTGGTACCAGGCCCTGGGGTTTAACCAAGAGCACGATGGCCATCAAGATGTAGATACTGGCCGAAACCAGGCTGGAGCTGACGGAGTCGCTGTATTGAGGCGGCAACAGCGTGGACATCCAGAGGGGGATATACGCACGTCCGAAGGAGTCGGTCATGCCCACCAACAGGGAGCCCACAAGAGCGCCTCGCACTGAGCCGACGCCACCGACCACAATCACCACAAAGGTGGTAATAAGGACTTTTTCGCCCATGCCGATCTCGATAGCCATGAGCGGCGCCGCCATGACACCAGCAAAGCCGCACAGGAAAGCGCCCAAGCCAAACACGATCATGAACAGTCGTCGGATGTTGATGCCCAAGGCATCCACCATCTCGTTGTCATCGGCGCCCGCGCGCACCAGCATGCCAATGCGTGTACGAGAGATCAGCAGCCAGAGCAAGATGGCGACAATCACCCCTGCTCCGATAAAGGCCAGGCGCATGACCGGATAACTCAGGCCGGGCATGATGGGGACCGAGCCTTGCAGGAAGCTGGGAATACTCATGAACGGTGGGCTGCGGCCGAAAACGAGGGTCACCAGCGCATTGGTGAAAAAGATGACGCCCAGCGTGGCCAATACCTGATCCAGGTGGTCACGATGGTAGAGGCGACTGATAATTAGCCGCTCGACGATCAACCCATAAATGGCCGCGCTAAACACGGCCGCCAACATGGCGACAAAAAAGGAACCGGTAATGGCCGCGGCCGATGCAGCGCAGAAGGCGCCCACCATGTAAAAAGAGCCATGCGCCAGGTTCACGACGTTCATGATGCCGAAGATCAGCGTCAGGCCGGCCGACAACAAGAACAGCAGAGCACTGTATTGCAGGCCGTTCATGACCTGCTCTATAAACATAAACATAAGTTACGCCTTGAAAGCGGCTCTGCCCGAGCCTGGCAGGCCTGGACAGACGCTGGTGTGGACCAAGTCAGCGCGAGAACTGAAAAACGAAAGATGCATGACTACACTTCCTCCCAATGGGGACTCATCTGAGTTCCGGACCGGCAATTATATAAAAAAAGGGATTTTATAAAATCCGGAGGAGTGGAAGCAAGCGCAACGCATAAAAAAGCGCCTTCTCCTGCCTGACTGGCAGCGAACCAGTCGACAGGGAAGGCGCTTAGTTTAGCTTGGGCTGAAACCCCAATTACCGCGGCACAAGGCAGTTATCTTTATTCCATCCATAGAGCCAATCAAGGCTGGCATAGAAGTACTCTTGCGATTTGCCTTTCCAGAGCAGGTTACGGACAGTACGCTCCACGCCTTTGGCGTGATAGATACGTCCCATTTCACGGGTGGACCAGACAACGCGCGCTGTACGCGGCACACGAACGGATTCATACAGGCGGAAAGCTGCGTCCAGATCGCCATCTGTCTGGGCAATGGCCTCGCCCAGTGTCACGGCATCTTCGAGGGCCATGCAGGCGCCCTGTGCCATATATTGCGTCATGGGATGAGCTGCATCGCCAAGAAGCGTGCACCGTCCGCTGCCCCACTCGTCGACCGGGTCAGCGTCTGCGGTGGCCCAACGACGCCAGGAGGTCGGCCGGTCGAGCATTTGTGCGGGCCGCGGATGAATGCCTTCAAAATAGGACAGCACCTCTTCCTTGCTACCGTCCTTGACGCCCCACTCTTCCTGCTCGCGACTATGGAAGGTGACGACCAGGTTGTATTGCTGACCGCCGCGCAGGGGGTAATGCACCAGGTGGCAACGGGGACCCGCCCACAGTACCGGTGCGTTGATCTGCAAGTCTTGCGGCATGTTTTCGACATCGACGACGGCGCGATACACCACATGGCCGGTGACACGGTGATGGCGCCCAATGGTCTTTTCACGGATGACGGATTTAACGCCGTCACAACCAACCACCGCGTCCGCCTTGTAGACCTCGCCCTTCTTGTCGACGACTTCCACGCCATCGGCATTGACCCGCACGTCGTCCACGTGGGTGGACGTTTTGAACTTGATCAGTGGATGGTGTTGGACCGCCTCCAGAATGGACAAATGGATGTCGGCACGGTGAATGACGCCATAAGGGCCGCCAAACCGTTTGCGGAAGGTTTCGTCGGTTTCAATACGGACAACTTCGGTCGCATCAACCGCGTCCATCATGGTGCAGTGATCGGTGAACACCGCCCGCTGACGAGCGGCTTCTCCGACACCCAAGGCATCGAGCGCCGAAAACGCGTTAGGCCCGAGCTGAATACCCGCTCCGATCTCGCCAATTTGTTCGGCTTGCTCGAGCAGCAATACCTCGATGTTTTGGCGGGTCAGTGACAGCGCAGCGGCCAAACCTCCGATACCCCCACCAACCACGATCACCTTTTGTTTTGCTTTTCCATCGGTCATGTCAATTCCTGCGTGACACGGGCCGCAAGGCGGCCCGTTCGTCACTCACAATAATGGTTAAAACTGTTCGCGCCACAGATCCAGAGCTTGCTGGACGGGACGATCTGAGAAGCTGAAGATTACCGATTCATCATCGGCTTCCAGGCTGTAAGGCATCCAGGACGGGCATACGAACACGTCTTTGGGACCGAACTCGAGCACGGTATCGCCCACCCGGCACCGGCCCTTGCCTTCGACCACGGCATACACGGTGGAGTCCGTGGAGCGGTAGTTCTGGCCCTTGAAGCCCGCGGGCAGCAATTGCATGAAGGTGCCCATGGTGGGAATTGCAGATGCGCCCGTAAGCGGGTTGGTGTACTGCAGCTTGTGGCCCCATACCGGATGCGGGTCCTCGGCGCGGTTCATGGTAGCCAGCGCCTCGCGGGTGCGGTCGTAGGGGTACCAGAACAGCGGCGAGGTTTTGGTATTGTGGCGATACTCGACCGGCTTCATGGTGTTGCCGAAGTGGGCCAGGTTCAGTTCCGAGCTGGTCGTGACCTCTTGCGACTCGGCCGCATTGGGTTCCATGAACTGAGCGTCCAGGAGCTCGACCATGGGTACATCCAGACCATCCATCCACACCATCGGCTCGTCGCTGGGGTTGCCATGGTCGTGGAAGGTCCAGGAAGGAGTGATGACGAAGTCGCCAACGCTCATGGACACTTTTTCGCCATTGACAGCGGTGTAAGCACCTTTTCCGTGTAGCACAAAGCGCAGGGCCGACTGGGAATGTCGGTGAGCAGGGGCAACCTCGCCGGGCAGAATAAGCTGCAGGCCCGCGTACAGGCTGTGGGTGATGCGAGAACGGCCACGCAGGCCCGGGTTTTCGAGGATGAGTACGCGACGCTCGGCTTCCTTAGCCGTAATCAGCCGGCCCGCCTCTTCGATCCAGGGGCTGACCTGGTCCCATTTCCACAAATAAGGCAGACAGGGCGTATTCGGAGTCTTGGTAATCAGCGCGTGCAGGCTCTCCCACAGCGGGGTGCAATTGCCCTTGTCGATCTTGGCATAGAACTCGGCGCGAGCGTCTGTCTGGTTGGTTTGTACGGTGTCCATGACAACCTCCTAGTTAGGGTCGAAGTAGCGCTGTAGTGCCGTTACTTCTGATAATCCGGTTGCTGATCGGGTGCCGCCTTCTGGAAAGCCGGCAAGGTGTTGCAGTGAGCAAAAACCGCCATAACGCGCGGATAAACCTGTAAATCGCAGCCCATGCGCAGGGCGTTGGCGACCTGGGGCACCAGGCAGACATCGGCCACCGTAACCTGCTCGCCAAAGCAGAAAGGACCGGACTGGCCGCGTGCCAGCAATGCCTCGACGGAGCGGAAGCCCTCGTCAATCCAATGGCGGTACCAGGTGTTCTTGGCGTCATCGCTTACGGACAAGTCTTTGACCAAATACCGCAAGACGCGAAGATTATTAAGCGGATGCATATCGCAGGCGATGACATTGGCCACTTCGAGTACACGCGCACGTTGCTGGATGTCGCTGGGAATCAGGCGCGGCTCGGGATACTTGGCATCCAGATAATCCAGAATGGCCATCGATTGGCCCAACTGAAAGCCGTTGTCATCAAGCAGAGGAACACTGGCGCTGGGGTTCTTCTCGACGTACTCGGGCGCCTTGTGTTCCATGACCCGGATGTTTACCGGTATGAGATTGAAGTCCAGGTTTTTTAACGCCAGTGCGATTCGCAAGCGGTACGACGTAGAGCTATTGAAGAAGCTGTACAGGTCCATGACTTACACCACTTTGACCGATAGCGTTCCCAAGCCTTCCACGGAGCCCACCATCAGGTCGCCCTTGACTACGGGGCCAACGCCTTCGGGCGTGCCGGTGTAGATGAGATCGCCCTCGACTAGTTCAAAGAAGCGAGACAGATAGCTGACGGTTTCTGCGACCGACCAGATCAGTTTGTTGATGCTGCTGCTTTGCTTGGTGGCGCCGTTCACATCCAGTTTGATGGCGGCGTTTTCCAGGTGCCCGACTTTGTCTGCGCGATGCAAGGGGCCAATGGGGGCGCTGTCGTCAAAAGCTTTGCCGATTTCCCACGGGCGACCCATTTCGCGCATTTTCATTTGCAAGTCGCGGCGAGTCATGTCCAGACCAACTGCGTAACCCCAAACGTGGTTCAACGCGTCTTCCACGCTGATGTCGCGTCCGCCTTTACCAATGGCCGCTACGAGCTCGATTTCGTAGTGATAGTTGTTGGTTTCCGTGGGGTAAGGAATATCCAGCGTTTCACCTTCTGCAACAGGACGCACGGCGTCGGCCGGTTTGCAGAAGAAAAACGGCGGTTCACGATCGGGATCGAAGCCCATTTCGCGGGCGTGCGCGGCATAGTTGCGGCCAACGCAATAGACTCGGCGCACCGGGAAGGTGTCTGTGCTGTCAGCTACGGGAACGGCCACGATCTCGGGCGCTTTCACTACATGTGCCATGATGGATACTCGTCAGTTATTGGTTGGTGACAAGGTGAGCGGCTGCTACACCATGAGACGGAACGGGGGACACATTGATTGTGCCCCGGCAGCTATATCTTTAAAAATGAAATATTGCTATAACCCATACTCATATCAATATGGTTAGACGCTATCTTGCGTGGCCTCCAAGGCAGCACGGGCAGAGTCAGGCAAGGGATAACGACGGGTCCACGGCCCAGCCTTGACAACCTGACCAGGTATGTCGTGACCGACTATGTCAGGAAGGGTTTGCGCCGCCTGCAACAGCAATGGCAGGTCTACCCCAGTTTCATAGCCCATGGCGTGCAGCATATGCACCATATCTTCGGTGCATACGTTTCCGCTGGCGCCAGGAGCGAAAGGGCATCCACCCAGTCCGCCCAACGACGCGTCAAAATGTCGAACACCCGCCCGCAGTGCCGCAAGGACGTTTGCCAACCCCATGCCTCGGGTATTGTGGAAATGAGCGGTAAATGCAATGTGTGGCCAGCGTCTAAGCGCCTCGGCGCAGAGCTCCTCGACCTGGCGTGGATTGGCCATACCGGTTGTATCGCATAAGGACACGCCTTGCATCCCCATTGCCACAAATTTCTCTATCAGATCAAGTACGTGCTCGGCGGCCACTTCGCCTTCGAAGGGACAGCCAAAGGCGGTGGAGAGCGAAGCGTTCATGAAGGCGCGGCCATCCACGTGCTCGACAATGCTTTCGAACTGCGCCAGGGACTGCTCGGGCAGCATGCGAAGATTGGCCATATTGTGACTGCGGCTGGCCGACATGAAGACGTTGATTTCGTCCACGCCGCAAGAAAGCGCCCTTTCGCACCCTCGCACATTGGGCACCAGCACAGCGTATGTGACTCCCGGAACCCGATCTATCTGCTGCATCACTGCTTCGGCATCGGCAAGATTGGGAATCGCCTTGGGCGAGGTGAAAGAAGTCACCTCTATTTTCGATAGACCGGTACGGCTTAACGCGTTGATTAGCGCCACCTTGTGCTCTGTAGGCACAAACTGCGGTTCGATCTGAAAGCCGTCTCGAACCGAAACTTCCTGTATGTACAGTCGGGGGGTATTACTCACGGCCTCTCCTTGTCAATCAGGCCAAACCGGCGTCCCGCAACTGCTGCAGTTGTTGCGGCGTAACGCCTATGGATGCAAGAACTTCGTTTGTATGCTGGCCCAGTTCAGGTCCTAGCCAGCGTGTCCGCCCGGGGGTAGCGCTAAGTTTGGGGACGATGCCGGGCAGGTCTATGGGCTGGCCGTCGGGCAAGGTAAAACGCTGGATCATTTCGCGGGCCTGATAATGTGCATCTGCCGCGATATCGGCGGCCGTGTATATGCGGCCACAAGGTACCGACGCTTCGTCCATGATCTTGAGAATGGCGTCCAGATCGTGCTTCTGCGTCCATTCAAGAATAGCATTGTCCAGCATCTCTGTATGGCGTACCCGGCCATCGTTATGAGCAAGCTCCGGATCGTCGGCCAGGTCCGGCCGGCCGATGGCGTGCATAAGACGCTTGAAAATACCGTCGCCATTACCGGCAATGGCCACGTAGCTGCCATCAGCGCACTGATATGTGTTGGAAGGCACAATGCCGGGCAAGGCAGAGCCGGAACGTTCACGTACATGCCCCGTTACGGAATACTCGGGAATCAGGCTTTCCATGACGGCGAATACGGCTTCATATAAAGCCACATCAATAAACTGCCCTTTCCCCCCGTTCACTTTCAGGTGGTACATGGCCATTAGAGCGCCGATGGTGCCGTAGAGGGACGCCAGCGTGTCGCCCAGGCTGACGCCGGTGCGCACAGGTGCTCTGTCGGGATATCCTGTGACATAGCGCAGACCACCCATACATTCGGCTATCGCGGCGAAACCCGGTCTTTGGCTGGCCGGACCGGTCTGCCCATAGCCGGAAATGCGCACCATGATGAGATTGGGATTAATACTGGATAACTGCTCCCATCCCAATCCCCATTTTTCCAGCGTGCCGGGCCGAAAATTCTCGATGACGATGTCCGCTTCCGCTGCCAGTTGTCGAACCAGTTCCTGAGTTTCGGGCGCCTTAAGGTCGAGAGTCACTGACTTTTTATTTCGGCTTTGCGTATACCACCATAGCGACGTGTCTTTGTGCATCTTGCGCCATTTGCGCAAGGGGTCGCCGGTGCCGGGCGACTCTATTTTGATGACGTCAGCACCGAATTGGGCCAACAATGCAGTGGCGTAGGGGCCCGCAATCAGGGACCCAAGCTCTAATACCTTTACACCCTCAAGCGCCATGGGCTGCTCTTGTCTGGTGTCAACCATGACACGCGTCTCCTTTGTGTTTCGACATTCGCGGAACATTGTAGTGCCATCAAAAAAAAACCCCGCACCGAGGTGCAGGGTTAGTACCGCTTTAAGCAGGAGCCCCTCGCCGGGATGACCGACGGGGGGAGCCGCTTTAGATGATGCGAGCAGCTTCAATCAGGCGAACGACAGTCCAGGACTTGTCGCGGCTGATGGGACGACCCTCAGCGATTTCGACAGTGTCGCCTTCGTTGATCTGGTTGGTTTCGTCATGCGCTTTGTACTTCTTGGAGCGAACGACAACCTTGCCAAGCACAGGATGCTTTGTGCGACGCTCGACGCGAACGACGACGGTCTTGTCCATCTTGTTGCTGACGACCTTGCCAACCAGCGTACGCTGACGCTTGGCTACTTGGTTAGTTTGGGTTTCGGTCATATTACTTTCCCGCCTTTTCAGCCATGACGGTGCGTACGCGCGCGATGTCGCGACGAACCTTGCCGATCTGGCTGGTGTTTGACAGTTGCTGCGTAGCGCGCTGCATGCGCAGGCCAAACTGGGCCTTCAGCAGGCTCTCGAGCTCTTTCTGGAGCTCGGCGGCATCTTTGTTACGGAGTTCCGTTGCTTTCATGTCTGGTCTCCTTAAGCACCGATTTGACGCGACACGAAGGTCGTGGGAATCGGCAACTTGGCGGCGGCCAGGCGGAAAGCCTCGCGTGCGAGCTCTTCGCTGACACCTTCCATTTCGTAAAGCACCTTGCCGGGCTGGATTTCGGCGACCCAGAATTCTGGGTTGCCCTTACCGTTACCCATACGCACTTCTGCAGGTTTCTGCGAGATAGGCTTATCGGGGAAGATACGGATCCAGATCCGGCCGCCACGCTTGATGTGACGGTTGATTGCACGACGTGCCGATTCAATCTGGCGAGCGGTCAGGCGGCCACGGCCGGTGGCCTTGAGACCGAACTCGCCAAACGAAACCTGCGCACCGCGAGTCGCCAGGCCAGTGTTGCGGCCTTTATGCTCTTTGCGATATTTTCTGCGGTTCGGTTGCAACATAGTTATTCTCCTTCAGGCGCTGGCGCCGCAGCGGCGTCAGGCTTGCGGGGCCCACGACCACGCCCGCCCGCGGGACGGCGGCCATCGGGACGGTCGCCACGGGGCGCACGACGCGGACGGCGCTCTTCATCGCGAGGAGCAGCGGTTTCAGGAGGCATTTCGCCGTTAGGCAGCATGTCGCCTTTGTAGACCCACACTTTGATGCCGATGATGCCGTAGGTGGTCTGAGCTTCGGCCGTACCGTAATCGATATTGGCGCGCAGTGTGTGCAGAGGCACACGACCTTCGCGATACCACTCGGTACGAGCGATTTCGATGCCGTTCAGACGACCCGAGCTCATGATCTTGATGCCTTGGGCGCCCAGGCGCATGGCGTTCTGCATGGCGCGCTTCATGGCGCGGCGGAACTGAATGCGCTTTTCCAGCTGCTGAGCAATAGAGTCAGCGACCAGTTGAGCATCGGTTTCAGGCTTGCGGATCTCTTCGATATTGACGTGCACAGGCACGCCCAGCAGACGCTGCAAATCGGCCTTCAGGTTTTCGATGTCCTCGCCGCGCTTGCCAATCACCACGCCCGGACGTGCCGAGTAAATGGTGATGCGAGCGTTCTTTGCAGGGCGCTCGATGATGACGCGGCCCACAGAGGCGTTCTTGAGTTTCTTTTTGAGATACTCGCGAACACGGATATCTTCGCCCAACATGCCGCCGAAGGCTTTGTCGTCGGCGTACCAACGCGAGGTCCAGTTGCGGTTAACCGCGAGGCGGAACCCAATCGGGTGAACTTTCTGTCCCATTGTGACTCCTTAAACGCCGACCTTGACCACAATGTGGCAAGTCTGCTTCTCGATACGGTTACCGCGGCCCTTGGCCCTGGCGGAAAAACGCTTCATCGACTGTGCTTTATCGACGTAGATGGTGGTGACACGCAGTTCGTCGATATCGGCGCCGTCGTTATGCTCGGCGTTGGCAATCGCGGATTCAAGCGCCTTCTTGACGATGCCCGCGGCTTTCTTAGGTGTGAAAGTCAGGATATTCAGCGCTTGAGCCACAGACTTGCCACGGATGAGATCCGCTACAAGACGGGTTTTCTGCGCGGAAATATGGACTCCACGGATAATTGCTGTAGTTTCCATCACTTACCTCTTGGACTTTTTGTCCGCCACGTGACCCTTGAACGTACGGGTCAGGGCGAACTCGCCGAGCTTGTGACCGACCATGTTCTCGTTGAT